>JAIXUV010000007.1 GCA_027483345.1 Verrucomicrobiales bacterium | reverse complement strand
TGGTCGGGCGAGGTGCGGACGAACGGGAGCCCCAGCGTCCAGTTCACCCCGTTGTCGAACGCGACCATCTTCAGGGGCGCGAGACCCTGGTCGTGGTACATGGCGACCACCGCGTCGTAGTCGCCGCGGAACACGCGGTGGAACAGGGTGTCGGCGGGGAACGGACCATGGACGTCCACGCCCGCGGCCTTGGCCAGGTCGACGGCGGGCCGGATCACCGCGATCTCCTCGCCTCCGAGGAGGCCACCTTCGCCGGCGTGGGGATTGAGACCGCAGACCCCGATCCGACGACGCGGCAGACCCAGCAGCCGGCAGGCATCGGCAGCCAAGGCGATGGCGTCGACGATGCCGTCGCGGGTCAGCGAGGCCGACACCGCCGAGATCGGTACATGGGTCGTGGCCAGGGCCACCCGCAGCCAACGTCCGCGTTCGTCATGGCCGAGGAGCATCATGGCGAACCGTTCCGTGCCGGACAGTTCGGCGAGGAACTCCGTCTGGCCGACGAAGGGCGTGCCGGTGCGGAGGATGGCCTCCTTGCTGACCGGGGCGGTGACAAGCGCCTGGAATTCCCCGGAGAGACAGCGGCGTGCCCCTTCGGAGAGCGCCTCGAGGGCGGAGAGGGCCGCGCGCGGATCCCCGGCGGGCAAATCCTCGGGCAGGCTGTCCCCGGCCACCGGGAGCCGATAGACGCGGCACGGTTCGGAATCCGCCCCACGCCATTCCGGAAGGTCCGACTCGAGGCCCATCAGGCCGCACATCCGGGACGCCGCGCCGGAGTCGCCGATGAGCACGTACCGGGTATCGGAATCCTCGCCGGCGAGCCGGGCAACCGCACGGAATGCGACCTCGGGGCCGACACCGGTGGTGTCGCCGAGGGTGATGCCGAGGATCATCGCGTTCGCGTGGGGATACCCGGACGGGTTGCCGGGCTCAGAAGTAGCGGACGAAGGCCTTCTTGCGCATCCGGGCCAGCCACTGCTTCTGCAGGCGTTGCCGTTCGGAGTCCTTGAGCGTGGTCTCGACCTCCTGACGGACCTCCGCGAGCGGCTTCACGCCGGCGGGCTGCTTCTCCTCGACCTTGAGCAGGAACCGGGTGCCCTGGATTTCCAGCACCTCGCTCAGCTGTCCGGGCGGCAGCGCGAAGGCCACCTTGCGCAACTCCTCGCGCAAGGAGCCCTCCTCCGTCCAACCACGGTCGCCGCCCTTGAACCGACGGGCGTCGTCCGACAGCTCGTCGGCCACCTTGGCGAAATCCTCTCCGGCCTTGAGACGTTGGACGGCGGTCTCGGCGATCTTCACCGACTCGTCCGGCGCGTGCTTGGCGCGGTCGATCACGATCATCCGCAGCTTCACGCGGTTCCCCACCTTGTACTTCGAGGAATTGGTCGCGTAGTAGTTCTCGATCTTCTTCGGCGAGATGGTGAGTTCGTCGCGGACGTTCTTGAGCGTCATCTGGAAGATGATGAAGTCCTCCTTCTCGTCCTTCTTGAACTGCTCGTAGGTGCGGTTCTCGGCACGCAGGGTCTTGGTCAACGCCACGCGGTCGCCGCCGAAGTCCTTCTTCACCCGCAGCTTGATCATGTCGTCGATCAGGGAGTCGGGGAAGCCGTAGCCCTTCTCCTTGAACTCGTCGACGATCAGCTGGCGGTCGATGAGCTGCTCGAGCTGGTCCTCGAGGATGCGGGCGCGGCGCTTGAGGTAGTCGTCCTCGGTCGTCGCCGTGCGCGCCGCCGCGGCGAGCTCGCGCTGGGCGCTGCCGAGCACGTGGTCGCGGGTGATGACCGTGTCGTTGACGATGGCCTGGATGCCATTGAAGGGCACCGGCACCTGTCCCCGAACGGATGCGGCGGCCAGACCGATCGCGGCCGCGAACACCCACAGACGATTCCGAATCATGGGGTCGAGCCTAGGAACCACCTCCGGAAGGGTCAACCGGGCGATGAAGGCGGTGGGGAACGGCGCGCAGGTCACGTTTCGATGTCGGAGGGCGAAGCACCTTGACCGGGTCGCACGACAAACGCGAAGGAGGGGACGTCCCGCAGGCTTCCGAAGCGGCTCCACTCCATGCTCACCCACGGACCAATCCAAAGCGCCCTCCGCCATGAGGGCGGACTGACCCGACGACTCTTCCTCGCGCAGGCCGCCGCCATGGCCGCACTGCCCGCATTCGCCGCCGCCCGGCCAGGCCCGGTCGGCCGTCCCACGTTCGACGGCGATCCGTTCCGGCTCGGCGTGGCCTCCGGGGATCCGTCCGAGGACGGCATGGTCCTCTGGACCCGGCTTTGCCCGCGTCCGTTGGAGCCGGACCACGGGATGCCGCAGGAGGCGGTCGCCGTGCGTTGGGAGATCGCGGAGAACGAATCCATGAGCCGCGGGGTGCGGCGTGGGACGACCCTGGCGACGCCACAACTGGCGCATTCGGTGCACGTGGAGGTGACGGGCCTGCGACCGGGACGCACCTACTGGTACCGCTTCCACGCCGGCGGCGCGACCAGCCCCGTCGGACGGACCCGCACGCTGCCGCCGAGGGAAAGCCTTCCGGCGAAGCTGCGTTTCGCGTTCGCCTCCTGCCAGCACCTCGAGCATGGCCACTTCACGGCCTACCGGCACATGGCGGCGCAGGACCCCGACTTCGTGGTCCACCTCGGCGACTACATCTACGAGGGCCCCGGGAAGGAAGGCCAGGTCCGCCGGCACACGGGTCCGGAGAAGGGTCGCTTGCAGACGCTGCGCGACTACCGGATCCGCCATTCCCAGTACCGCTCCGATCCCGACCTCCAAGCCATGCACGCGCGGTGTCCGTGGTGGGTGACCTGGGACGACCACGAGTTCGACAACAACTACGCGAACACGGTTCCCGACAACAAGGACACCGACCCGGCGACCTTTCTGATCCGACGAGCGGCGGCATACCAGGCGTACTACGAGGCGATGCCGCTGAGGTCCTCCTGCATTCCCACCGGACCGGACCTCCGTCTCTACCGGGGCATGGCGTTTGGTCGTCTGGCGGAGTTCCAGATCCTGGACACCCGCCAATACCGGACCGACCAACCGAATGGTGACGGGCCCAAGCCGTTGAACGCCGCGGCCCTCGATCCCGCGAACAGCCTCCTCGGGCGTGAACAACGCAACTGGCTGGACAGCCGGCTGATCGCCTCGCAGGGACGTTGGAACGTGATCGCCCAGCAGGTGATGATGGGCATGGTGTCGCGTCGCCCCAAGGTTGACGGAGCGGAACGGACGTACTCCATGGACCAGTGGCCCGGCGCCGCGCACGAGCGCATGGCGCTGGCGAGGTTCTGGCAGGACCGCCGCGTCCCGAACCCGGTGGTCCTCACCGGCGACATCCATTCCAATTGGGTCAACGACCTCCGCGTGGACGACCGGATCGGCGATTCGCCGGTCGTGGCCACCGAATTCGTCGGCACCAGCATCACCAGCGGCGGCAAGGGAAGCCTCGCCGAGGTGGAGTTGGGGAAGCTGCAGGCCGAGAACCCGTGCGTCCGTTACTTCTCCCGCGAACGGGGATACGTCCTCTGCATGGTCACCCCCGAACTGTGGCGCAGCGACTACCTCACCGCCGAGGACGTGACCCAGCAGAACGGACCGGTGGTCCTCCGCAGCTCGTTCGTCGTCGAGTCGGGCAAGGCCGGCGCCATCAAGGCCTGATCCTTGCGCAGGAGCCTGCGCTCCGCAGGGAGGGCGGGTTTGTCTTGGATGCGGACTCGGCGCCGAAGAGGTTCAGGATCCGCGTGGCCAACAAGTTCAACTTCCAGCTCCGCAGCGAGGACCGGCGCCGGCCGTTCCCGCACAAGGTCATCGTCGGCCAGGGGGTCAACGAGTCGATCCGCCACGTCGCATTCAAGTTCCTGGCCTACCTGCTCTTCTTCCGGGAACGCATCCAGATCGAGACCGACGTCCAGAACGACAACATCCCCTTCGTGCCGGACCTGGCGGTGCTCGCCTACGACATGAGGCCGATCCTGTGGGTCGAATGCGGCGAATGCACCGTCTCCAAGCTGCACAAGCTGGCGGTGAAGTGTCCCGAAGCGGAGATCTGGATCGTGAAACGTTGCCGGGCCGACGCCGAACACCTCCTGGCCGCCATGGAGAAGGAGGAACTGCGGACCGGGCGCTACGGCGTGGTGGCGTTCGAACCGGAATTCTTCGACGAGGTCTGCGGCCTCATCGGGGAGAGGAATTCCGTCACCTGGTACCGCGGCGGCTTCGATCCGGCGGAGATGCAGTTCGAGCTGAACGGGCTCTGGTTCGAGACGACGTTCGAGATCCTACGCCGCTGAGGCCGGTCCGGTGGAGCGGCGGCGGATTTCCCGGATGGCCCACGCGGCATGTTCCGCGACCAGGGGTTCCGGATCGGAGGCGGCCCGTTCCAGGACCGGCAGGTCGGCGAGGGTGCCGGTGTTGCCGAGGGCGACGCAGGCGTTCCGCAGCAACCCACGGCGCTTCGTACGCAACATCGGCGTCCCGGCGAACATCCGCTTGAACCCGGCGGCGTCGAGGGACAAGAGGTCGGCAAGCGAGGGACGGAAGAGGTCCGCGCGTCGGTGTTCCCGCATCAGCGCCCCCTCCCGTGCGAAACGGTTCCAAGGACACGCCGCGAGGCAGTCGTCGCAGCCGTAGATCCTGTCGCCGATCAGCGGACGGAGGGACTCCGGGATGGAGTCCTTGAGTTCGATGGTGAGGTACGAGATGCACCGTCGGGCATCCAGGGTGAAGGGCGCCGGCAGGGCGCCGGTGGGACAGGCGTCCAGGCAACGGGAACAGGAGCCGCAGCGGTTCCGTTCCGGTTCGTCGGGCTCGAGTTCGAGCGTGGTGAGCACCTCGGCGAGCAGGAACCAGTTGCCGAGGTTCAGGGAGATGAGGTTGGTGTGCTTCCCCACGAACCCGATACCGGCCCGCTGGGCGAGGTCCCGTTCGAGGAGGGGGCCGGTGTCGACGTACCAAAGGGAACGCGTGCCGGGGCCGCCCAGGAGGTCGATCTCGGCGGCGAGGGTCCGGAGCGGCGACGCGAGCACGTCGTGGTAGTCGGCATGACGGGCATACCGGGCGACAACCCCGGCACCCGAGGGGACGTCCACGGGTTCCGGTCCATGATAGCTGACGGCCAGGGCGACGACGGAGCGGAGGCCGGGAAGGACCCGGTCGGGATCGACACGCCGCTCGGCGTTGCGCGTCATCCACGACATCCCCGCATGGCGCCCGGCATCGAGGGCTTCGAGGAACCGGCCGGCGGAAGCCGGAGGCTGGGGGCCGGTGATGCGGCAGGCGTCGAATCCGAGTTCGATCGCCCGGCGGCGGACGGTTTCCTTCATGGGGACGGAGTGCCCCGGATCAGCCCGGGGAGTTCGCGGCCGACTTCAGCACCAAGGAGGCGACAAGGCCACACCGCTCGCCGTTGCGGAGTTCGAGGCGTCCATGGCAGGCCTCGACGCAAGTCTTCACGATCGCCAGTCCCAGGCCCGTGCCGCCGGTCTCCCGGGAACGCGCGAGGTCCGGGCGGTAGAAGGGTTCGCCGAGCCGGGGCAGGCATTCCGGTGGGACGCCCGGGCCGGAATCGGCCACGGAGAGCCGCACCGAGGCGTCCGGGAAGGCCTCGGCGGCGACGGTTATCGGTCCGGCGGACCCGGCATGGCGGAGGGCGTTGCGGACCAGGTTGCCAAGGGCCCGGGCCAACAACTCGGGATCGCCCAATACCTCGAGGCCGCCCGGCACCTCCACGAGGAGGCCCACCGCACCGGGGGCCTCGCGATCGAGCACGCGGTCGACCAAGGGACGCAACGGAACGACTTGGAGCGGAATCTCGCGGGCGCGGAGACCGGCCTTGGAGAACTGGAGGAGTTCGTTGACCAGACCGGACATGTGGCGGACCTCCTCGCGGACGTCCTCGACGTACTCCCGTTGCGTGGCGTCCGACCGCTGTTCGAGAACGCCGAGCGCCATCTCCATCCGCGCCAGCGGGGAACACAGCTCGTGGGCGATGTCCCCGAGGAAACGCTTCTGGCCGCCCACGTAACCGTCGAGTCGGGCCGCCATGCGGTTGATCGCGGCACCGAGGCGTCCGAGTTCGTCCCCGCGGTCGTCGGTGACCTGTTCGTCGAACCGACCCTCCGCAATGGTCTCGGTCACGCGCGACATGCCCGAGATGGAACGGGTGATCCCACGCACGAAAGGGATCCACCACAGGATCGAGAGCAGCACGGCGCCGGAGCCGGCGATCAGCCACGGGCGGACGTCGAAGAAGAGTCCGCCGGCCGACCAGGAGTCGGAAATCAGGACCACCCGGATGGGGCCGCGGTTCCTGGGCACGAAGAGGGTCCCTCCCGCGACGAGCCAATACCGGGCCGGATCGCCGGCACGCAACAACGCCCGCGGCGCCTGGGGTGGGGGACGACGGCCGCCTTCCGGACCCTGGAGGTCCTCGGGCAAGATCCCGGGAGGCAGGTCCATCGGTCCGCCGAATCCGGGCGGGGGACCACGTCGCTCCCCGCGGGGCCCTGCGGAGCCTCCACCCGAAGGACGCAGGCGACGGACGATCTCCTCCGGCACGTCCAGCTTCGGGCCCGCAACCCACTGGCCGTCGTCGCGCAGGAGGATGGCGTTGATCGAATAGGCGTTCGTGAACCGCGCGAGCGCGGGCTCCCATTCGGATTGGGGCCGGTCTCGGAGCTCCGACATCAGGACTTCCGCGGCCCGCTGGGCGCGTTCCCCGACCAGCCCAAGCATCAACGGCTCGATGCGGAACTCCGTGAGCAGCACCAATCCGATCACCACTGCCAGCAGCAGGAGATTCAGCACCAGCCAGACGAGGATCCTTCCGAGCAGGGGCAGACGGAGGATCATGGCAGGTCCTCGGGATCGACCATCATGTAGCCCGCGGAACGCAGCGTCCGGATGAAGCGCGGGTTCTTCGGATCGTCGTTCAGCTTCTTGCGCAGCGCCGAGATGTGGACGTCGATGGAACGGTCGAAGACATCGTAGTCCCGATCTCGGATCTCGTCGAGGAGGGCCTCGCGGGTCTTGACCCGGCCCTTGGCTTTGGCGAGCGAGGAAAGCAGGTCGAACTCGACCGGCGTCAGCGTGAGCGGATGGTCGTCGAGCACCGCGGTGCGCGACGCCGGACGCACCCGCAGGGGACCGACGACCCACTCCTCAAGCACCTCCGTTCCGGGCGGGGCGCCGCGTCCGACGCGACGTGTGACGGCACGGAGACGCGCCAACAGCTCGCGCGTGGAGAAGGTCTTGGGAAGGTAGTCGTCGGCACCGATCTCCAGCCCGACGATCCGGTCCGCCTCGTCGCCCCGGGCCGTGAGCATCAGCACCGGGAGGTCGGTCTTGGCGCGGATCCGCTTGAGCACCTCGAACCCGTCCATCCCGGGCAGCATGAGGTCCAGGATGACCGCCTGCCACCCGGGCTCGAGCGCACGCTCCACGCCTTCGGGCCCGGTGTGGACGGCCTCCACCGCATAGCCCATCGGAAGGAGGTAGTCCCGGATCAGCCGGCACAGCTTCCGGTCGTCGTCGATGACGAGGATCCGCGGGGTTCCCGGCGGCGGGCTGGTGGCGTGCGAGTTCATGAGGTCGGGCTCTGGCGTTCCGGGATTAATCCATCGGAACGCCTCCGTCGGCCAGATTTACCCCGGCTTAACAAAATGGAGCGGCGACAAAACACGCAGCTAACAGCCGGGGCTTCCCCTGTATCCAATGGCTGGACGGGAAGTCCGCCGGCCTGTCCGGAAGACGGAAGCCACATCCAAACACACGCACCATGAAGCTCAGCAAACTCTCGGTCATCGCCGCCACGGCCCTCGTCGCCTTCAACGTCGGAGCCCAGGAGGGCGGACGTCCGCCCGGCCCGGACGGAGGCCGTCCCGGCCAAGGTCCCGGCCAAGGCCCGGGCCGCATGCCGCATCCGATCGTCGAGGCGCTCGACGTCAACAAGGATGGCGTGATCGACGCCGACGAGATCACCAACGCCGCCGCCGCGCTGCGCAAGCTCGACAAGAACGGGGACGGAAAGCTGAGCCTCGAGGAGATCCGCCCGGCGCGGCCCGCCGGCGGCCGTGGACCCGGTGGACCCGGTGGACCCGGTGGACCCGAGGGCGGTCCGGAAGGGGGCAACGGCAGGCGCGGTGGCGAAGGCCGCCCGCAGCGCCCGCCGGCCGACCAGTGATTGTGGATTGTCTCCGAGAAGGCCGGTGTCCCGTCGGGACACCGGCCTTTTCGTTTCGCCAACCCGCAAGCCCCGACGCCCCTGCTCGGTTCGGCCGCTTGACAGCCGCCACGGTTCCCGGGACAACCGCGGCGCAATGAAGCACGGCACGATGGCTGCAATCGTCGAGGCTCCCGCCGCACAGGCCGGGGCCGCCGCTGCTACTTCCCGTCTGCGCCGCCTCTAACGATCCAAGAAAAGGCGAACGCAGACGGTGCCCGGGAAATTCACTTCCCGCGCCGCCGGCCGTTCGCGTACTTCCAACCGGCACTTCCATGTCCTCCTCCTCGCGCAACTTCATCGCGGACCATGTCACCGGCATCCCCCGCTCGGGAATCCGCGACTTCTTCGAGCTGGTCCAGACCACCACCGGGGTGATTTCCCTGGGCGTGGGCGAACCCGACTTCGCCACGCCGTGGCACATCCGCGAGGCCGCCATCTACGCCCTGGAGCGCGGTCGCACCCAGTACACCTCCAACCTCGGCCTCCTGAAGCTCCGCGAGTGCATCTGCAGGTACGTGGACGAGAAGTTCGGGGTGCGCTACGACCCGAAGACCCAGGTGCTCGTCGCGGTCGGCGTCAGCGAGGCCCTCGATCTCGCGCTGCGTGCCACACTGAATCCCGGCGACGAGGTCATCTACCACGAGCCGTGCTACGTCAGCTACTCCCCGAGCGTGCTGCTGGCGCACGCCAAGCCCGTGCCGGTGGTGTGTCGTGCGGAGGACGGCTTCGCGGTGACCGCCAAGGCCATCGAGGCGGTCGTCACCCCGCGGTCCAAGGTCCTGCTGCTCTCGTTCCCGACCAACCCGACCGGCGGCACCATGACCCGCCAGCAGTTGCTCGAGATCGCCGCGGTCGCTATCAAGCACGACCTCCTCGTGCTCACCGACGAGATCTACTCCGAGCTGACCTTCGAAGGGGAACACGTCTCCATCGCCTCCCTGCCCGGCATGGCGGAACGGACCATCTTCCTCCACGGCTTCTCCAAGGCCTATGCGATGACCGGCTTCCGCATCGGCTACGCCTGCGGCCCCACCCACCTCGTCGACGCCATGATGAAGGTCCACCAATACGCGATCATGTGCGCGAGCATCATCGCCCAGGAGGCCGCCATCGAGGCATTGACCAACGGGGAATCGGCCACCGCGGAGATGCGCGAGCAGTACCGGATGCGCCGGAACTTCATCGTGAAGGCCCTGAACGACATGGGGCTTTCCTGCCACCTGCCCCGCGGCTCGTTCTACGCCTTCCCCGACATCACCAGCACCGGGCTTTCCTCGAAGGACTTCGCGATCCGCCTGCTGAACGAGGAGAAGGTCGCCTGCGTCCCCGGCGGCGCCTTCGGTCCCAGCGGCGAAGGCTTCCTCCGTTGCTGCTTCGCCACCGCCTTCGACCAGATCCAGGTCGCCATGGACCGCACCGCGAAGTTCGTCGATCGCTGCAAGAAGGGTTGACCCTCCGCAGGCGGCGCCCTTCCTCCGAAGACCCCGGTTCGACCCCGTTCGAGCCGGGGTTTCTGATTTTCCAGCCCAATAGGGACAGCCCTTGGACATCCCTGTCCCACGCCAGGGACACTTCGTACCCAAAAGTCACAGCCTTTGCGGAATTCTCAACCCTCAGCGCGTCACGATATCGTTAACCTTCGATCCATCACCTTCGTGGAGGTTCTGGCATTCCAGCAGCAGTAGGGGTCCCACAGACCCGGAAAGGGTCGCTGACAGAAGATCAACAACGACCAATCAACGTACCAATCCCATGAAGCTCATCACCCATCCCCGTTCCGCGTTCGGCTATGTCTCCCCGCTGGCGTCCCTGTTGGACCGCGAGTTCGAGCGCTACTTCGAGGCCGCCCCGGCGGTTGCGGCCTTCCGACCTGCCTTGGATGTCCGCGAGGACGCCAACGCGGTGACCGTCCAGGTCGATCTTCCGGGTGTTTCCCGGGAGCAGGTGCAGGTGACCTTCCATGACGACGTGCTGGTGATCGCCGGCGAACGGAAGTCGGAGGAGGCGCGTCAGGAGGACACCTGGAACTACCGTGAGCGGAGCCACGGGCGTTTCGAGCGGCGCCTGACGGTGAACACCCCGGTCAATCGCGAGCAGATCCGAGCCAGCCACAAGGACGGCATCCTGACGATCACGCTGCCGAAGACCGCCGAGGCGAAGCCGCGCCAGATCGAGATCGCCTCCAACTGATCCGGTCCGAAGTTGCTCTACGACCCGGTTCCTGTCTTGAAGACGGGGACCGGGTTTCTTCCTTTCGGGCAGTCGGGATGTTCCACGCCGTGGTTGTATCCTCGCATGGGCCCCGGCGGTCTCCTCGGCCACGGTGACCGATTCCTCCCTCCCCGCATCCGGATCCAGTTGGACAAGAAAGGCGTTCCTCCGCCATCGGACGCTTCTTCTGGGGACGTTGCTCGCCGCCGCACTGATCGCGGGCATCGGCGGGTGGAGCCTGGGAGCGGTGCGACGGACGCTGGAAGACGGGCTGCGCAGCGAACTCGAAACCGACCTCAAGGCGAACGTCACCGCCTTGGAACTCTGGATCCAAGGGCAACTGCGCACGGCGAAGCTGCTGGCCAGCGACCCGACCGTCCGCGAACCCGCGAGCGCCGCGCTCCAGCAGTCGCGGACGTTTGCCCAGCCATCCGGACCGGGACCCGGACCCGGTGGCGGGACCAATTCGCCGTTCAGCCGGCTTTCCTTCGGACTCGAGGACCGCATCCAGCTCGCCGGCTACGTCTCCGCGGTCCTCGTGGGCACCAACAACCGGGTGGTGGCCAGCACGGGCCGGATGCGGATCCGTCCCGGCACCACGGTTCCCTCGGACCATTCCGAACTCTACCAGCGCGTGCTCGCGACGGGCGAACCGGCGTTGATCACGCCCTTCAAGCCCATCCGCCCCGCGGGACGCCCTGGACCGGGAGTGTCCGGGGGACGCGGTGGAGGCCTGGGTTGGATGGGACGTGGAGGACCCGGCGGAACCAACGGTCCACCGACAGGCCCTCCGGGCTTCGGCGGAGCGGGCGGAACGCGCCCGCGGATGGCTTCGCCTTCCACGAACGCGCCGCGTGGCGAACTGCAGGTGATGCAGGTCCTGGCGCCGGTCCGGGACGACGCAGGACGGATCCAAGGCGTACTGGCCTTGGTGCTGCGCCCCGAGGCGGAGTTCACACGGGTCCTTTCGGTGGCCCGAACCGGGAAAAGCGGCGAGACCTTCGCCTTCGATCCTGAAGGACGTCTGCTTTCCCAGAGCCGCTTCGAGGAACCGCTGCGTCAACTCGAACTGCTCACCAACTCCCCGGGGGTCACGTCTGCGCTGAACCTCGTCCTCCGCGATCCCGGGCTCGACCTGACCCGCGGAGGAAAGGCGTCGATCGACGAAGCGGACCGGGCCCTGATGACGCTTGTCTCCCGCGCGATCAACGAGCCGACCGGCGTCAGCGTGGAGCCGACCCGCGACTACCGCGGGGTACCCGTGGTCGGCGCGTGGCAATGGGTGGAGGAACACCATTTCGGCGTGGTCACGAAGATCGACGCCGACGAGGCCTTCCGGTCCCTTCGGGTCCTCCGTTGGATCTTCCGGATCCTGCTGCTGTTCGTGGTGCTGGGCGCGGTGGTCGGGATCGTGGCCTCACACGCCGGTTCGGTTTGGCGCCGGCGGTTCAACGAGGCCCAGTTGCGCGCACGCCAGCTCGGACAATACACCCTGCTGGAACGGATCGGCGAAGGGGCGATGGGTGTCGTGTACCGCGGACGCCACGCGCTTCTGCGCCGCGACACCGCCGTGAAGCTGCTGCTGCCCGACCGCGCCGACGAAGGCCTCATCCGGCAGTTCGAGCACGAGGTCCAGCTGACCTGCCGGCTCACCCATCCGAACACCATCCAGGTGTACGACTACGGCCACACCGCGGACGGCATCTTCTACTACGCCATGGAACTCCTGGAGGGGATGACCTGGGAGGAACTGGTCGACCGTCATGGTCCCGTGCCGCAGGAACGGCTCATCCACCTGCTCCGGCAGGCGGCCGGCTCGCTCCAGGAAGCCCATGCCGCGGGCCTGATCCACCGGGACATCAAGCCGGGCAACCTGTTCCTCTGCGAACGGGGTGGCATCCCCGACACGGTGAAGGTGCTCGACTTCGGACTGGTCCGGGAGGTGTCCGCGGGTACGGGGCCCGACTCGATTCCAACCCAGGCAGCCCGGTTCCTCGGCACGCCGTTGTACATGGCGCCGGAGACGATCCGGACCCCGGGTCACGGCGACGTGTCCACCGACATCTATGCGCTGGGCGCGGTGGCCTACCACCTGGCCACCGGCCAACCGGTGTTCGTCGCCGACAGCGTGGAGGCCATCTGGGATCTGCACCTGACGGCGGAACCGGTGGCCCTCGACCGGAAGGTTCCCGGAGCCCTCGGCCCGGAATTGGAAGGCCTCATCCTGGATTGCCTCGCCAAGGAACCGGCAGGTCGCCCGGGGTCGATGGAGGCCTTCCTCGCGCGCTTGGACGCCTGCCCGGTGGAAAAGCCCTGGACCCCGGAACGCCAGCGAACCTGGTGGCGACAATACGGGACTCGCAGTAGAAAGATCCGCGGAAGCCGCAAGGCCAATCCGGGCGCCGCGCCGCCGGCCGCCACCATCCGGATCGCGTTGGAAGAAAGGTAGTTGCAGACCCGGAATCGAATTCTGCCCCAACGTGGGAGCATTGGCTGGCTTCCAGCGGAAACCACGCCTTGCCAATGGCGCTTTCCCGGACTTGGCCTCCCTTTGCCCCCGTTCTCGATACCTCTTCGACTGATCCTCAGTCGGACCTGGCAAAATGGTCGGGCGTTTACCCTAGGAACTCGTAACTATGGGTCACATCCAGAGGGCTTGACTGGACCCCGGAGTTTGTTTTTCCCTAAGGCAAGTTCAGAGTCCAAGCTTAACCCATCCCATCCGCCCATGATCCGCCAGCACACTCGAAAGGCCGCAGGCCTTGTCCTGCTCGCCGCGTTGTCCACCGCCACCTTGTCCGCGCAGGTGACGACTCTGACCTTCGAAGGTTTGCAGAACCTGGAGCCTGTCCTGAATTTCTACAACGGAGGTCTGGGTGGCTCGGGGTCCGGACCCGGTGTGAACTACGGCGTCAGCTTCAGCTCCGATGCCTTGGCGATCATCGACTCTGATGTCAACCCAGGTGGCGGGAACTTCGGCGGTGAGCCCAGTCCCAGCACCGTACTGTTCTTCCTGAGCTCAACGGCGGTAATGAATTATCCCGCGGGATTCACCACCGGCTTTTCCTTCTACTATTCTTCGATCAGTGTCCCAGCCTCGGTGTCGGTCTACGACGGGATCAACAAGACCGGAAATCTGCTGGCCACGATTCCCTTGGCGGTGACCTCCAGCGACGGCGGCGATCCCACTGGCGCCTACAGTCCCTTCTTCCCGGTGGGCGTCTCCTTTTCCGGTACCGCCCGCTCCGTTGATTTCGGAGGTACCGCCGATCAGGTGGCTTTCGACAACGTCACCTTCGGTTCCGCTGTTCCCACCGGTGTTCCTGAGCCCAGCACCTACGCGGCCATCGTCGCGTTGGCGGCCATCGGCGGCCACCAGTGGTATCGCCGCCGCAAGGCCGCCTGACCACCGGATTCCTCCGGTCCCTTCGAAAGCCGCCCTCCGGGGCGGCTTTCCTTTTTCCACCGGGCTCCGTTCGGGGATAGGCTCTGGGCATGATCCGGTTCGGCTCGTTGGAGCTGAAGTCCAACCTCTTCCTGTCGCCGCTCGCCGGCTACACCAACCTGCCCTTCCGCATCGTCGTGCGGGAGGTCGGCGGCATCGATCTCGCCACCACGGACCTGGTCAACGCCCGCTCCCTGATCGAGCGGAATCCCAAGGCCTTCAAGCTGGTCGAGACCAACGCCCAGGACCGTCCCCTCGCGGTCCAGCTCTTCGGCTCCGTGCCCGAGGAGATGCGCGACGCCGCCGTGATGCTCCAGGAGTCCGGCGTGTCGGCCATCGACATCAACATGGGCTGCCCGGTCCGCAAGGTCTGCAAGACCGGCGGCGGCTCGGCGATGATGACCGACCACGCCCGCACCCAGCATCTCGTCCGCACCATGGTTGGCGCCCTCCGGATCCCGGTGACGGCGAAGATGCGCCTCGGCTGGGATGACGAGAACATCACCGCGCCAGATCTCGTGCGCGCCCTCGAGGACACGGGCATCGCCGGGATCTTCATCCATGGCCGAACCCGCGAACAGGGTTTCACCGGGACCGTGAACCTCGCCGGCATCCGCTCCGTGGTGCAGGCCGCGCGTCGGATCCCAGTCATCGGCAACGGCGATGTCACCACTCCCGATGCGGCGAAGCGGATGTTCGACGACACCGGATGCCACGGCGTGAGCGTGGGTCGCGGGGCGTTCTACGATCCCTGGATCTTCGTCCGCACACGCCGCTATCTGGACTCCGGAATCCTCCCGCCCGAACCGTCCTTCGAGGATCGGTTGGCGGTGATGGGCCGGCACCTCGACCTGATGGTGGAGGTCTTCGGGGAGAAGCACGGCTGCGTGATGTTCCGGAAGGTCGGCCCCTGGTATGCGAAGCGATTCGGTCCGGCGAACGAGTTCAGCAAGCGGATCGTCCGACTGGAGACGCGGGAACAATACCACGAGATCGTGGGGAACTACCGCGTCTGGCGCCGCCAGTTCTGCGACGAGCACGGCGAACTGACACCGCGCTACAGGATGGCGCCGATGGTCGCCAGCTTCATGCGCGACCCGGACGAACCGGCCAGCCTCCGGCGCGAGGCGATCCCGGTGCCCAAGGGGCCGGTCGAGGTCTGGTGACGCCGGCGGAGGCCTCACGCAAAAACGCCAAGACGCCAAGGAAGAGGGGGATGCCTCGGGTTGCCCGAAAGGGGACTGATCCCCGAACCGTGGCGGGCATCGTCCGGCCCGGATCCCCTGCTCCTTCGCGTCTTGGCGGTTTTGCGTGAGGCCGGTCTTCGCCCCGCCTCAGCCTCGCTTCCGCCCCACGACCCAGGCGTTGAACAGGCCGTACTTCAGCGGCGTGAGGTTCAGCGCGAAGTCGACCAACGCGGGGACCGTCCGGTCGGTGCAGGCCACCTCCAGCAGTTCGCAGCCGTTCCGCTTCAGGAAGAAGCCGAGGTCGAGGGCGTTGGTGCAGACGATGGCGTCGTCGTCCGGCGTGAACGGCTCCTTGATGATCGGGGTCATCCGTTCGAAACGGACGGCTTCGGGCGTCTCCCGCATGCGGCGGCGACGCCCGAGCAGCGCCTGGAGGTTCCGCCACTTGTTGCCGAGGCCACGCATCCGCGGGTGGTAGTCCCGCCAGCCGAGGAAGCGGAGGAAGTTCGGGCTGCTCAGCACGACCCGGCCGCCCGGAGCGCAGACCCGCACGGCCTCGCGGACGAAGTCCTCGGGATCTTGGACGTGCTCGACGACGTTGAGGGCGCCGACGCGTTCGAAGTGGTTGTCCGGATAGGGAAGCCGGCCGCCGTCGTAGAGAAGGCAGCGGTCGGTGAACGCATGGGTGCGTTCGATGTTTGGGGCCGAGACGTCGACACCATGCGCCTCGAAGCCCTCGCGGGTGAGCGTGGCGACGACCTGTCCGACGCCGCATCCGATGTCGAGCAGGCGCGCCCCGGCTCGGAACGGGCGGAGCGCCCCGGTGAACTTCGCGTAGAAGGCGGCGTCCCAGTTGGCGAGGATGTCCGCGTACGAGACGTCGTCGCGGACGTGGTCGAGATGGCTGGGTTGCGTGGACATGCTCACTCCTCGGCGGAAACCGGGCCCGCCCGCGCCAGGAGCAGGAGCGAAACGGCACCGGCGGCCATGGCGGCCAAGGTGATCCAGAGGGCGGGACGCGACGGCTGGTAGTGCAGTTCCACGACGTGTTCGCCGGCGGGAACCGCGACGCCGGAGAAGAGGTGGTTGGCCCGGAGCAGCGGAACGGGCTTCCCGTCGACGGTTGCCTTCCAGTCGGGATGCCAGCGTTGGACCAAGAGCATCACACCCGGCTGGCCGGATCGGGTCCGCACGACCTGGTCGCGCGGCAACCAGGATTCGATCGTCGCCTTGGCGGCGGGATCCGGCGACGACGGCGGCGAGCCGATGTCGTCCGCCAGGATCACCTCCGCCTGCGGATCGAACCGCGGGTCGACGAGCCGGGACAACGCCGTGGCGGTGTTGGTCTCGGTCTGCCATCGGGTGAAGAACTTCGCCCGTGGCAACGCCCCGGTGAACTCCACCACCGAGTAGCCGCCGCCGGGTTGGGCGACGGCGGTGATGTCGTCGAGGGTCGGATTCCGGTTGGCTGCGCTGTCGGGCTTGAGCGAGAGCCCGAATTCGAGGCGGTTGCTGAAGCGCCGTTGCTGCGGATCGAACTGGGCGTTGAGGAATTCCGAAAGACCACCGGCGCCGACGATGTACCGGGTGTTGGTCAGCTCCCAGAGGCGTCGCATCACCGGGAAGTTCGTCGGACCCGCCGCGGCGAGGAGTTGGCGCACCTGGGCGGCCTGGTCCGGCTCGAGGTTGGGCAGCTCCAAGGCATAGCCCGCCATCGCCTGCGCGATCCCGGGGTTCGCCGGCTCGAAGGCCACCAGGAAGTCCTCGTCGAGCTGCGGGACACGGGACATCTGGATGATGTCCAACGTCTGCACCCGGAACTTCTGGAAGTGGTGTTCCAGCCACTGGTTCAGGACCGCCGGGAAGGTACCATCGCGGGGGCGGGTGAAGCCGGCCCGCAGGCGGGGAGAAATCCGGGCAGTCATGCGGCCCTCCGAGGCGTTGGTCCGGAGGAGGTCGATGACGGCGTTGCTCTGGTAGCGGCGTTCGTAGTCGTAGTGCTGCACCCAGGGGACGCTGGCACGGTAGAGGTCGGCGGTGAGTACCACCCCGAGCGTCAGCATCGCGGCCTTCTCGCGTCCGGCCCAATGACCGGCCGCGACCGCGGCGAGGATGGCCCCGTAGGCGGCGAGGAAGCCGACGCTGATCCAGACCTCCCGGACCGAGAACGCCGCGATCACCGGGGCTTCGGCGGCATCGATCCCGGGCGTGCGGGACAGCGTCTTGGTGAGGGCGGAGGTCGACGAACCGTACACCGTGGCCGCGACCACGCCGCCGACGACGACCAGCATCAGTCCGTTCCGCCAGCCGCGTTCGAAGCCCTTCGCCCCACGCCACCATGAGGCGATCCGCTCCACGAGCCCGCCGCCCCAGGGAGCGTTTCCGCCGAGGTGATTGCGGCGAAGGCCTTCCAGTCCGTATCCGAAGAGCACGATCAGACCGAGGTGCATCGGATGGAGGAACTTCATCGGGATGCGGATCGTGGAGAAGTAGGGCAGCTGGTAGAGCAGCCTGTAGAACGGGGCGAAATGGCCGAAGGCGAACAGGAGCGAGAGGAAGGACCCGATGGCCCAGAAGCCGATCAGCCGCCGTTCCCGGGTGTCGAAGGGTTGGCCGGCCTGCCCCGGACGTCCCACCGCGGCCCGCGCCACGGCCCAAGCCGCCATCAGCAGGACCAGGATGCCAGCATACTCGCCGCCACCGGAAAATCGGGGCGGGCTGCCGTCGGAACCCACGTCACCCCAGTAGTTGCCTCCCTCCGGGGTGTCCATCCGGTAGCCCTTGATGCCGGGCACGGCGAAACGGGTCACCTCGGCCGGCGGATAACTCCATCCGGTGGCGAATTCCCAGCGCTTCTGGCGGGTGGCCTCGTCCTGGGCGGTGCCGGCGACACCCTGGATCTGGGTGCCGACGAGGCTGCTGAGGGCGAGGGCCGAAACGAGGGCGGACACGGCGACGATCACCGTGAGCTTGGCGGCGGCGGTGGCCAGCGCCCGGGGTTTCCCGCCGGTCGAGACCCACTCGTGGAAGAAGAGGAACGCGGCGAAGTAGACGCTCTGGATGGCCCCGGTGTCAGCGCCCTCGACCACGACCAATCCGATGCAGAGGCCCGCGGGGATGAGCCGAAGCCAGGCGCGTCCGCCGGCCACGGAACGGCCGACCGCCGCCGCCGCGAGGAGGAAGAACCCCAGGTACACGGCCCGTCCGCCGAGTCCCCAGCACGCATGAGAGAGGATGTCCCCGTTCAACGCCGCGGCGATGCCCATCAGACCGGCGACCCAGTGGGAGAACTTCTGGCTCCTTCCGAAGACGTAGGCGGAGAACCCGAAGAACAGCAGCGAGAGCGGTCCGATGAACTTGTTGAAGAAGACCGAGCCGCCCACGAGGAACCAGAGGTGGGTGAAGCTCGGCTGGAGTGGAAGCACCTCCGAACCCACCCAGTTGGCCTGCACCCAGGCGCCCCGCCAGAAATGGCTCCAGCGAAGCTCGGAAAAGGCGTCCATCAGGCCGAACGGGGCGTCGTTGGCGAAGGCGAGCTGCCCTGGGACGAAGCTTCCGCGGAAGAGGACGGCGACCACCGCCGCCAGCACCGCGAGGCAGACCAGGCCCGCGTTGGTTCGGGTGTTTCCGGCGGTGTTGTTCTTCATGGCTTGGAGGATGGGATGCTCAGCGGCGCAAAGTGTTCAGGAAACGCAAGGCGACGGCCCGCAGGCTGCGCCAGAGGAAGAGGATCGCCGTGTGCAGGGCGGAAACAGGGCCGCCTCCGAGCAGCGACTTCCACGCGAGCCGGAGCTCCGGCCGGATGTCGGTGCCCCACAGCTTGGCCTGGAGCAGGATCATCAGGCATTGGGCCTGGTATCCTGCACGGTGGATGGACGGCGTGTGCCCCGGCCGACGGTAGTGGTGCCGGAAGTCGTGGATGACCAGGTTCGGCCACAGGAAAACCGAGGGGATCGGACAACCCGAGAGCATCTCCTCGCGGGACACCGGGATGGTGTCGAGGAACCTCTCGTAGGAAGGCTGCTTCGTCATGCTGGCCTGACCGTTGGAATAGGTCTTCTTCGCCTGATGCACCGAAGGGGGCACCACGATGACCGGCTCGTCCAGGTGCACGAGATCCCGGGCGAGGCTGAGCAACTGGAAACCGGAAGCGTAGTCCGGGGTGATGTAGCTGAAGACGAAACCCGTGCTGCTCCTCTCCCGGGCGCGGTCGAGGAGATGCCGAGGCGTGCAGGAGGTCAGGGCCCGCGGGAAGATGTCCCAGTACAAGGGGCTGAAGCGGCAGAACTCTCCCACCACGGCCTCGCAGGAAAACCGACGCTCCCGGGGCTCGTCCCGGGGACTCACCAGATCCTCGCGGGGTGCGATGACGAACGGATAGGAGACCAGGCTGTCTGGGTTGCGCGCGCAGACGGACCGCAGGAAACGCAACGCCTTCGGCGCGAGTCTCTGCTTGTCCTCGAGGACCAAGACCCAGGTGCCGCGGGCGGCCTTCAGGGCGTTCTCCCAGTTGTGATGCATGGAGAGCTGCCCACTGGTCCGAAGATATCTTATCCGCGGATCGGGATTCGCGGCCACCACGTCCCGCGTCTTCTCCGGGGACTCGTCGTTGTCCGAAACCACCAATTCCCAGTCTGACTCCGACTGTTCCATCACCGAGCGGATCGCACCGCCCACGATCTCCGAGCGGTTCCGCGTCGGGAGCAGGATGGAGAAAAACGGCCCTGCCGAAGGCATCTGGGGATTCGACTGCATGACCCGCTCAGCGGAGACGACGCAGGTAGGCGCCCGGCCAATGGGTCAGGTTGCGGGTGAGCTGGCTCTCGTTGAAGGGCCATGCCGGCTGCTCCAGAAGGAACTCCGGATGCGCGGCGGCGAAGTCCGCGGCCGCGGTGGTCGGGTTGTCGGTGGCCCATCCCGGACGCCCGCGCGGGGCCTGCTCCAGGTCCTTCATGATGCCGTCGGTCGCCACGATGTACGAACCCGGCGTGACCATGTCGTGGTACGCCTCCAGCTCCGCCGCCACATGGTCCCGGCTGTGGTCGGAATCCAGGATCACCAGGACCGTCTCCCCCGGCTTCACCATGTCGCGGACCTTCCCGACCGTCTCCGGCGCGGTCGAGCTTCCGACGACCAGGGTGATGTACCCGGCCAGCTCATGGGATTCGATCGCCTCCCGGTTGTGGGGACGGATCTCGATGTCCACGCCGATCACCCGCCCACGTCCCATGGCCTTGAAGAACGAGGCGTACATCACCAGGGATCCGCCATGGGCCACGCCGGTCTCGATGACGACGTCGGGCTTCACGCGGTAAAGCACTTCCTGGATCCGGACGATGTCCTCGGGAAGCTGGATGACGGGGCGTCCAAACCAAGAGAACGAGTACGAGTACTTCTGATTCCAACCGACCTTGAGCCACTCGTCCGAGATCAGGTCGAAGGCGCGGTCGGAATAGAGCGGCATGGATTCGACGGCGCCGGCGTCCTCGCGGACGAGCGTTCCGGCGGTGGTGTCGATGGTGAGTTTCATTGGAGAACGAGCAAACCACCCGGATAGCCGAGCGGCTTCAGGGTTTCGGAAATCTCCCCGGCGTAGTTGGGGTTGGCAATCAGGATGAGTCCCAGCCGGAGGACCCTCGGATCCGAAGGGGCCACAACCGGGACCGAGGAACCGGGGATGACACATCCCTGTTTGGCGGCGTTCGAGTCGATCACGCAGTCGGGTCGGACCGTGCGCAACTGGTTGACCAACGCCACGCCCTTGGCCCCGGCGCCCCAGATGGCCCACCGGCCTCGGCCGGCGAGGCGTTTCACATCGCGTTCGATTCCGTCCAGCTTGCGGCGTGCGGCCCGGGCGAAGGGAGCGAGGCGGGCGTCGATGGTCAGTCTGGGAAGGGCAGGAGGCCGATGGACCTTGGCCAGACGCAATTCCAGCAGCTGGTACTGTCCGCCAAAGACCCTCGAATGGCGTTCGACCCGGAATCCCGCTCTGCGGGCCAGATGGGCCAGCGTGGCCATGGGGAAGTAGTTGCAGTGCTCGTAGAACACGTCCCAAAGACAGCGGTTCTTCACGATCCACTCGAACCGGGGCGTCTCGACCACCACCAGCGGATCCCCGGCGGCCCGCGCGATCGCGGCCAGCTCCACAAAGAAGTTCCCGATCGGACCAACATGCTCCACCACGTGCCGGCAGAGGATCAGGTCGTGGGCGCGGTCCACGTCCGTCGGCCCGACGTAGCGCCGATGGAATCGCAGGTTGCCCTCGACCTCGGGACCCTCATGGCTGGTGTCGTATCCGACGCCAACCACGTCGGGACGCCGGCAGACCATGCGCAGGAAGTCACCCTTGCCGCACCCCACCTCCAGGACCGAGCCGCCGGCCGCCGGCAGATGCCGCACGAGTCGGGCCGCCAAAGACTCCAGATGGGAGGTGAAGGCCGGGGAGAAACACTGGCGGTTCTCGTAGCCTTCGTCATACGGGATCACCGAGGGATCGAAGGTCGCGTTGAAGGCCAGTCCGCAGGCGTGGCACTGGACGAGGGAAACGTCCCTTCGGGGCACCCGCCGAGCCGCGGCCGCATCCGGGAAACGGTAATTGAGCACCACCGGCTGCCGCGGAAGCACAAACGGCGTTCCGAGGCGGGTGCCGCCGCAGCCAGGACATTCCGTGCGGAGCTTCATAGGGACGCGTGCTTTACCAGCCGCCGGAGACCGGACTCAAGCGTCACCTTCGGTTCCCAACCCAGCGAACGGAGCCGGGTGACATCTGCCACCACATCGCCCACCGGATCCGGAGCGGGAACCGCCGGCAGCCTCAGCAGCTGCGGACATCCCATCGACGCGGCGATCCGTTCGGCGATCCCACGCACCTTCACCCCCTCCCCCGTCCCCAGGTTCACCGCCCCGGTGGAATCCGACGTCACGACCGTCAGGATGGCCGCGGCCAGATCATCGATGTGGATGTAGTCTTTCGCGCTGTCCGGCGTCCGCAGCTCCGCGGTCTCGCCACGGCGGAACCGGGCGACAAGCGACGAGCACAACCTCGCGGGATGCTCCCCTTCCCCATAGGGGTAGAACACCCTTCCCCAGGACAATCCGACTCCGGTTCCGGCAAGGTCACGATTCAAGTTCTCGTGAAGACGCGCTTTGGCCCGGGCGTAAGTGGAAGCCGGTCGTATCGGAGTCAGGTCCTCGCGACAGACGCCCTGCAAGGTCTGGTACTCGATGCAGGTACCCAGCACCAGCAGCCTCCGGACACCGCGTTCTGCAAGGCCGCAGGCCAGCCGCAGCGACCAATCGACGTGGGCCTCGTTCTCCGGGGACTCGAGGTAGACGCCAGGTGTCGAAATCCAGGCGGAATGGACGACCCGTTCCGGGGAGAACCTTGCGATGTCCTCCCAAGGCGGCGAGGCGAGGTCGCCGGGGATCTCGACCGCACCGGGCGGAAGGCGACCCGAACTCCGGACCAGCCCGGCGACTTCATGGCCCGAGGCCAAGGCATGCCGGATCACCGCGGATCCGATGAACCCGGACGCACCGGTGACGAGGATGCTGGCCACGTCGACAAAGCTAAACGCCCGGAACAGGGCACTCAACGGAGGAACACGGCCTCGACGGGATCGACGGCCCGGGCCACCATTGGAACACATGAAACAGTGGATCGCCGAATACCTGGAGGCGCAGAAGCGGGCGGTGGACACCCTCGATCCCGAGCAACTCGCCGGCCTAGTCGAAACCCTGCGCTCCGCCTGGAAGTCCGATGCCCAGGTCTTCGCCATCGGCAACGGCGGCAGCGCCGCCAATGCCAGCCACTTCGCCGTCGACCTCGGAAAGGGATCCTCCGACGCTCTCCACCGCCGGTTCCGCGTCCTTTCCCTGACCGACAACGTCGCCTGGCTCACCGCCCTCGGAAACGACTACTCCTACGACGACGTCTTCGTCCGCCAACTCGCCAACTACGCCCGCGCCGGCGACGTGCTCATCGCGGCCAGCGTCAGCGGCAATTCCCCGAATCTGGTGAAGGCGTTCGAGTGGGCCCGCGGGAACGGCGTCCGCACCATCGCGCTCGTCGGGGCCAAGCGAGGCCGCCTGGCGGAGATCGGCGACCAGGTCGTCGTCATCGGCGACACCCACTACGGACGCGTCGAAGACGTCCAGATGCACATCCTCCACCTGCTCTGCTACGCCTTCATGGAGAAGAAGGACGAGTTGACCGCCTGACCCGATCCCGGGTTCCGGTTTCGGCCCGCCAAGGCTACTTGCCTTCGGCGGGTCTTTCCGTTGAATGGGATCACGATGCCGCGCGCGCTCCTGTTCCTGCTGCTGTTGCTCCCGACGCTCCTCCCGGCCCTGGCTGGTCCGCTGGTCCGTTTCCGCACCGGGCTCGGCGACGTGGTGGTGGAGCTCTACGACCGCGAGAAGCCGATCACCACGAGCAACTTCCTCGCGTACGTGCGGTCGGGCCGATACACGAACATGTTCTCCCACCGCATGGTGAACAACTTCGTGATGCAGGGCGGCGGCTTCCGGGTCGGCAACCGCGGCACCAGCACCCAGACCGTGGAAAGCGTGACCGCCTTCCCCACCATCCCCAACGAGTTCGAGACCGGGGCCCGGTACAGCAACCTCTACGGGACGCTGTCCATGGCCAAGATCGGTTCCTACACCAACAACCTCGGCACCACCGTCCTCAGCAACTCGGCCACCTTCTTCCCACAACTCATCGCGGCCGGCACGAACGTCGTCACCTACCCCGAACCGTTTCCCGACGTCGCCTACACCAACTTCCTCACCGACCGCATCGTCGCGACCAATGTCGTCGGAAACGAAGTCGCCTGGACGGTGAACCGTTCCACGCTCCGCGTCGGCGGCGGGCCCGACTCGGCGTCGAGCCAGTGGTTCCTGAGCCTCAACAACAACGCCGCGAACCTGGACACCCAGAACGGCGGCTTCACCGTGTTTGGCCGCGTGGTGGGCGATCTCGATGTCTTCAACCGCCTGAACACCTTCCTGCCGGTGACCCGCGCGACGAATGTCATCGTGAACGCGGGCGGCACGTTCGCCGAGCTGCCCGTGCTCGAATACCCGGTTGGCCAGCCGGGAGGTCCCACCACCGCTCAGCTCTTCGCCAGCCTTCTCTACGTGGACATCACGGAACTGCCGGCGCCAGTCGCGCCGGTTCCGGATCCGGCCGGACCTTCCTTGGGATTCGCGGGCGTCCCTGGACTCACCAACCGACTCGAGGCCGCCTCGACGCCCCTCGGACCCTGGTCCGAGATCGGTGGGTTCCTCGGTGATGGCACGGTCCGGCGGATCACCGACACCTCCGGAGCCGGCACCAACCGCTTCTACCGCGTCACGGTCCCGACGACCCTGCCCCGGCCGTTGTGAGGATGGGGTCGGTCCTCGGCGTGAAGGTCCTTTCCGCGCCGCTCAATTCCCGGCGGCGGGCAGGAAGGTGAAGCCCACCGCGGCCAGGATGCAAAGGAAGGCCGCGATGTGGTTCCATTGCGGCTTCACACCGAAGTAGGCGAAGGCGAACACCAGGAAGACCACGAGGGTGACGACCTCCTGGAGGATCTTCAGCTGGTAGGGCGAGTAGCGTTCGCTCCCCCAACGGTTCGCCGGAACCATGATCACGTACTCGAGGAAGGCGATGCCCCAGCTGGCGAGGATGGCCTGCCAGAGCGGCACCCCCTTGTGCTTGAGGTGACCGTACCAAGCGAAGGTCATGAAGACGTTGCTGGCGCACAGCAGGAGGATCGGAAGCCACCATGAGGACGTGACCGTCATGAGCCGAGGCTACCGGGATAGGCCTGTCCGGGACCAGTGCAGCCACGTCGGGACCCGGCCCTACTGGAGCGCCTCGCCGGAACCGCCGCGGTAGGGATCCGGCGCCGCCTGGTACTTCGTGGGCTCCTTGCGGATGGCCAATGGTCCTTCCGTGGGTCCCAGCTTCCACCAGAAGATCAACACCACCGCCAGCGCGCCGAGGGCGTACTGGTTCCGGCGCTGTTTCCACCAGGGCACCGGCGCCTTGGGGACATCCGGGGATTCCGGTTCCGGTGGCGGATTCCTCCAGAGCTCAAGGGCGCGGGGCACCACCGTGGCCGCCTCGACCTTGGGCACCGAATCCACGACCACCTGGTAGAAGCGCGACTGGCAGTTGGGCCGGCCGCAATAACCCAGCCGGAGACGGTCGGACTGGGGATCGGGTTCGCCGGCCGCCCCGGGCACGAGGGTGAGCTTGCCCAACTCCTCGCCGTTCACAACCAACCCGCAGCCCACGCAGGTGGCCCGGACCTTTCCGTTGAAGAACTCCGTCAGCTCCGGGCCGCCCAGCCCGCAGCCGACCACCGCGCGGACCAGTCCGCCATGGAATCCCGTCAACTCCTCGACGCGAAGCCGCACCTCGGCCGACGGTTTGGACGTCTCTCTCATCGGCATGGAGGCTACCGGATTCATCGGCTCACGTCACCGGCCGTCCGCCGCCTTGTACCACATCCAGTCCGAGGTCTCCTCGTAGGGGTAAGTCGGATCGGTGGTCAACGCCCGGGTGAAGTCGTGCTGCTTGACATGTCCGTCGACGAAGAGGACCGGGGAGACGAAGCGGCCCGCGGCGGCCCGGGGATCGCTGATCTCCGTGGCGCCCTGCGAGAAGTGCCACTGATACCAACGGACGTCGGCCCCGCAGGAGTAGGGTCGGGCCGGCGGTTCGTGGGCGAGGATGAACAGCGACGGATTCGGCACCCAGCCCTGGTCCTTGCCGGAAAGTCCGAGGGCCGGGTCATCGACCGCCCTTCGAAAGCCACCACCACCGATCGTGGTGAGGCTGCCGGCGTTGTAGGAATAGCTGCATCCGATGGTGTCGTAGTTCGAGGGCGTCTGGCGCGGCGCGATCTCGCAAGGCAGCAACGGCTGACCCCGGTCCTCCGCGCAGCGGAACGCCTTCGGCGCCTGGACATACCGGTATAGCGGTCGAACCCGTGCCGAAGGGACCACGTCCAGGAACTCCGGCCTGGGATCGTTGCCGCCCAGGGCACGGCGGACGTTCCTCAGGGGGCCGGTTTGCTGGCGCTGGGCGTCCAGTTCCTGAACCGCCGCCGGCGGGAAATGACCGTTCGCATCCTGCGAATACAGCTCGATGCCGATGCCCATCTGCCTCAGGTTGTTGATACACTCCGTCACCCGCGCCCGCCGCTTCGCGCCCGCCAACGAAGGCAGAAGCATGCTCGCCAGGATGCTGATGATCGCGATCACCACCAGCAATTCGATCAAGGTGAACCCCTTTCCTCCCTCGTTTCTCGAACCGGGTTTCATGGTCTCCAATCTAGCCGAACGTTTACATCTGCAAAGGATTTTGCATGGGAGTGCAATCAGTTTGAAGCCTGACAGGCGCCGCACCCGGTGTCAGCGTCGGAACCGCTGATGCAAATCCGCAAAGCCCTTATCACCGCCGCGGGACGCAACCAGAGGACCCTCCCGCTCCAGACGCTCGTGGATCGTCAGGGCGAACCGAAGTCCGCGCTCGGGGTCATCCTGGAGGAGGCCCTGTCGGCGGGCATCGAGGAAATCGGCGTGGTCGTCCACCCGGGCGACCAAACGGCGTTCACCGCCGCCGCAGGCCCCCATGCACGGCGACTGCGCTTCATCGAACAGCAAGAACCTCGCGGCTATGGACACGCCGTCTGGTGCGGTCGGGAGTTCACCGGCGACGCCCCGTTCCTCCTGATGGTGGGTGACCATGTCTACATCAGCGCCACCGAGAAGTGCTGCGCCCGGCAACTGGTCGAGGTTGCCACGGAGGAAGATGCCGCGGTCTCCGCCGTCCAGGCGACCCATGAGAGCAAGCTCCCGTACTACGGCGCGATCGGCGGCCGGCGGATCCACGGCCGTGAGGCCCTGTACGAGATCACCGAAGTCCTCGAAAAGCCCACTCCGACCACCGCCGAGCAACGCCTGGTGATTCCGGGACTGCGCGCCGCCCACTACCTCTGCTTCTTCGGAATGCACGTCCTCAATCCCGCGGCGATGTCCCTGCTGGACCATGCGGTCAAGGAGACCTCGGCCCCGGTCCACCTTTCCACCGCCCTCGCCACGCTGGCGCGGCAGGGCCGGTACCTGGCCTACGAAACCCGCGGCCGGCGTCACGACATGGGTGCCAAGTACGGATTCCTGAACGCCCAACTCGCCCTGGCCCTGGCCGGCGCCGACCGCGACGAGGTGCTGGCCGGAATCGTCGAACTGCTCGCCCAGCGCGGCCGGTGATTCCACTCACGCGGACCCGAGAGGTCCTCGAATCCGGAATCCGTGAAGGCCTCCACCCTGGGGCCCAGTTGGCGGTGTTCAGACACGGTCAACCGCTCGCCGAACTGACCCTTGGGTTCCTGGATCCCGCGTCGGAATTCCCGATGGACTCGTCGGTCGCCATGCCTTGGCTTTCCGCCGGCAAACCCGTCACCGCCCTCGCTTTGGCGGCTTTGTTTGAAGAGGGAAAGGCCCATCCGGACCAAACCGTCGCCGATTGGATCCCGGAATTCGCCGCTGGCGGGAAGGCCCCGCTGACCATCTCGCATCTGCTGCTCCACACCTGCGGGTTCCGCTCCGCGGACCGCATCGATCCCAGGCTCCCGACGGAAGCCGCCCTCGCCGCCATCTGCGCCACGCCGATCGAGCCCGGTTGGATTCCGGGAACGGACGCCGGCTACCACCGCTTCGCGAGCTGGCTCATCCTCGGCGAATTGGTCCGCCGGATCGCACGGGAACCCCTCGGCGACTTCCTCCAACGCCGGATCCTGGGCCCCCTCGGCATCCGGGATTCCTGGCTGATTCCCGAGGGAGCCGAAGCGGGGATGCGTCGCGCCCTCCAACACGACACGCGGTCGGGGAAACCGGTTCCCGATCCGGAGCTCAACGACCCCTTGGTGCTGCGGTGTGAAAGGCCGGGTTCCGGGTTCCATGGGCCGGCACGCGACCTCGCACGCCTCTACGCTGCGATGTTGGCTCCGCCTGGAGGTTGGCTTCGTCCCGAATCGGTCCGAGACGCCGTCGCACGCCATAGATCCGGCGTCCGCGACCGGACCTTCCAGGCGGTCGTCGACATGGGACGCGGATTCCTCCTCAACACGCACGGCATGCCCTACGGATACGGGCCGCATGCGGGTCAGGACACCTTTGGTCACAGCGGAGCCCAGACCGGATGCGGCTTCGCCGACCCGGCCCACCAACTGGCGGTGGCGTGGTTCTGCAATGGGATGCCCGGCGAACCCGCCCACCAACGACGCCAACTCCAGGTGAATCAGGCCATTTACGAAGATCTGGGACTGACCCGGTCCGGCTCCAAGTAGGCGACCCGGCATTGCTGGGGGAGATCCGTCGACACTTCCACAGGAGGACTCTGGCTCACGAGTCCTCCCTCTTGGCCGGAAGGGTCCACCGGAAAAGCAGGACGGCGGTTCCCGGAAGGGAACCGCCGTCAAGACTTGCGCAACCCGGAACCGGATCGGAGGCCGATCAGGCCGCCGGAGCCGGGGCGAGGG
The DNA here is from genome assembly GCA_027483345.1 of Verrucomicrobiales bacterium. GTDB lineage: Bacteria > Verrucomicrobiota > Verrucomicrobiia > Limisphaerales > UBA9464 > SXXZ01. The sequence continues at coordinate 6,226 of JAIXUV010000007.1, read as the reverse complement.
CCGCTTCCTCGACCTGCGCGTTCAATTCGATGAAGTCGAGGACCTTGGAGGTGACGATCTCCTGGGCGATCTCGGGGAACGCGTTCCGCTCCTGCAGGACCTTCACGAACTTGTCGGGCGTGGTCTTGTTCTGCTGGGCGAGGGCGATGATCCGTTGGGTCATCTCCTTCTGCTCCGCCTTGATGTTCTCCTGCTCCGCGATGCGGTTGAGGATGAAGGCGGCCTTGACCCGGTCCTTGGCGCTGGTGGCGGCGGTCGCGAAGATCTCGTCCTTGCGGGACTCGATGACCTCCTTGGACACGCCCCGCTGCTGGTTCTCGTTGACGATGCTGTACACCACGTTGCGGGTCTCGTTGGCGACCACGGACTCCGGCAGCTCGACGTTGACCTGGTCGAGCAGGGACTTCAGCAGCTGGTCGCGGACGGCGCGGCGTGCACGGAACTCGAGTTCATTCTTCAGGTCCTGGCGGATGCCTTCCTGGAGCTTCTCCAGGTTCTCGGCGCCGAAACCCTTGGCGAACTCGTCGTTGGCCTCGGGCAGGATCTTCTCCTTCACGGAGACGACCTCGATCTCATAGACCACTTCCTTGCCGGAAAGATCGGCGATGACGAAGTCGGCCGGCAGGGTGAGCGTCACCGTGCGGCGGTCGCCGGCGCTGGCGCCGATCAACGGCGTGGTGAAGCCTGGGATGAACGACTCGGGCTTGATCTGCACCCAGAAGTTCTGCTTCTCGGTGAGCCCCTTGGCCGTCGGCGCCGCGTCGGTGATGGGCTTGCCGTCGAGGGTACCCTTGTAGTTCACCACGGCGATGTCGTCGGCCACGATCGCACGGAGCACGTCGTTGTACTTCACCTGCTGCTCACGGAGGATGGACATCGCCCGGTCGGCGTCGGCGTCGGTCGGCTGGGTGACCGGGCGCTGGGCCTTGAGGCCCTTGTAGTTCGGCAGATCGAAGTCCGGCGTGTGCTCCAGGGTCGCCGTGTAGGAGAACGGCATCCCGCGACCGAAGGTCAACTCCTCGACGTTCAGGGTCGTCACCACCCGCAGCTTCTCCTGCTGGGTCGCCTGCTGGTAGGACTCGTTGAAGAGCTTCTTGCGGACCTCCTCGTCGATCCGGCCTTCATACGCCTTCACCACCAAGTGCTTCGGCGCCTTTCCAGGCCGGAAGCCCGGGATCTGGGCCTGCTTTTGGAAGTCGGCGGTGATGGAGTCGAAGGCGGCATTGACCCCCTCGACCGGCACCTCGACACGGAGGAGCTTCTTGCAAGGACCCAGATTCTCGGCGGAAACGTTCATGACTTTCGACAGTGATGCGACGGGTCGTCCCGGCTGGGAACGACCAGACAAAGAGCCGGGACACTAGGAATCGCGGCCACAGACGGTCAAGCGCTCGTTCTGGAAGCGGCGATTTGGCAGCCGGGCCAAACATCCGTCCCAATCCGGAAAGCAAAAGGACCGGGCCGTCCATCGACGTGCCCGGTCCTTGGTCCACCGGCCGAATCCGGCCGTTTCCTCAGTCGAGGCGCTGCGTGGTCTTGCTCCAGAGCCACTCCACGTCCCGGTTGTTGGCCTGGTTGCCCGGGGTGAATCCGGTGCGCTTGACGGGCACCATCGTCCGCCTGTCGGTCCAACGCTTGATCTCGGAATGGCCATCCGCGAAGGCGAAACCGCAGGCGCCGTTGTGGTAGCTGGCCGGACAATCGGGCAGGACCGCCTGGGCCAGATTCGGCGCCGGCTTCATGTCGGTGCAGAAGAAGCCGTCGTTGATGCTGTCTGGATGTTCGTCCACGAACACCCAGGTGTCGGACGGGTTCACGAAATCCGTGTCCTTCAGGAACATCCGCCACGGGGGGCTGTTGCCGAACCAGGTCGGCCTTCCGTCATGCATGCCCACCCAGGCGTTGATCGAGTTGCTCCGGAGCCGCTCGCGGGGATTCGCGCCGACCGTGCGGAAATTGTCCGCCGGGCACTTGTAGATCTTCTGGGTCTGGCCCGCGTACTTCCAGATCGATCCCTTGGCCAGGGTGTTGGTGACGTCCCAGTTGTCCCGGTTGGCGCCGTTCCAATCCAGGATGCCCGACGCCCAGGAATTCTGGGCCGGGTTGTCCGAGTAGGCCGGCGGGATCTTCCCCGCCTGGTCGTCCACGTACAGCTTCCAAGCCAGCATCAGCTGCTTGGTGTTGTTCATGCACATGATGCCCTGGCCCTTGGACTTGGACTTGGCCAAGGCCGGCAGGAGCATGCCGGCAAGGATCGCGATGATCGCGATCACCACCAGCAGTTCGATCAGGGTGAATCCTCCGCGTCCGACAGGGAGCCTCGAGGCGAGGTTGCGGAATGACAGCTTGGTCTTCATCGGGTTCTGAGTGACATCGATCCTGGGCTGGATCGGGCCGAAGGGGAGTGGGCTTCTCCTTCCGACGCTGAACCAACGCTGCAGAGCCCGGCTCTTTTCGGTCAAGGCCAATCCCCTCGCGGACACGGCAAAGGGACGATCCGGCATGCTGGTGGCGCCATTCAACCCGGCGAACCGTCCCTCCACGGTGAGTCCGTTGGAATCCTTTCCCCACGCTTCCACGTGACCCGGAGTCGCTCGAAGGCCATCTTCCAGCCGCCATGAAGACCGTCCTCGGAATCATCCTCGCCGCCCTCCTGGCCCTCGTCCTCGCCGTCGGGGTGGGCGGGTGCAACAGCTACAATGGACTCGTCTCCGGACGCCAAGGCGTCGACCGGGCCTGGGCCCAGGTGGAGACCGTGTACCAACGGCGCGCCGACCTGATCCCCAACCTCGTGTCCACCGTCCAGGGTTCCGCGAACTTCGAGCGTTCCGTGCTGAAGGAGGTGACCGAAGCCCGCGCCTCGGTCGGACAGGTCCGCCTCCAGCCCGGATCCGCCCCGGACAACGCCGCCCAGCTCAAGGCCTTCCAGGACGCCCAAGGTGCCCTCGGCTCCGCCCTTTCCCGGTTGCTGGTCACCGCCGAGAAGTACCCGGAACTGAAGTCCACCCAGGCCTTCCGGGACCTCCAGGTCCAGCTCGAGGGCACCGAGAACCGCATCACGGTCGAACGCCAGCGCTTCAACGAGGCGGTCCAGGGCTACAACACCTCGGTGGAGACCTTCCCTCGGGTGCTCGTGGCGCGGATGTTCAACTTCCAACCGCGGCCCTACTTCACTGCCGACGCCGGTGCCGCCAAGGCCCCGAAGGTGGACTTCGGCAACGGCGGTGCCCGTTGAGACACCCCTCGGCACACCCGAGCCACGCGCCCGGCATGAGAAGTCCCGCCCCATTCCGTCATCAAGTGGCCGGCTTCGTCCTGCTGTTCCTGGCCGGATGGCTTGTCCTGTCGGGATCGGCCCACGCACAGGGCTCCAAGCCCGCGCTCCCGCCGGCGCCGCGACAGCACGTCGAGGACGCCGCGGGCATGCTCTCACCGACGGCCCGGGGACGGATCCTCCGGAAGCTGGAGGAGTTCGAGAAGTCGGACGGTTCGCAGGTCGTTCTCTGGACCAGCCCCTCGATCCCGCCCGGAACCACCCTCGAGGAACACGTCCACCGCGTGTTCCAGGAGTGGCAGATCGGACGGAAAGGACGCGACAACGGTGTCCTCTTCGCCGTCTTCCGCGACGACCGGAAGATGCGCATCGAGGTCGGCTACGGTCTCGAGGGACCGCTCCCGGATGCGACGGCGGGTCGGATCATTTCCCAGACCGTCGCCCCGAAGATGCGTTCCGGGGAGGTCGACGCGGCCCTGGAGGCTGGCATCGACGCCGTGATCGCGGCGACCCGCGGGGAATACAAGGCCCCCAGGACCCAGGGAGGCCGCGATCCGCGGAAGGCGCTGGGCTGGGCGAAAACGGCCGCCATCGCCGGCGCCGTGCTCGGGGGCTTGGCGCGACTTGCCTTCTGGCGTCCGTTGCGGATCGGCTCCGTGCTCGGCGGGGTGGTGATCGGCGCCGCAGGACATTTCTTCGCCCTGCTGTTCGGTGCGATGTCCAACCCAGCCATGGGAGGCTTCGTCCTGCTCTTCGTCTGGATCGCCTTGCTGGTACGTCAGACGGGATCCCACTTCTCGCGGACCGGACACCATTCCTGGGGCGTGAACCACTGGGGGGGCGGCTGGGGCGGTGGTGGTGGTTGGGGAGGCGGCGGTGGCGGAGGCGGTGGATTCAGCGGGGGAGGCGGGCGTTCCGGAGGTGGCGGCGCCAGCGGTGGATGGTGAAACCTGGAGCACGATTTCCATGAAGGCACGAGAGTTTGAGAAGCAGCTCGACGACAACGCGGTCACGGCTGCGATCCGCGAGGCCGAGGCCGGAACCTCTGGGGAGATCCGCGTGTTCATCGCCTCCGGCGAACCCGCCGAGGTCCTTGCCGCCGCGCAGAGGGAGTTCGACCGCCTCGGCATGAACCGAACCCCGCTGCGGAACGGGGTGCTGCTCTACTTCGCGCCGGAGATCCGGCGTTTTGCGGTGATCGGCGACGAGGGCATCCACTTCCGCTGCGGACCCGGATTCTGGGAGGCCGTGGCGCGCGACATGGAGACCCAGCTCAAGGCGGGGCGCTTCCAGGATGCCGTCATCGCCGGAATCCGCAGCGCCGGGGTCGAGCTGTGCCGCCATTTCCCAAAGCACCCCGGGGATCGCAACGACCTCCCCGACGGGATCGTGCGGGGTTGACCTTTCAGAGACCGCGATCGGAGATGGAAGGACGGCGGGAATGGCTTCGCCGCGGAATCGAAGTGAGTCCGGATGCATCCGCCCGTCGACCGGCGGCGTAGTAGGGAGGTCGGGCGGGAATGGTCACGGTTTGCCTCCAACGGAGGACGGGCCGTTCCCCTCGGAGAGACTGGTTCGAAACAACACCTCCATTCCATGCATCCAAAACACTCACGATTCGCCTGCGTTCGTCCAACCCTGCTCGCCTCCGCGCTGTTGTTGGGCGCACCGCTCCTTCAGGCCGAGACCCTCTATGGCCTGGGCACCGGGAACTTCCTGTTCCAGTTCGACAGCCTGGCCCCCGGAACGGTCACCACCCCGGTCGCCGTGACCGGCCTCGGAGGTTCCACCCTACTCGGCATCGACGTGCGGCCGGCAGATGGCTTGATCTACGGGATCGGCACCGGGGACCGTGTGTTCTCGATCCAGCCGTCCACGGGCGTGGCCACCGATGTGACCTCGGCCTCCTTCCTGACCAGCCTGGGTTCGGGTACGCAGTTCGGCGTTGATTTCAATCCCGTCGTGAACCGGCTGCGGATCGTCTCCGACGCCGACACCAACCTCCGGATCTTCGGAACCGGAATGAGCACCGACAGCAGTCTCGCATTCCAGTCCGGGGACTCCAACTTCGGGATCAATCCGACGGTGACCGCGGTGGCCTACACCAATCCGGACAACGACCCCGCCACGGGAACCACTCTGTTCGGGATCGACACCGCCCTCAACGTGCTGGTGCAGCACAACACCTCTCCGGGCTTCCAGAACCTGCAGACGATCGGGGCGCTCGGCGTGGACATCGCCGACGTCAGCGGCTTCGACATCTCGCTGTCCGGAACCGCCTATGGCGCGTTCCACAACGGCTCCGCTTCGGAGCTCTACACGATCGACCTGCTCACCGGCTCGGCGACCCTGATGGGGTCCATCGGAAGCGACATCCAGATCCGCGATCTGGCGGTGGCGGTGCCCGAGCCGCAGACCTATGCCGCGATGGCGGGCGCCTCCCTCGTCGCCTTCGCGGTGTGGCGTCGTCGGGGATCCAAGTCCGCCTGAACCCGCTCGCTCCTGGATCGAAGTTCAAGGGCGCCGCCGCCAGGGCGGCGCCCCTTTTGTGCCTGGATCAGTAGTCGTAGAGGCCCGGGTCCTTCGAGTAGCCTCCGCCTCCGCCTCCGGGTCCGCCCCCTTCTCCCATCAGGTCGCCGAGGAGATCCCCCATGTCCTCCTCGACCTTCTCCGGATCCTCTCCCGCCTCCAGGCGCCGGATCGCCGTCTCCATCTCCTTCGGCATCGAACCGGGGGGCATCAGATCCTTCATCTTCCGCATCAGGTGCGCCATGTGTCGCGGATTGCTTTCGTCCAGGTGCTCCATGTCGCTCTCCATCTCGGCCATGGCGCGGGCGACCTTGGGATCGTCGAAGTCCGGCATCGGCGGACCGTCCGGCTCGCCGGCATCGGCTGTGGACGTCGGCTCGGCCATCCCCTTGAGCATGGCGAAGCGGCTGACTTCCTTGCTCA
>JAIXUV010000379.1 GCA_027483345.1 Verrucomicrobiales bacterium | reverse complement strand
TACGGCTCGATTTTGGCTCCGGAGGCAACATTGGAGGGCAATTCCAACCTCGATGGTTCGGCCGCGGTGAAGAACATCCTCTTCAACGCCGAGATCCATGGGCCTGCCTGGGCGGGAGTTCCCGAGCCGTCCACCTACGCCGCGATCTCCTTCGTGGTTGCCGTCGGCGGAATGACCATTTGGCGTCGGCGCCGTGCAGCGAAGGCCTGATTCGGCTTCGGTCTGCCGATACCTTCGAAGTGGCATTCCTCGTATTTTCCGGGTGACGATTCCCCCGGCACCGCGGTTCAGAGCCATCGGCTGACGAGGTTTTTCTCGGCCGTCTTCAGGCGGTCCGTGTTCAAGCTGGCAAAGATCCTCTTTGCCGCTTCCCGCTGCTGATTGGCGGCCAAAACCAACGCGTGGACCATCCTCCAGCGGGAGGGTGCCCGTTCGAGGTTCAAGCCCTGTCCCTCCAAGACATCCAGTGCCTCCGACGCCCGGTTGTCTTGCAGATAGAACAAGGCCAGCGTGATTCGCAAACCCGGCTGGGAATCGGGCTGTTGTGCGGCTTCAAGGAACTGCTTCTCGATTTCCGGATCGCGTCGGCCTTCGAGAAACAGGGTGTACGCCAACTCGTTGAGGGCCAACAGGTCGTTCGGGTTCAGGCTCAGGAGGCGGCGGGTCGCCAAGATGACCAGGTCGGGCCGATCTCCCATTTGGGACAGCCTCAAGACCTGGAGGGCCGCCGCCTTGGCCAGTGAAGGCAATTCGAGCAGCTCAACCCAGGCGCGCATCGCCATGTTGTGGTCGCCCATCTGCTCCGAAAGCTTGGCCAACCTCTGCAGTTCCTCGGGAAGTCCCCGGGCGTATCCGATGGCGGAATCGAGGTGGTTCCGCGCGGCCTCTGAGTTGCCCTGCGCATGGGCCGCGGAAGCCAGCAGTCCGAACCTCCGATACTGCACCAAGGGCAACTCCTTGTCTTCGAGCAGGAGAACCAGGTCGTCCCATCGGCCGACGCCTCCGAGCGCTGTGCAGTGCCAGAAGATCCAGCCTTGGTCCTTGCGAGCCCGGGTCAATGGCATCGCCTCCAACAGCCTGTCCGAGGCGCCGTTTTCGTAGAGCCACTTCAGGCACAATGCCACCTCCGCCGAATTGGTCCGCTGCACAGCCAACTCGGTGGTGCGGGTGATCAGGACGCCACGGGACTCAGGCGCCAACTCCAGACGCAGGGTCAGAAGGCTCAGCATGGAGTCCACCGGCGGGTTCTTCAGACGCTCCAGTTGGTCTGCGATGGTGGCCTTTTCCTCGCGGGTCAGCGACTTGTCCACCGCAAGGGTCTTGAGCGCCTCGATCTGGACCGGGCTTTCGCTCCGGGCCAGTTCGCGAAGTAGACCGCGGCCCTCGTCCCGATAGCTGGGAAGCGGATGGCCTGACATCAGGCTGGCCAGCGCCAACTTGGGCGCCGTGTTGGTGGGATGGAGGATGGTCCCGCGGCGGGCCACCACGATCGCCGCCTCCACGTCTCCCCGCTGACGGAGGAAGCGGATGCTCAGACGGATATTCTCCAGATCCGCCTCGTCCTCCTTCACCAGTTCGGCCAATTCCTTTTGGGCCAAGTCCTCCCGACCCAGGTTGAGAGCCGAGGAGACGAACCGCTGCCGGTCCAGTCGAGTCGCCCTTGGGTCGGCGACCACGGTTTGCCAATAACCCAAGGCTTCCGGCAGGCCGTAGAGATCGCACATCTCCGCCGTGATGCGGGCCACGGTGAGACGCTTGGGCGCAAACTGAACCGCGGTGCGGATCCGGGTCATCGCGCGTTCGTATTCGCCGGCTTCCATGGCCGCCCTGGCTTCCGCGGCCAAGGCGTCGCCCCGACGTTCCTTCATCCAGCGATAGGCGGGACGGAAGTAGATGACGCCCAGGCCGATGACGATCACCAGGGCCAGGAATCCCGGAAGGATCCAGCGGCCCTGTCGCTGGTAGGCCTCGATGACTTCCAGATGCTGGGAGTCTTCGGGAGAGGGGCGCTCGGCGTCCATGGAACCCCGCGTTACCGGAGTCCCCGTTCCGAATCAAGCCGGCATGCCGGCAAAAGGAAAACGGCGGCCGGGTGACCGGCCGCCGTCGGAGATCGAATCGGGGTCCTGATCCGGACTACCAGCGCATGTCGGCCACGGTTCTTCCGGCCGGGATGAACGGAAGGACGTGTTCGGTGTAGGGGGTGATCACGTCGAGCACGTAGGCCGTCTCGGAGGCCAACATCCGTTCGAGGGCGGCGCGCAGGTCCTTGCGGTAGACCACGCGTTCGCAGGAGACGCCGAAGCTGTTGCAGACCTTCACGTAGTCCGGGTAGATTCCAGAACGGTTGGCCGGGTTTCCGAGGTAGGTGTGGCCACGGTTGCCGTCATAGAAGTTGTCTTCCCACTGCACCACCATGCCGAGGTGCTGGTTGTTCAGCACGATCGCCTTGGCCGCGATCTTCTCGATGTGTGCGGTGGCCAGTTCCTGGATGTTCATCAGGAACGAGCCGTCGCCGTCGATGTCGATCACCTGCTTGTCCGGGCGGGCCACCTTCGCGCCGAGGGCCGCGGGGAAACCGTAGCCCATCGAGCCCAGTCCGGCGCTGGTCACGAACTGCCGGGCGAACTTGTACTTGTACCACTGGCCCGCCCACATCTGGTGCTGGCCGACGCCGGTGGTGATGATGGCGTCGCCTTGGGTCAGGCGCCACAGCTCCTCGATCACCATCTGGGGCAGGATGTATTCCTCCCCGTCCTTCTGGAACGGCTTGATGTGGGCCGAGTCGACGATCTGGCCTTCCGTGGTGTAGCGGAACGGCGCCTTGGCCTTCCACTCCGTGATCTGGCCGTGCCAGGTCGGGAACTTCTTCTTGATCCCGCCGCGTTGGGCGATCAGGGCGTTCAGCCGGGTGAGGGCGTCCTTCAGGTCGCCATGGATGGCGAGGTTCGCCCGCTTGTTCTTGTTGTGCTCCGAGGCGTCGATGTCGATGTGGACGATGGTCGCGCCCTTGGCGAATTCAGAGAAGGCGCCCGTGACGCGGTCGTCGAACCGGACACCGAAGGCGAGCAGCAGGTCGCAGCCGTCCTTGAGCTTCACCAGCGGTTCGGTGGGATCGGTGCGCTTGACGTACTCGCCGTTGACCGCCCAGTTGGCGAATGCGGCGCCGTGCATGCCAAGCCAGCGGAGCGACAACGGATGCTCCTCGGGGAAGCCGCCGACGCCCATCAGCGTCGTGGTCACCGGGATCTCGCCGGACTCGGCGAAGCGGAACAGCTCGCCGGAGGCGCCGGCAGTGATGATGCCGCCGCCGCAATAGAGAACCGGGCGCTCGGACTTCTCGATCAGCCCAATCACCTCGTTCAACGCCAGTTCGTCGGCGAACACCTGGTCGGTGTAGCCCCGCAGGTTGGACTTCACCTCCTCGATCGTCGGCCAGACCGGGCGGGCCTTGACCTGCTGCACGTTCTTCGGGAAGTCGATCACCACAGGCCCCGGACGTCCGCTCTGGGCGATGTAGAACGCCTCCTTCACGATCCGAGGGATGTCGTTGATGTCGGTGATCAGGTAGGAGTGCTTCACGATCGGCAGGGTGACCCCCACCATGTCGGTCTCCTGAAAGGCGCCGCGGCCGATCATCGCCTGGGGCACCTGTCCGGTGATGGCGACGAGCGGGGTGCTGTCCATGAAGGCGTCCGCGATCGCGGTCACCAGGTTGGTCGCTCCGGGGCCGCTGGTGGCCATGCACACGCCGGCCTTGCCGGTGACGCGGGCGTATCCTTCGGCAGCGAAGCTTCCACCCTGCTCATGGCGGGGAAGGATGGTGCGGATCTTGGACTTGGTCAGCGACTGGTGGATCTCCATGCTCGCTCCGCCCGGGTAGGCGAAGATGACCTCGACGCCTTCACGCTCGAGGGCTTCGACGAAGATGTCGCGTCCGAACATCAGCGGTCCGATTTCCTTGCTTGGATTCGGGGTGGGGGTGGTCGTCTTGGTGGCCGTGCTCATTCTGTGTTGTCTCCGTGTCTGGCCGGACGTCGTGGATCTCTGTCCTGCTAGGAACAAAAAACCCACGGCCGTCGCCGGCCGTGGGTTCTTGTGAAAGTGTGTTCAAGCACGACAAGACCCCGCGGCGGCGATGCCGCCTACGACTACGGGGACAAGTACGATTGCCGTGCTCATTGACGGGGGAAAGGTACCAAGAACAGGCGCGTCCGGGTCAAGCTCCGGTTGGCCGTTAGGTGCGGCTTTCGCCGGATCCGATTCCCGGCGGGTTCCATTGGAATGGGCCGGATTCGAACCGGTGTTCCAATCGGGCCAACACCACTCCCCAGGATCTCCGGAAATACTGGTGCGCCGCCTCCCATTCCGGGCCGTCGCCCCAACCCAGATGGGTGAGGGTGACACGTGTGGCCACGAGTCCCAATGCCTGGAACTGGACCACCACCCAGGTCTTGCGCAAACGGACGGTGGGAAACCTCGGCGGCGCGTTCCATTCGAAGGCCAAGAGGGTCCCGGGTACGAACGTCTGTATCCGGCATCCCTCGCTCCCGCGGCTCCCGGCCGGAGCGTCCGGACGGAAATACAGCTCGAACTTGCCCCCGGGCCACAGTTCGACCAGGGCTTGGGGCGCAAAAAAGGTGGCCAGACCCTCCGAGGTGGTCCAGGCGGACCAGACCGCATCGGCAGGGCCTGGAATAGTCAGAACCAGGCGGATGGCTTTCATGGACAGGATCGGGGTTCCCCGCCCGTGATCGGGCAGGTTGCCGACACCGTAGCGGATCCCTTCTTCTACGCACGGGGCGGCCGTTTTGTTTCGGAGAATTCCACTCATGGATGCCGCCGGCTTCCCTGCGCCAAGCCGGTCTGGCTTCAGGATCCCATGCGGCTCATCCTGTTCCCCATGCCTTCCGTCCTCGCCGTCTTCGCCCATCCGGATGACATCGAGTTCCGTGCCGCGGGGACGCTGCTGCTGCTGCGCGACCGCGGTTGGGAAGTCCACTATTGCAATCTCTCCAACGGCGACTTGGGAAGCAGCATGATGACCTCGGCCCGGACGGCGCGGATCCGGGCTGCCGAAGCCCGGGCGGCCTGCGAGTCGATGGATTTCCGCTGGCATCCGCCGATCGGCCGCGACCTCCAGATCTTCTACTCCGACCGTCGTGTGCGCCAGGTCTGCGCATTGGTGAGGCAGGTCCGCCCGTCCATCCTGTTGACCCATCCGTTGTCCGACTACATGGAGGACCACATGGAGACGGCCCGGATCGCCGTGACCGCGGCCTTCGCCCGGGGCATCCCCAACTACAAGTCGATCCCGTCACGGTCGTCGGTGCTCGATCCCGTTACGATCTACCACTCCACGCCGCACGGCCTTCGCGGGCCGATGCGGGAGCCGGTACTCCCGGAGGGATACGTCGACATCACGTCGGTTGCGGACCGGAAGCGGGCGGCCTTGGCTTGCCATGCCAGCCAGAAGGAGTGGCTGGACGTCTCCCAAGGCATGGACAGCTACCTTGTTTCCATGGAGGACGAATGCCGGGAACTCAGTCGGAGGTCGGGGAAGAAGGGGCTGGCGGAAGGATGGTCGCGGCATCTGCACCTCGGGTTCGGAAACGAATCCGATGATCCGCTGCGAAGTGCTCTGGATGGATTCTGGAGTGCCGGAGATGCCGGGACATCCGGGAAATCCGAAAGGTCCGTGCGTCAGCATCGATAAAGACGCTTCAAGGCGGCGGCGTTGGCCTTGCAGGTTCCGCGTTCGGTGATGAGGGCCGTGATCAGGCGCGAAGGTGTGACGTCGAAGCCGTCATTCCGGGCGACCACGCCTTCCGGGGTGATCCGGACCTCGAGCCGGCGGCCGTCTGCTGCGGTGCCCTGGATGTGGGTGAGTTCGCGAGCATTCCGCTGTTCGATCGGGATTTCCCGGACACCGTCGCGGATCGTCCAGTCCACCGACCCACCCACGAAGGCGACGTAGAACGGAATGCGATGCTCCCGAGCGGCCAACGCCTTGAGGTAGGTGCCGATCTTGTTGGCCACATCGCCCCGTGAGGTCACCCGGTCGGCCCCGACGATCACGGCATCCACCAATCCCTGCTGCATGAGATGCCCCGCGGCGTTGTCGGCGATGAGCGTGTGGGGAACGCCCCTTCCACCGAGTTCCCAAGCTGTCAGGGCGGCGCCTTGGTTTCGCGGGCGAGTCTCGGAGACCCAGACATGCACAGGAATGCCTGCCTGATGCGCGAGGTAGATCGGCGCCGTGGCCGTGCCCCAGTCGAGGGTGGCGATGCGACCCGCGTTGCAGTGGGTCATGATCCGGAGCGGTTCTCCGGATTTCTTCCGCGCGAGCAGTTTCTGGAACAGCGCGAGCCCGTTCTCGCCAATGGCCCTGTTGATGGCGACATCCTCGGCGACCATCGCCACGGCCTCGTCCCATGCCGCCTTGGCCCGTGACCTCGTGGGCAGTGGCTTCAGCAGGGTGCGCATCCGTTCCAAAGCCCAACGGAGGTTCACCGCGGTGGGGCGCGTGTGGACGAGCGACTCGAACGCCTTTTCCAGCCCAGCGTCCGAAGGGTCGGCCCGCATGCCGAAGGCCATCCCGAAGGCGGCGGTCACGCCGATGAGGTTCGAACCCCGCACCTGCATGCTGCTGATGGCGTGGGCGGCGCCGGCGACCGTCTCCAGGCGGATCGTCTCCACGGCATGTGGCAGCAGCGTCTGGTCGAGGATGCGGATCGAACGGCGGTCCCGTCCGGGTTCGAGTGAGCGGATGGAGGCGTTCGAGTTGCTCATAGGCCCAGACGTTTCCGGCTTTCCAGCACGCGAGAGGGATCGGCGATAAATCCGGCGAGCTTCTCCAAACGTTCGCCGGCGGCGACCAGCGTCTCCTCGCGCTTGGCAAAATGCAGGCGGAGGAAGCGGTGTTCCGGGTGACGGAAGAAGCTCGATCCCGGGACGCCGGCGACGCCGATTTCCCGGATGAACCACTCGGCCGCCCGGAGGTCGTCCTCGAATCCGAGCGCCGAGATGTCGAGCATGACGTAGTAGGCGCCCTGCGGTTCGGTGAAGGGCAGCCCGGTCCGCCGGAGGTAACCCAGGAAGACGTCCCGTTTCCGCGTATAGAGCCGCCGCAGTTCGTCGTAGTAGGAAGGAGGCATCTCCAGTCCGGCCACGGCGGCCTCCTGGAGCGGGGCGGCCGCGCCGACAGTGAGGAAGTCATGCACCTTCCGGGCCTGGGCGACGACCTCGGGACGTGCGAACACGTAACCGAGCCTCCAGCCGGTGATGGAATAGGTCTTCGAAAGGGAATTGCAGGTGATGGTGCGTTCGAAGGCACCCGGCAGGGCGGCGCCATATACATGCCTATGGGGCTCGTAGACGATGTGTTCGTACGGTTCGTCCAGGATCACGAAGGCGTCGTGCCTCTCGGCCAGCGCGAGGATCTCGGTGAGTTCCTCGCGGGAGAACACCTTGCCGGTCGGATTGGAGGGATTGCAGACGACGATCGCCTTGGGCTTGCGTTCAAAGGCCTTCTCCAAGGCTTCGCGCCGGTAGCGGAAGTCGGGAGGTTCCAGCGGAACGTAGATCGGCTCGGCGCCCGACAGGATCGCGTCGGCGGCGTAGTTCTCGTAGAACGGGGAAAACACGACCACGCGGTCCCCGGGATCACACGCCGTCATCATCGCCACCATCATGGCCTCGGTGCTGCCGCAGGTGACGACGAGATGCCGGTCGGGGTCGACCTCGAGTCCGGTGTCGCGCTGGATCTTCGCCGCGAGCGCATTCCGGAATCGGGGGGCGCCCCAGGTGACCGCGTATTGGTGATGGGGCCCCCGGGTGGCGCGTTCCAAACCGGCGAGCAGCGGTTCGGGCGGATCGAAATCCGGGAAGCCTTGGGCCAGGTTGATGGCGCCGTACCGGCTGGAAAGCCGGCTCATGCCGCGGATGACGGACTCGGTGAAGGCTTGGAGACGGGATGCGGTCTGGGGCATCGGGAGGCGGAGGATGGCAAGCTACCCCGACGGATCCAAGAGTCCAACTGCCGGATTTTGGTCGCGAAAAAGAGCTGCCTGTTTCCGGGGCCGCCCTAGTGCGGAAGGGGAGATCGGTTCGGGTTATTTGATCGTCGCCTTGGACCGCATCCATTGGAGGTCCGGGTTGTTGGAAGTGTCGACGTTGAGCGTCAACTCCGCGCCGCGACGGACCGACTGCGTGAACTCCCGCGAGCGCCACTTGTGGATCTCGGAATGGCCGTCGGCGAAGGTGAAGTGGCAGCCGTTGTTGTAGTAGGCCGCCGGGAAATCGACGATCTTACCGGTACCGCTCAGGGCGCTCATGTTGACGACGAAGTAGCCGTCGTTGATGGAGTCCTCCCGTTCGTCCACGAACACGAAGCGGTCCGACGGGGAATCGATGACCGAAAGCAGCGGGTACTCGCGGCCGAATCGATCGCCGCCGGAGTCGGTCCAGACGCCGCCGCGTCCCATCCAGTTGTTCATGGAATAGCTGCGGACGCGGTTCTGGATCTGGCCACGGAACTGGGCGGATTCCGGTTGGTTGCCCATCACCTTGCCGGTGGTGCGATCGCCCGGTGCCCGCCAGGCCTCCTTGCTGCTCAGGTATTTCCAGAGGGGGCTGTACTTGGCCTGGGCCACGGCGGAGACGAGTTCCGCGTCGTGATCCGGCGGGATGTCCAGCCAACCCTCGCCGTTGGGGCCCATGCCGCTCCATTCGCGGCTCTGGTTGAAGCGATCCCCGGCCAGGGCCACGGAGGGGTTGCCGTCCGTCGAAGTGTAGCCGACGGAACCCATGAGGCGGTCGTTGGCATCCGTGGCGTACATGTTCCAGCCCAGACCCATCTGTTTGCCGTTGCTCAGCGCCTTGACCTGCATTGCCTTGGACTTGGCCCGGCCCAAGGCCGGCAAGAGCATGCCGGCGAGGATGGCGATGATGGCAATGACGACGAGGAGTTCGATGAGGGTGAAACCCCGGTGAAATCGGGGCCGCAGGGTTACAATGAGGGTCGGGTTCATGGGAACTGCGTGTGGGATTTCCGAGAGTGTCCCCGGGTCATGGTGCTGCAAGGGAAAACAGAGTCGTGGGACGTTGAGACCAACAAAAAAAAGCCCGCCGGATCGGCGGGCTTGTGAGGGGAAATGGATCCGGAACTCAGCGGGCGTAGGTGCTGCGCTCCTTGAGCCAGTTGAGGTCGATGCCGCGGTCGGCCGGAGTGGCGCCGATCGCCGCCGTGCGCTTGGTGATGTTGCCATCGCGCCAACGCTTGATCTCGGAGTGACCGTCCGCGTAGGACAAACCGCCGGCTCCGTTGTGGTAGGTGGCGGGGATGTCGACCCAGTTGCCGCTGTTCGGATCGCAAACGAACCAGCCGTCGTTGATGGACGCCGGGTTCTCGTCGATCGTCACCCAGGTGTCCGCCGGGCGGGTGATCTGGGACTGGCGGCGGAAGTTGATGATGCCGGCTCCTTGGAATCCTCCGGTGTTGCTGTCAGCCGCCCAAGGGTTGATCGGGTTCAGCCAGGCGTTCATCGACATGGAACGAACGGTCGAGTTTCCAGCGCCGCCATAGGGGCGACGGGTTCCGCCCTGCCACGTGTGACGGTCGGAAGGACAACGGTACGGCCCCATGCTGTTCACGAAGGGAAACAGCAGGGAGTGCATGATCAGCGCCGAATTCGTGGCCACATTGGCGACGTCCATCGTGCCCATCGCCCACTGGTTGAGCGGATAGTTGCGTGCGGCGTTGGTGGCCGAGACCAACGAGTCCAGCCCCGCGGTCCGGCAGATCAGGTCGTTGTATTCACCGGAATAGAGGGTCCAGCCGAGCATCAGCTGCTTCCCGTTGTTCATGCAGGCGATGCCTTGGGCCTTCGACTTTGCCCGGCCGAGTGCCGGTAGCAGCATGCCCGCCAAGATGGCGATGATGGCGATGACGACGAGGAGTTCGATCAGGGTGAAACCGGCGAGGTTCGCCCGTCGCTGGGAAAAATGAATGGACTTCATGTCTTGGGAATTCGTGGGGCAGACGCGAAGTTCCGGAATTGGTGCCGAATTGGCAAGTGTTTGTTGACCACCGCACAGCTGTGTCGGTTTCGGGAATCTGGACATTCTCCGTCCCTCGGGCGGAATCTTACCTCGGGATGCGACTTCGAGACCACCTGATTTCCGCGGCGGAACGGATGCGGAATGCCGGGATCGAGGACCCTGAATCGGAATCACAAATCGTTGCCTCCGAGGTGATTGGGGTTTCTCGACCCCGCATTGCCTTGCTGCTGGACTCGGTTCCGCCGCAGGGATTCGAGGCCCGTTTCGGGGAGGTGATCGCGGGGCGTCTTCGGCGGGTGCCTTTGCAGCATCTCCTGGGCGTGGCGCCTTTCTTGGAACTGGATCTCGTGGTGAATGGCGACGTTCTGGTACCGCGTCCTGAGACCGAGATTCTCGCGCTTCGTGCCGTCGAAATCCTCCGGCGGGAAGGTGGCGCCCGGGGCGTAATTCTGGATGTCGGCACCGGCTCGGGATGCCTTTCCATCCATCTTGCCAAATGCCTTCCATCGTTCTCGATCCAGGCCATCGACGTCTCGCCCGCCGCCCTCTCGGTGGCGGCCCGGAACGGTGCGGTTCATTGCCCGGGGCGCATCGACTTCCGTCAGTTGGACGTCCTGGGGCTCGGTCCCGACGCATTCCAAGGACTGGACCTCGTGGTTTCGAATCCACCGTACATCCCGTCGGCAGAGATCCGGACCTTGGAGCCCGAGGTTCGGGACCATGATCCGTTGTCGGCGCTCGATGGGGGACCGGACGGCTTGGTCTTCTACCGACATTTGGCCGACGTCGCGGTGCATTGGGTCCGACCTGGGGGATGGATCCTGCTGGAGTTGGGCGACGGCCAGGCGGACGCGGTGGGAGCGCTGTTTCGTCGAAGGGCTTGCGAGGTCTCGGTGGAGAAAGACTTGAGCGGACGTGACCGGGTTCTCATCGTGCGGACGTCCTCGGCATGCGCGGCGTGAATCCCACGCCCGATCCGATGTTTCACACCCAATTCCATGGATAGTTTTCTCATCGAGGGCGGAGTGCCCCTCAAGGGCGAGGTCCTCATCAGCGGCTCCAAGAACGCCGTCCTCCCGATCATGGCCGCGACGCTGTTGACCGCGGAGACCTGTGTGATCCGGAAGGTTCCCGACCTGAGTGATGTCGGGTTCATGTCCAAGATCCTCCGGTCACTCGGGGCCGAGGTGTCCCTCGAGGGCGGCACGTTGACCGTGAAGGCGGAGAAGCTGTCCGGCTTCGGCGACTACGAGTTGATCCGGAAGATGCGGGGATCGATCTGCATCCTGGGTCCCTTGCTGGCGCGATTGAAGGAAGCGCGCGTTTCGCTTCCCGGAGGCTGCGTGATCGGGACCCGTCCGATCGACCTGCATCTGAAGGGGCTTCAGGCCTTGGGGGCCGCGGTCGAGGTCGACTCCGGATACGTGCGGGTGCATGCGCCGAAACTCGATGGGCAGATGGTGTTCCTCGGCGGGCGGGTCGGGCCGACGGTCCTGGGAACCGCGAACATCCTCATGGCGGCCACCTTGGCGGAGGGTGTCACGGTGATCGAGAGCGCGGCCTGCGAGCCGGAAATCATCGACCTCGCCGACTTCCTGAACGCGATGGGGGCGAAGATCCACGGAGCCGGTAGCCCGACCATCACGGTCACCGGCGTGAAGGAACTGCATGGCGCCGAGCACGAGGTGATTCCGGACCGGATCGAGGCCGGCACTTTCGCCGCCGCGGCCGTTGCGACCGGCGGGGAAGTGATCCTCCGCGGGGCCCGTCCGGACCATCTCGGAGCGGTGCTGGACAAGCTGAGGGAAGTGGGCGGCATCGTCACCCGCAACGCCGGCTCCCTGACGGTGCGGGGCGGAGGGGTGCTGCGTCCGGTGGACATCACCACGATGCCCTACAGCGGATTCCCCACCGACATGCAGGCCCAGTTGATGGCGGTGGCCTGTTTGGCACCGGGCACCAGCATCATCACGGAGCGGATCTTCGAATCGCGCTTCATGCATGCCTCAGAGCTGATGCGTTTGGGGGCGGAGATCGCCATCGAGGGGCCCAGCGCCATTGTGAAGGGGGGCAGGCCCCTGAGCGGTGCACCGGTCATGGCGTCGGACTTGCGTGCCTCCGCGGCCTTGGTGATCGCCGGACTGGCCGCCGGTGGGAAGACGCAGGTGAACCGGGTCTATCATTTGGACCGGGGCTATGAGCGGATGGAGCTGAAACTGCAGGCGTTGGGCGCGCGGATCTCTCGGGTTCCCGGGGAATGAGCAAGCTGTTGCTAGTGTTGTTGATCGCCTCCGTCGTCTACGGGGTCTATCGGATCTCGAGGGTCTACGAGGCCGCCGACGTGGAAGAACGCGCACGAGCCCGGGAAGCGGCGTCCGAGGTCGCCCCGGAGGCTTCCCTGCCCGCGCTGTCTCCCCAGGCGGAAGCGACCTTGGCCGCCGCGACCGCGGCCGGCGCCCCGGCGCTGAAGACGTGGCTGGATGCCAACGCCCGGTTCATCCCGGAGCCTCGACTCTCGGCGATCCAGTTGGACTACGCCCAGATCCTGATCCGAAGCAACCCGGCGGAGGCGCGTCGAATCTACAACGCCGTGAAGGCCCGCACACCGGCAGGTTCCCCCCTCGCTCCACGCTTGTCGCGGTTGTCGAAGACTTTCCAATAACCGATCCCATGGACATCACGTTCAGTTGCCCGGGCTGTGGCATCAGCCTGGAGGTGGAATCCGAGGCGGCGGGTCAGCAGTTCGACTGCCCGTCCTGCCACAAGCCCATCCAAGTGCCTTCCCCGGCTTCCCCGGGACTGGCCGGTGTTCCGCCGGCATCCCAGGCGGCTCCCGCCTCGGCAGTCCCACAGCCCCCGGCTCCGAAGATCGATAAACGCATCAGCGTCCCCGTCACCTCCAATCCTGTGGAATCCCTCATCCAGAAGCCCAACAAGTCCCTCGACGCAGTCTCCCGCGACCAGAAGCCCGGCCTCCGGGTGAAGACGATCCGGCATTCGGACTGCAAGGAGGTTGGGAAGGACAAGTTCGACGACACGGTCTCGGAGTTCCTCAACCGGATCGGCGACAACGCCGTCGTGAGCATCACCCCGATCAGCTACAGCTACGTCGAGATGGCCACCCAGAAGCTGGTGACCGATTTCGGCGTGATGGTGGTGTACCGCGCCTGACCGGACCGCGTTGGCGGACGCCGTCGGAAGGCCTGCAGTGGCGGCGATCCGGAAGTGGGCGGCGAACGGAGGTCGCTTCGGGTGAAACCCCGGATTCCATGGACCTTGGGATTGGCCTTTCTGCGTAACCGGGACCAACCTTCCCGGTCTACGGTCCCGTCCAAAGATGAAATCCGCGCTATTCGTCGCCGTCGCCGCCAGTGCCGCCCTGCTGAGTCTCCATGCCGGCGAGGCCGAGGACCGGCTCAAGGCGGCCGTCGCCAAGCTCACCGACGCCCCGGGCTACACCTGGGTCTCAACGACCGACATCAGCGGCGCCCCGATGCGGTTGAGCCCGACCACGGGTAAGGTCGAGAAGGGGGGCTTCATGGTCCTTTCCACCGAAGCCTTCGGGTCCGAGATCGAGGTGGTCCGCAAGGGCACGAACGCGGTGGTGAAGACCGATGACGGCTGGATGACCGCCGCGGAGCTTCCTCAGCCGAACTTCGGTGGTGGCGGAGTGCCCAACATGGGGGCGATGATGGGGCGCCGGCTCCTTTCCTCGAAGCCGCCGGGCGAGGAGGTGGACTCGCTGCTGCGCCGACTCGGGCCGCTAAAGGCGGATGGTGACGTCCTGTCCGGCGAATTCACCGAGGAAGGTGCGAAGGAGTACCTGAAGGAAAGCCGTCGCGGACGTTCCTTCGCCGAGCCCAAGAGTGCCAAGGGCGGGATCCGGTTCTGGCTCAAGGATGGAATCGTCGCCAAGAGCGAGCTGAACCTCGACACCGAGATGGAAACCCCGCAGGGATCGATGTCCCTCAACTCAAAGACCACCACGGAAATCAAGGACGTCGGAACCACGAAGGTGCGCGTCGCTCCCGAGGCGCTGAAGAAGCTGGGTCTCTGATCCGCGCCCGTCTCCATCCCAACCTTTCCCATTTCCGCTTCTCCCGAATGAAGGCTTCCCCCGTTTCCCGTTTCAACCGCGCCGACCGCACCTGGGCGGCCTCGCTGGTCGTCCTCGCCTTGGGCTCCGCCGGCTGTGACCGCTTCAAGAAGGAGGCGCCACCCGAGTTCAAGACCGAGGTCGCGGTGCTGACCAACATCGTCCAGAGCGTCAGCGCCAACGGAGGCATCGCCCCCACCCGGCAGGTCCAGGTCGGATCCCAGATCTCGGGCACGATCACCGAGCTCAAGGTGGACTTCAATTCACGCGTCCAGGAGGGGGACGTGCTCGCGAAGATCGATCCCGCCATCTACGAACGGGCGTTGGCCCGGGCGGATGCCGACCTTGCGAACGCCAAGGCCGGGCTGGCGTTTGCCGAGTTCAACTTCAAGCGGTCGAAGGAGCTGTACGCGTCCAAGCTGATCTCGGAGACGGAGTACCAGCAGGCCGACGTGTCCCTCCTGCAGGCCGCCGCCGTGGTCAAGACGCGTGAGGCGGCGTTGGAGAGCGCCAAGGTGGACCTCGATCGCACGACGATCTATGCGCCGATCAGCGGTGTGGTGGTCACCCGCAGCGTGGATGCCGGTCAGACGGTCGCCGCGAGCTTCAACACGCCGACCCTCTTCCTCATCGCGCAGGACCTCACGCGGATGCAGATCGAACTGGCTGTTTCCGAGGCCGACATCGGCAACGTCGCCGAGAAGCAGCGGGTCGAGTTCAACGTCGATGCCTTCGCGAACCGCAAGTTCGACGGGACGGTCCGACAGGTTCGGTTTGCGCCGACGACCAATCAGAACGTGGTGACCTACACCACCGTGGTCGACGTCGACAACCGCTCGATGCGGCTGCGTCCGGGCATGACCGCGACCGCAACCATCATCACTTCCGAGAAGACGAACATCGTCCGAATCCCGGCTTCGGCCACGCGCTTCGCGCCGCCGTCCACGGTCACGGTCCTGCCGGCGACCAATCAGGTTTCCACCAACGACGTCGTCCGTCCTTCGATGCCTGGGATGGAGGGCATGCCGACTCCGCCTTGGGTGGCGGAAGGGCGCCGCCCGACCGAGGAGGAGCGGAAGAAGTTCGACGAAAGCCTCACTCCGGAACAGCGGCAGCAATTCCAGGCGATGCGCGAACGGATGCGGTCGATGATGGCTGCCGGCGGAGGTGGCGGAGGCGGGGGCATGGGCGGTCCCGGTGGCGGAGGTTCCCCCCGTCCGCGCCAGGCCGAGGGGCCGACCCTCAAGACCATCTACACGTTGCTTCCCGGTGCCGAGGGTGCCGCGCCGCAATTGCAGGCGGTGAACGTGAAGATTGGTCTGACCGACGGAAGTTCCGCCGAGGTGATCGAGGGGCTGCAGCCGGGTGCCGTAGTCGTGACCGGCCTACGGACGACCGCTGCGACCGCGGCCGCACCAGCTGCCAATCCTTTCGGCGGACCGTTCGGCGGGGGCCCGCGCCGTTGATTTCAACCAGCATCCCGATGCCCGCCGTCGTCCAGTTGATCGATTTCCGCAAGACCTACCGCACCGGTGAGATCGAGGTGCAGGCCGTCCGCGGAGTGAACCTCACCATCGAGAAGGGCGAGTTCGTCGCCATCATGGGTTCCTCGGGCTCCGGCAAGAGTACCATGATGAACACCATCGGTTGCCTCGATCGGCCGACCGAGGGCAAGTGCCTGATCGACGGTGTGGAGACGGGCTCTCTCGGCCGCAACGAGCTGGCCGAACTGCGCAACCGCAAGCTCGGGTTCGTGTTCCAGGGTTTCAACCTCCTCTCGAGGACGACCGCCCTGGAAAACGTGGAGCTGCCGATGATGTACGCCCGTCCGCGTCCCACGGCATCGGAGCAAAGCAAGAGGGCCACCGAGGCGTTGACGCTCGTGGGCCTGGGAAAGCGCCTCGACCACACGCCGAGCCGGCTCTCCGGCGGTCAGCAGCAGCGGGTGGCCATCGCCAGGGCCTTGGTGAATCGGCCGACTCTCCTCCTCGCCGACGAGCCGACCGGCAACCTCGATTCCCGGACTAGCATCGAGATCATGGGCATCTTCCAGAAGCTGAACGACGAGGGGATGACTGTGGTGATGGTCACCCACGAGCTCGACATCGCGAACTACTGCAAACGGGTCGTGGTGATGCGGGACGGCCTCATCCGCAGCGACACCGCGGTCACCTCCCGGTTCATCGCCGTGGAGGAACTCCAGAAACTCGAGGCCGAACAGAAGGCCGTCCAACTCACCGCCTGACCATGTTCTCCGTCCTTCGAATCGCCCTGCTCGCCCTGCGCCGGAACCTGCTCCGCTCGTTCCTCACCATGCTGGGCATCATCGTCGGCATTTCGGCCGTGATCGTGGGTGTGTCCATGGGCACCGGCGCCAAGGCCGAGGTGGACAAGCGGATCGCCAGCATGGGGCAGAACCTCTTGACCGTGCTTTCCGGAAACATGTCCCGTGGCGGCGTCCGCGGCGGCTTCGGCATGGCTCCCAACCTTTCGGTCGAGGACTACGAGGCGGTTCGACGCGAGGTGTCCGGCATCTCCGCGGCCAGTCCCGAGGCCCGGACCTCCGCCCAGGTCGCCGCCGGCAACCAGAACACCTTCATCCAGGTCTCCGGCGTCAGCGAGGAGTACATCCTCGCCCGTTCGTGGGGTCTCAAGTCCGGCGCCAACTTCACCGGCGCCGACGTCCGCGGCGCGTCCAAGATCTGTCTCGTGGGTGCGACATCGGCCAAGACGCTCTTCGGTGAAGGAATCGACCCGGTCGGGCAGGTGATCCGGATCAAGAACGCTCCGTTCACCGTGGTCGGTTGGCTGGAAGCGAAGGGTTCGGGCAGCTTCGGACAGGATCAGGACGACATCCTGCTCGTGCCCTACACCAGCGTGATGAAGCGGCTTTCCGGGGACACCAAGTTCCGCTCCATCTTCGTCCAGGCGGAGAGCCCGGATTCCATCGCGGATGTCCAGCAGCAGGTCACCGAGCTGCTTCGCCGACGCCACAAGATCGCCGACGGACGCGACGACGACTTCATGGTCCGCAACCAGCAGGAGACCTCGGATTTCTTCAACGCCAACAACCGCATCATGACGGTGCTGATCGGCTTCTTCGCCGGCATCTCGCTCGTGGTCGGAGGCATCGGCATCATGAACATCATGCTGGTGAGCGTCACCGAGCGGACCCGGGAGATCGGCATCCGATTGGCGGTCGGGGCTCGGGGCAGGGATGTCCTGATGCAGTTCCTGACCGAGGCCGTCCTGCTGAGCGTGCTCGGGGGCGCCTTGGGCATCGCCACCGGCTACTGGCTCGCGCCGCTGCTGACCCGTCTCTTCGAGTTCCCCACCTTGATCTCCCAGACCTCGGTCATCCTCGCCTTCAGCGTCAGCGCGGTGATCGGAATCGTCTTCGGGTTCTTCCCGGCCCTCAAGGCGGCAAACCTCGATCCCATCGACGCCCTGCGCTACGAGTGAGTCCATGGGAGGCGATGCCGAACGGGTGGCCCAATCCAAGGCGCAGCTGCGTCAGGAGCTGAAATCGCGTTGGGCAGCCTTGGACCCGGTCGAAAGGGCTCGGCAATCCGCGGCGGTGTGCGCCCAGGTCCTGGTCCTTCCCGCGTGGCGGGAAGCCCGTTCGGTGGCGCTTTTCGATCCTCGGGGCGACGAGCCCGATATCCGCCCCCTTTTTGCCGAGGCCTTGAGGACCGGACGGAGGGTGGTCTTTCCCGGATGGGATCCGGACAGTGAAACCTACTGCTTCCGAGAGGTTTGTGGGGAAGGGGATTTCCTGTTGGGTCGCTTCGGGCTTCGGGAGCCGTCCCAAGACTGCCCCCGGTTCGGGCCGGAGTCGCTGGACTTGGCGTTGGTCCCGGGCGTAGCGTTCACTCTTGATGGAGCGCGCTTGGGTCGTGGTCGTGGATTCTACGACCGGCTCTTGGCCTCCTTCCGTGGAACGGCCTGCGGGGTCTGCTTCGACTTCCAAGTGTTGGAGAAGATCCCGGTGGCCGCCCATGACGTGAAAATGCAACGGGTCCTGTCGCCTACCTCCGCAACGAGGGACGGTGCGGGTTGAATGAATGCCATCTGAAGCTTGGTTGCTGTCGGCCGCCTTTGCAGCGGTCGGGGCCGGGGTCGCCTACGCCTTTTTCCGGGTGAAGGAGCAGGCCCTCCGTGCGGAGCTGTCCGTACGCGAACGCGAATTGACCGAGCAGGTCCGTCGCGAGGCCGAATCCGCCCGGGTGCAGGCCCGCTTGACCGCGCAGGAGGAGTCGTCCCGCTGGCGCGCCGATCAGGACCGGGACCTCGAGTCCTCCCGTCAACGCCTCTTGGCGTCGGAAGGTCGTGTCGCGGAACGGGAGGCCACGGTGGGTCGGCAAATGGACCGACTGGCCACCTTGGAAGGCGAACTCAAGGTTCGTCAGGAGTCCGTCGACGCCGCCCGGACCACGCTGGATCGCGAGCGGGAAGAGGTGCGACGGCTGTCCGAGGAACGCCGTTCCCAGTTGGAGCGGATCTCCCATCTGAATGCGGTCGAAGCGCGGACGCTCCTCTTGAAGGAGGTTGAACAGGAGGCGGCCACCGACGCGGTCAACCTGACCCGCCATATCCTCGAAAAGGCCCGCACCGGGGCCGAGGACCAATCCCGACGGATCATCGCCACGGCGATCCAGCGGTATGCCGGGAAGCACACCTTCGAAACCAGCACGGCGACCGTGGCCCTGACCGGCGACGAGATGAAGGGCCGCATCATCGGCCGGGACGGTCGGAACATCCGGGCCTTCGAAAACGCCACCGGCATCACGGTGCTCGTCGACGACACGCCCAATGCCGTCGTTCTTTCCGGATTCGATCCGGTGCGTCGGGAGATCGCCCGTCAATCCATGGAACGCCTCATCCTCGACGGCCGGATCCACCCGACCCGGATCGAGGAGGTGGTGGCGGCGGTGAACCAGGAGATGGAGGGATTCATCCTCCGCAAGGGCGAGGAGGCCATCTACAAGGCGGGCCAGCCTCCCATGAATCCCGAGGTGGCTCGGATGCTGGGACGTCTCCACTTCCGCCACAGCTATTCCCAGAACGTGCTCGACCACTCCATCGAGGTCGCGCACCTGGCCGGGTTGATGGCCGCTGAACTCGGCGAGGACACGGCCCAAGCCCGTCGGTCAGGGCTGTTGCACGACATCGGCAAGGCCATGTCCCACGAGATCGAAGGACCGCACGCAATCGTGGGCGCCGACTTCCTGAAGCGCCTCGGGGAATCGCCGGTCATCGTCAACGCCGTGGCCTCACACCACGACGAAGTGCCTCATGAGACCATCTTCGGCATCCTCGTCGCCGCCGCCGATGCCATCAGCGCCTCCCGTCCGGGATCCCGTAGCGAGGGGATGACCACCTATCTCCAACGCCTCGAGAACCTCGAGCGCATCGCCTTGGACTTCGACGGCGTCGAGCGCGCGTTCGCCATCCAGGCCGGCCGGGAACTCCGCGTCGTGGTGAAGCCCGAAGTCGTCGACGACCGCGAATCGGTCCGGCTGGCCCGGGACATCGCCCGGAAGATCGAGGATCAGCTTCTCTATCCGGGTCAGATCCGGATCACCGTGATCCGCGAGACCCGCTGCGTGGAGTACGCGAAATAGGATCTGTCAGGGGTGCAGGATGCCGGGTTTGCCATGCGCCCGCGGTACCAGATCGGCGTCGTCGACATCGGTCGACTGCCATTTCGGACACAGGCTGCAAGTCGTCTCGGCCGTCCGATCAAGGCTTCCACGTCCCGACGCTTCGCCTTCTTCCCGGCTTTAGCGTTTGACCGTTCTTGAACCCGCCGCTTACGGTCCCGCGCTCCGCAGGAATCGGCAAATCGTTATGATCGGTACCATCCGTAAACATTCGAAATGGCTTTGGGGCGTCATCGTGATCGCGGTGATCCTCAGCTTCGTCATCTGGTCCGATGCCACTCCAGGCCGGTCCGTCTTCAGTTCCACGGGGAGCGATTTCGGGCGCCTCTACGGTCGTCCCGTCACGCGGGACCAGTACCTCAAGGCGTTGAATGCCGTCGAGGTGGACGATCGCATGCGTGGCAACCAAGGCCGGACGGGTGTGGATCGCGATCGGCAGGTCCAGGAGTACCTGCTCCTGCAGTCCAAGATCCGTGAGATGGGAATCCAGGTGAGCGATGAAGCCGTCGGAGCGTACATCCGCGAGACCTTCAAGGATCCTTCGACCGGCGCCTTCAACTACGACGCCCTGATCCAGAACCTCCAGCAGCGCACCCGTGTTCCTGAGGCGGCGTTCATCGACTACGTCCGCCAGCAGGTTGCCATTCAACACCTCGTCGAGGTGGTTGGGGCCTCTTCCCGTCTGGTGACACCTCGCGAAGCCCAAGCCGAGTTCAGCCGCGAGAACGAGCAGTACGTCACGTCTGTAGCCCTCTTCAGCGTCTCGAACCTCCTTTCCTCGATCACGTCCAAGCCGGAGGAGTTGACCCAGTTCTACAGCAACCGGATCGCGTCCTACCGCATCCCTGAGCGGTCGGTGCTGATGTATGTCCGCTTCGACGCGACGAACTACCTGGCCGAGGCCAAGTCGGAAATCGCGAAGGACGCGACCTTCACCAACCGTTTCGAGCAGTACTACACCCAGCGCGGCGCGGATGCCTTCCGCGACGAGCAGGACAAGGTGATGTCGAAGGAAGCCGCCTTCGTGAAGCTCCAGGAGGAGACCGCTGAGCAGGGAGCCCTTGTCCTCGCCCGCCGGGCCGCTTCCGTCTTCAATGATGAACTCGGCAAGCTGACCAATGTGAATCCCGCGGCCTTCGCGGCCACGGCCCAGAAGCTTGGCGTGCCCTTGCGGAACACGCCTCCTTTCCGTGCCGGCGAGCGGATCGTCGGGCTGGAGGAGTTGACCCAGCTTTCGCAGCGCGTGGCCGCCTTGGACGCGGAGACCCCGTACACGGAACCGCTCGACGGCACCTCCTACGTGGCCATTCCGCTGTTGCAGGCGAAATTGCCTCCGGAGATTCCCTCCTTCGAATCCGTCCGCGAACGTGTCGGCCGGGACTTCAAGCAGGACCGCGCTCGGACTTCCGCCCGTGAGGCGGGTGAGAAGTTCCAATCCGCGGCCGCGGTCGGGGTTGGTGCCGGAAAGACCTTCTCCGAGGTCGCCGCCGCCCAAAGGGTGACCCACGCGGAGTTGCCTGCGTTCTCGATCGCATCGCAGGCCGTTCCCGGCCTGGACGCCCGACTGAACCTCTACTCGCTCAAGAACGCCGCGTTTGTCCTGAAGACCAACGAGGTGGGGCGCTATACCGAAACCGCCGACGGCGGCTTCGTCCTGTATCTGAAGGAAAAGCGGCCGGTGTCCGAGGCCGCGATCAAGGCCGGCCTGCCGGCAGCTCTGGCGGAATCACGTCAGCAGCGTCGGATGGCGGCATTCCAGAACTGGTTCGGCACGGAGTTCCAGAAGGCCGGGCTCGCCGCAGCCGCCAAGGCGGCCGCCGGAAGCCCGGTTCCATGAAGTCCCCGGGACCGGTCGTCAAACTGTCCTCCCCGGCCACCGGGGAGTTCTGGCCGGTCCCGGTCGTTTTCGAAGATGCCAACCTGCTGGCGCTGAACAAGCCGGCGGGCCTCCTCACCTCTCCAGACCGCTACGACCGTGAGCGGCCGAACCTGATGAAGCTGCTGCATCGGGACGTGGAGCGGAAGGCTCCTTGGGCGGAGGCGCGGGGCTTGGACTACCTCGCCAACGCGCACCGTTTGGATTTCGAGACCAGCGGAGTGATCCTCCTCGCGAAGGACAAGCCGACCTTGGTCTCCCTGGCCAACCAGTTCGGCACCACTCATCCGGAGAAGGTCTACGTCGCCCTGGTCCAGGGTGTTCCGGAGACGGAATCCTTCGAGGTCGACCTCAAGCTGAAGCCCGACGAACGGGTTCCCGGTCTGATGCGTTGGTCCAAGGAAGGCAAGCAGAGCCTCACGCGCTTCCGCGTCCTGGAACGGTTCCAAGGGGTTTCCCTTTTGGAATGCCGTCCGGTGACCGGGCGGACCCATCAGATTCGGGTCCATCTGAAGGCGGCGGGTTTCCCGATCTACGCCGATGATGACTACGGCGACGGACAGCAGCTATTCCTTTCGTCGCTGAAGCGTTCCTACCGTCTCAAGGAAGGGGCCGAGGAACGCCCGCTGACCCCTTCGTTGGCATTGCACGCCTGGAAGCTCACTGTGACCCATCCCGTGTGTGGGCATCCGGTGGAGATCACGGCTCCATGGCCGGCGGACCTCGAGGTGGCCCTCAAGTACCTGCGCCGATACGCGGCCTAGGACCGACGTCTTTCGGGTTCTGTTTGCTGTTCACGCCGTCCGAATTGGAGTCCACTCACCGGGTCTCGTGAGCTATCAGGTCATCGCACGCAAATACCGGCCGCAGCGGTTCGAGGACGTGGTCGGGCAGGAGCACGTCACCACGACGCTGGCCAACGCCATCCGTGCGGGCCGCATCGCCCACGGCTACCTCTTTTGCGGGCCGCGCGGCACCGGCAAGACGACGCTGGCCCGCATCTTCGCCAAGGCCCTGAACTGCACGGGCGGACCTTCCGCCGAGTTCGACGAGTCGGATCCAAGGGTGCGTGAGATCACCGAAGGCCGTTCGCTGGACGTGCTCGAGATCGACGGTGCGTCCAACAACGGCGTGGACCAGGTCCGGGAGCTTCGGGACACCGCCCGTTTCGCGCCGGCCACGGGGCGATACAAGATCTACATCATCGACGAGGTCCACATGCTGTCGACGGCCGCCTTCAACGCCCTGTTGAAGACGCTGGAGGAGCCGCCGGCCCACGTGAAGTTCCTCTTCGCCACGACCGATCCGGAGAAGGTGCTGCCGACCATCCTCAGCCGTTGCCAACGGTTTGATCTCCGGCGGATTCCATCGGCCTTGATCGTCAAGCATCTCGCTTGGATTGCCGGGGAGGAGAAGGTGGAGATCGACCAGGCGGCTCTGCATGCGATCGCGCGTGGCTCGGACGGCGGCATGCGCGATGCGGAATCGACGCTCGACCAGCTCATCAGCTTCTGTGGCGGCAAGGTGGTCGAGGCGGATGTCCTTTCGATGTTCG
Source organism: Verrucomicrobiales bacterium (assembly GCA_027483345.1). Classification (GTDB taxonomy): domain Bacteria; phylum Verrucomicrobiota; class Verrucomicrobiia; order Limisphaerales; family UBA9464; genus SXXZ01. The sequence goes on along the minus strand of JAIXUV010000379.1, from coordinate 3,797 downwards.
GCCTCGCCGCCCAGGCGCATCTCCTTGAGTTGTCCGCCGCGATCCTCCGTTCCGACGCCGCGGGGATCCTCGGCCAGCTCGACCGGTTGGCGAAGTCCGGCAAGGACCTCGGGCGCCTTCTGTCCGATCTCCTGCATCACTTCAGGAACCTGCTCCTGCTGGTGATCGACCGCGGCAATACCGGATTGGTCGAGGCGAGTGAGACCGAGCTGGCGGCGCTCAAGACGCAGGCGGGGCTTGTGGACGCCGAGGCGTTGACGCGGGTGATGGAGGTGTTGAGCTCCGCCGAGGGGCGCCTGCGGGACGTGGCTTCCCGGCGCATCTTCCTCGAGGTGACCCTGCTCAAGGCTTCCCAAGCCCGTGAGGCGATCCCGCTCGATGGCGTGTTGCGTCAGCTCAAGGCCCTCCGCGAGCAGTCGCCCGCGCCCCAGGCCACCGCGGTCGCCGCGGTCCAACCCCGGGTCCCGATGGATCCCCCCGCGTCGACCGTGGTCGCCACACCGCCCCCCATCGCTGCGACGCAGCCGCCGGCCGAGGTTCCGCAACGAGCCGCATCCGCACCTGCACCGTCCGTCCCGCCCGTAGCTCCGGCGCCAGCGGCATCCCCGACGACTGTGGAGACGCCTCGGGCCGTTCCTGTGCCGGAGGACATCGATTCCGTCTGGAAGGCGCTGCTTGCCGGAATCCCTGCGAACGAGTCGCTGCTGCGTTCCTCGCTCCAATCCTGTCTCCCGACGCAGCTTTCCCGCGGTGTGCTGACCGTCTCGCATCCGGCCGACGTCTACGTCGACACCCCGCGCAACCAGACAACCCTGAAGGCGGTCCTGCGTTCGCTCGGTCCCAACCTGGGCGAGGTGCGTTTCGTCCAGTCCGAGGCCGCCCCGTCCACCGAGGCGATCACCTTGACGCCGACGGCTCCGCCTCCGCCCCGGGAACCGGTTCGGTCGCCGTCTCCGGAATCCAAGGCCCCGGAGTCGAAGCCGCGTCCGGCGCAACCGGTTCTGTTGAACAAGGAGGAGTTCCTCAACGACCCGCTCGTGCGCCAGGCTCTGGAGGTCTTCAAGGGACGGATCATCGAGGTGCGTGCGGCATCCGATCCGGTGGCAGGAGAATGATCGTCGGCCGCAATTGCCGCCCGGCTTCCGGGCGGTTAATCCTTTCCTCCCATTCGAAGCGGTAGAAACACCATACGATATGAGCAGCGTCGGAAAACTCATGAGGCAGGCCCAGCGGATCCAGCAGCAGATGGAATCCGTCCAGGCCTCGCTCGCGCAGAAGACCATCGAGACCAGCTCCGGAGGCGGAGCGGTCAAGGTGACGGTCAGTGGCGACGGCAACGTGAAGTCCATCCGCATTCTTCCGGATGCGGTGAACAAGGACGACGTGGCCTTCCTTGAGGACCTCGTCCTGACCGCGGTCAACAGCGGCATCGCTCAGGCGCGGGAACTGTCGAACAAGGAGATGGGTTCCGTGACCCAGGGCTTCGGTCTCCCCGGGATGTTCTGAGGTGGTTGGCGTCGCTCCATGACAACCCTGCCGCAGCCGGTCATCGCCCTGATCGCCGCGTTGAAGGGGTTGCCGGGAATCGGTCCGCGGTCCGCGGAACGACTGGCATTGCATATCGTCCAAGCCGACGCGTCTGGCGTCCGTCTTCTTGCTGAGAACCTGATCGCGGCGAGGGAACGTGTCGCGGGCTGCCAGCGTTGCGGTGCCCTGACCGAGGTCCAGCCTTGTGGGATCTGTGAGGATCCCCGGCGTGACGGCTCGGTGGTGTGCGTCGTCGAACGCCCGACCGATCTGCTCTCCTTCGAGCGGTCCGGCTCCTTCAAGGGACGCTACCACGTCCTCGGAGGTCGGCTCAGCCCATTGGATGGTGTCGGGCCCGAGGATCTGCGCATCGGGGCCCTGACCCAGCGGATCGATTCCGAGGGATTCCGGGAGATCATCCTCGCGTTGTCCGGCGACGTGGAAGGGGATGCGACGACGCATTACCTCGCGCGCCTCTATTCCGGACGCGGCGTCCGGATCACCCGCTTGGCGCAAGGCCTGCCCGCGGGTGCCGGCCTCGAATATGCCGACGAATTGACCCTGAGCCGGGCCATAGAAGGGCGGCGGGAATTCCAATGAAACCGAATCCTCCGAAAGCCGTGGTCTTCGACCTGGGCAAGGTGCTCCTCGACTTCGACTACGGCCTGCTCGCCCGTCGGGTGGCGCCACGGTGCCGTCTGACTGCCGAGGAGTTTCGCCGCGAGGTCGACCAGTCGCCGTTGCTGCACCGCTATGAGACGGGCTTGATCGACGACCAGGAGTTCATTGACGCCGTGATTGGGCGCTCGGGTTTCGAAGGGGACCGCGACGAGTTGGGGCGCCTGTTCGGCGACATCTTCACACCCATTCCCGAGATGGTGGCGCTCCATGGAAGACTGGTGGCGCTCGGCATCCCGACCTATGTGTTCTCGAACACCAACGCCTTTGCCATCCGACACATCCGTGAGTCCTATCCGTTCTATGCGGGCTTCACCGGGGAGATCCTCTCCTTCGAGGTCCGGTCCATGAAGCCGAATGCGGGGATCTATGCGGCGATGGAGAACCTGTCTGGACTCCGGGGGGCAGACCTCCTCTACCTCGATGACCGGCCGGAGAACGTCGAAGCGGGAGCCGCGCGCGGATGGCGGGCGTGGCTGCATTCGGATCCGTCCGTGACCGTGCCCCGGGTGTTGGATCTGTTTCGCTGAAAGGACGCTCCCGGGAGGGTTCCATCGGGGGATCCATCAACACCGTTGCAACCTTCCGTCGTTCGGCTTCACTCCGCGGCCGGATGAATCACAGTCACTCCCCCTCGGCCCTCGGTTTCCGCATGCCCGCGGAATGGGAGCCGCACCGCTCCACCTGGCTGACCTGGCCTCGTCCCGAGGGTATCAGCTTCCCCGACAAATACGAAGGCGTCCCGGACGTGTACGCCGAGTTCATCCGGCTTCTGGTGCAGGTGGAGGACGTGAACATCAACGTCTGGAACGGCGAGAAGGAGGAATGGGTCCGGGGTCTGCTCCGTGAACGGAACGTCCCGATGGAACGGGTCTTCTTCCATCATTTCCCCGCCTACGAACCTTGGTGCCGCGACCATGGTCCGATCTTCCTGGTCCGTGACCGTGGAGGAGTCCGCGAACGCGCGGTGGTGGATTGGGGCTACAACGCCTGGGGTGACAAGTACCCGCCTTACGACCTCGATGACGCCATCCCCAAGCATGTCGCTGCGCTGCGACGGTTGCCGCTCCATTCCCCGGGTATCGTCATGGAAGGCGGCTCGATTGAGGTCAACGGCGCCGGAACCCTGATCACCACCGAGGCCTGCCTCCTGAATCCCAACCGCAATCCCCAACTGGATCGGACGCGGATAGAGGACTATCTGAAGGCCTACCTCGGGGTCCGCCACATCCTGTGGTTGGGCGACGGCATCGTCGGCGACGATACCGACGGCCATGTCGACGACCTCACCCGCTTCGTGGATGCCCAAACCGTGGTCACCGTCGTCGAGGAGGATCCGGCGGACGAGAACCACGATCTGCTCCAGGACAATCTTCAGCGCCTACGTTCGATGCAGGATCAGGACGGCCAGCCGTTGCGGGTGGTCGAGTTGCCCATGCCTGGAAGGGTCGAGCACGACGGGCAGCGATTGCCCGCAAGCTACGCCAACTTCTACATCGCCAACGGTCTGGTGGTCGTCCCGACCTATCGCCATTCCAACGACCGCCGTGCGATCGAGATCCTGCAGTCGGTTTTCCCCAACCATCGGGTGG
>JAIXUV010000323.1 GCA_027483345.1 Verrucomicrobiales bacterium | reverse complement strand
CCCGGTGCCGCAGGCCGGGCCTCCATGGCCAAGGTCATCATCGGCGGCCAGATGCTCTGCCTCCTCCTCACCCTCCTCGTCACCCCGGTCAGCTACTCGATCTTCGACGACTGGGGCCGCGGCGTGTTCCGGCGGAAGCGGTCGGCCTGAGATACGCCCTGCGGTCCGTTGAAGGCGATCCGGTCCGGCTCCATCGTCTGACTCGGATGGAAACCTCTCCTTGGATCCAGGACTGGAACGACACCGGGGAGCTGCGGATCTCCCCGCTTCAGAAGTGCGGCCTGTCATGGGTTCCTGCCTCGATCTTGACCGCAACCGCAGCTCGTAAGACGGTCTGACCGTATGACCACGCTGACATTCAAGGTGACTGCGGCGGAAGCGCGGCGGATCCGTGGGGAGGCACGTCGTGAGAAGCTGACCCTCTCCGAATTCCTTCGGAGGCGTGCTGGAGTTTCGGCGGTGGAGCCGCTGAAGCCCGGCAAGGTCCTCTGTCCCTTCACCGGCGCCATGGTCTTCGCCCCGATGGCCGGCCAACCCCCGCTCTCCCTCGAGACGGTGCGGGACATCATGGGCGACTTCCCGTGAGGTTCCTGCTGGACGTCAACGTCCTCGTCGCCTGGGGCTGGAGCGACCATCTGGACCACCGGAGGGTGGCGTCGTGGATCGCCTCGCTTCCGTCCAACGGCCGGATCCTGACCTCGGCCATCCCGCAGCTCGGGTTTGTCAGGGTCTCGGTCCAACGGACAGGCGGGAGGATCACCGTGAACGATGCCGGCGAGGTCCTTTCCGGAATGTTGGCCGCCTTGGGCCGTCGACATGATTTCCTGCCGGATGACCAGGTTTCGGTGCGTTGGCCTGACTGGTGTGTCCATCCATCCCGGACGACCGACGCACACCTCCTGCTCCTGGCCGATTCCCATTCGGCACGCCTAGCCACTCTGGACACCGGGATTCCAGGTGCCTTTCTCGTGCCCGCCTTGGAACGTCGCCCTTGATTCCCCGGATCGGGAAGACCTGAGCTGGGAACATGGATCGCAGAAGGCCGTCCCATGCGTGTCGGTTTCTTCGCAGTGGAGCCTCAGTGGATCTTCGCCCCGTCGAGCCGCCGCACCGCATCGGGCTTTTCCGCTCCGAATTTCCCGGTAGCGTCCGCGTCCGTGCTCCCCGTGACCGTCTCCCGCTCCGCCATCCTGTCCACCGTCGTCCTCGCCGCGACCCTGTGTTCGACGACGGCACTCCGGGCCGCCGACGAGGAGCTGAACCTGGGCGTCCGCACCACGGACCCGCGTCCGCCGGCCGACCAGCGTTCGCAGTTCCGTCTGCCCGCGGGATTCGAGATCCAGCTCGTGGCCTCGGAGCCGGAGATCAACAAGCCGATGAACCTGGCCTTCGACGCGACCGGAAGGCTCTGGGTCACCACCAGCATCGAGTATCCATGGCCGGCGCCCGCGGACCGGACCGGCAGGGATCGGCTGATGATCTTCGAGGACTTCGGACCGGACGGGAAGGCGGGGAAGGTGACCGAGTTCGCGAGCGGCCTGAACATCCCCATCGGAGTCCATCCTTTCCGGGGCGGCGACGGGCGGTGGAAGGCGGTCGTCTGGAGCATCCCCAACATCTGGCTGCTCGAGGACACCGACGGCGACGGCAAGGCCGACAAGCGGACGGCGCTGTACGGGCCGTTCGACCACACCCGCGACACCCATGGGAACCAGGCGTCGTTCCGGCGCGGCTTCGACGGCTGGCTCTACGCGACGCACGGGTTCAACAACGACTCCCACGTCACCGCGCGGGACGGCAGCCATGTGGACCTGAACTCCGGCAACACCTACCGGATCCGGCTGGACGGCTCGCGCATCGAGCACCACACGCACGGTCAGGTGAACCCGTTCGGCCTCGCATGGGACGCACGGGGAAACCTCTATTCGAGCGACTGCCACAGTGCGCCGATCTACCAGCTGCTCGAGGGCGGCTACTACCCGAGCTTCGGAAAGCCGCATGACGGCCTCGGCTTCGCGCCGATCATGCTGGAGCACGCGCACGGTAGCACGGCCATCGACGGTGCACTCTACTACGAGGACGACCTCTGGCCGGTCGAGTACCGGGACATGTTCCTGATCGGGAACGTCATGACCAGCCGGCTCAACCGGGACCGGATCGAGTTCGTCGGCTCGACGCCGAAGGCGGTGGAGCAGCCGGATTTCCTGACCTCGACCGATCCGTGGTTCCGTCCGGTGGACACCACGCTCGGGCCCGACGGCGCGCTCTATGTCGCCGACTTCTACAACCGCATCATCGGACACTACGAAGTGCCGCTGACCCATCCGGGCCGCGACCGCGAACGTGGACGCCTGTGGCGGATCGTGCATCGGAAGGCCGACGGGAAGCCGAATCTCCGCCCGGCTGCGTTGGCGCAGGACCTCGACGGGTTGGTCGGTGAGCTGGGTTCGCCGAACCTTCCGCGCCGCCTGATGGCGATGGCGGAGATCGAAGACCGCTTCCGGGACGCGGCCGCCAAGCCGGTCCGCGCGGCGCTACGTCGGGCGACGGGAGCGGACTCCGCGGCGGTCCTGACCCGCGTCCATGCGCTGTGGATGCTCCAGCGCCTCGGCTCCCTCGCTGCAATCGAACTGGACGCCGCGGCCCAGGACGCAAGCCCCGTGGTCCGCGTCCACGCCCAACGTCTCGCCAACGACGTCCATTACCGTGCCTCGCGTCGGCTGGTGCCGAACGAGGATCTCGTCCAAGCGTCCGGCAGGGTCGCCATGGCCGGAATCGCCGACGCCGACGCGCTGGTGCGTCGGTGTGCGGCCGAGGCGTTGGGCCGATCGCCGTCCGGTGACGGCGTCGCCGCGGTCCTCTCCGCCCTTACGAAGGCCGATCCGGCGGACACCCATCTCGTCTACACGCTGCGGAAGTCGTTGCGCGACCAGCTCCGGGACGAAGCGGTCTTCCTTTCCTTCGTCGGTTCCGGCAAAGCCACCCCAACGGAACTCGCCGCGGTCTCCGACGTGGCTATCTCGATCCCGTCGGCCGCGGCCTCGCGTTACCTGCTCGGCCAGGTCGAGCGGCTCACCGACAAGACCTCGCCGACGTTGTCGGAGGCGCTGCGGCATGCGGCCCGGAACGCCCCGGAATCCGAGTTGCCTCGGTTGGCCTCGGTCGTCCGCGCGCGCTTCGTCGGGCAGGGCGACTTCCAGCTCGCCTTGTTCCAGTCGATCGAACAGGGCCTCCAGCAGAGAGGTTTGGCGATGCCCGACGCCCTGAAGGCCTGGGGTGGTGAACTGGCGACGGGCCTGCTCGCCGACGACGCCTCGGCCGGCTGGGGCAACGTCCCCATGGAGAACGCCCCGACCGAAAGCCCGTGGGACTGGCAGGATCGGAAGACCGCGGACGGTCAGGTCGTGCGGGTGCTCTCCAGCATTGCCCGGGGCGAACAGAAGACCGGGACGCTCCGTTCGCCGGCGTTCGTCGCGGGATCCGGCGTCTCCTTCTGGCTCTGCGGCCACGACGGCTACCCCGACAAGCCCGTAAAGAAGGTCAACGCCGTCCGACTGCGTTCGGCGGAGACCGGTGAGATCCTATTCGAGGCCTGGCCGCCGAGGAACGACGCCGTGACCCGCGTCACCTGGGACACCGCCAAGGTCGCCGGCCGTCGTGTGGTGTTGGAGGCCGCCGACGGCGACACCGGCGATGCCTACGCGTGGCTGGCCATCGGTGGAGTGGAAGGGGCGCCGGCGTTGCCTCCGGTTTCGCCGCGCGCCTTGGGCGAGCGGATCGCCGGGGCCGCCGAGATGGCCTCGCGACTGGGGCTCAAGGAACTCGCGCCCCATCTCCGCCGGCTTTTCGCGACGGCCGGCGAACCCGAGGCACGCGTCGCCGCCGGACGCGGCCTGATCGCCCTGGCCCCGTCGGAAGGCGTCGCCGTCGTGGCGCCGGTCCTGGCCGACCCCACCCAGCCGGCGGCATTGCGTGAACGCCTCGGTGCGATCCTCGCCGAGACGGCCGTCCCGGATGCACGTGCCGCGGTGGTGTCGGCGTTGCGTGGGGTTCCGTATCGGGTCCAGCAGGCGTGGGCCGTGGCCCTCATTGCCAGCCGGGACGGTGCGGAGGCCTTCCTGCAGGCGCTCGAACAGGGCTTGGCCTCGCCCCGGTTGCTGCAGTTGACCGGCGCCCGTTCGCGGATCGAGCGGGCCAACCCGAGGGACTGGGCGGCGCGGATGGACTCCCTCACGAAGGGCCTCCCGCCGGCCGATGAGGCCCGGGAGAAGCTGATCGCCGCGCGGCGTTCGGCCCAGGCGGGTCCTGGAACCGATCCGGTCGCCGGACAGAAGGTCTTCCAGACCCACTGCGCCCCCTGCCACCAGGTCGACGGCCAGGGCGGACTGGTCGGCCCGCAGCTGACCGGCATCGGCAACCGCGGCGTGGAGAGGCTGTGTGAGGACATCCTCGACCCCAACCGCAACGTGGACCACGCCTTCCGCCAGACGGTGCTCACGTTGAAGGACGGCGAGACGCTGTCGGGCCTTTTCCGCCGCGAGGAGGGCGCCCTTGTCGTGATGGCCAACGCCACGGGAGCCGAGTTCACCGTGCCGAAGGCCGAGGTCGCCCAGCGGGAGGAGAGCCCGTTGTCGCTGATGCCGGACAACTTCGGCGAGGCCATCCCGGAGACGGAGTTCCGACACCTGCTGGCCTACCTGCTCGGCCGCCGCTGAACCTTGGATTCGGACGGTCCGTCCTGTGGACCAACGCATCGATCGCTGGTTCGCGAGGTTCACCTTGGAAGGTGCTCAGCCAAGGAGTGGCCGGAGGTGTACTCCCGAAAAGGTGCTGGAGTGCGCAGGGACTGGAAGCGAACCGCTGATTCCGGATTCGGAACCGAACGGAGGTTTGGCGGGTGGAAGTCCGGGATCCTTGTCACCTTGGAAGATCATCTCGTAAGGTGGCCCAACTTCTCCCTGAGGCCCCTGAACAAACCACGCGCCCATCCGAGTTCCGATTCCCCGATTCCTTCCGACGGGGTCTCCCGCATCCGGGGCCTGGATGGACTGAGGGCCCTGGCCGTTGCCCTGGTGCTCCTCTGCCACTTCAGCCCCCTCTTTCAAGATCCCCACCTGATCCGTCTCGGTCAGTTTGGCGTGGAGATCTTCTTCGTGTTGAGTGGCTTCCTGATCACCCATCTCCTCCTGGCGGAGGAACGGTTGCACGGTGCCGTCTCGGTCCACCGCTTCTGGCTTCGTCGGGCGCTTCGAATTCTTCCGGCGGTGACCTGTTACCTGATAGTGCTCGCAGTCCTTTCGGCGATGGGTGTTTTCCAGATCCCGGTTGTCGATCTGGCTTCCAGCGCCCTTTTTGTCCGCAGCTTTGTTGGGGAGTCCTATGAGACCGGCCATCTCTGGACCCTGGCCATCGAGGAGCAGTTCTATTTCGTCTGGCCGCTGCTTCTCCTTTGGGTCCGGGCGCCCCGCTGGCGGATTGGGCTCACCGTCGCATTCGTGCTGTCTTCGCCGCTCTGGCTGCATTGGAACCTGATCCGATTCGGCGCAGACCAGGTCAATACCTGGCGAACCGACCTGCGGGTCCAACCACTGCTCATCGGAGCCGTCCTCGCCCTGGTGTCGGACTCCGAAAAGGGGCGTCGATGGCTCCGGTACCCGGGACTCTTCGGACCGGTTTCCATGGTGTCGGCTGGCACGTTCCTCGTCGTCTCGTTGTCGACGAATTGGCTCGACCGGCCGTGGGTCCGGGTCGGAGTTCCCACGGCGGGATATGTCTGTTGCGCCTGGATCCTCCAGGGAATCGTGAGCAGTCCGAAAGGGGTTGTTGTCCGGCTTCTGGAATCGGCCCCGCTTGTCGCCATCGGACGCCTGTCGTTCAGCCTCTATCTCTGGCAACAGCCCTTTGCCCCGTACGCCGGCCAGTGGGCTCCCCGCTGGTTCCGGGAGTTCCCGGCGAATCTCCTCTTCGCGTTCTCGCTCGCCGTCGCAAGCCACTGGCTGGTGGAGCGTCCATTGCTCTCGTTGCGGTCTCGTCTCCGCCCAGGATTCCCCGGGCGACCCGGAACCGGGACGGCCACTACGCTGACCGTACCATGATTCGGATGCAGCCGATTCCTTCCGCGGTGCCCGAAACCGTGGGTGTGCACTGCGTGCGGTAGGCTGCCGACCCCGATTGGAATCCGCGCCGGGAGAATCCATTTCCGAGGCCGCAGGTTGCGGTGTTTCCTCCTTGGTATGGGAAGCCTGTCTCACAGGGGAAGGTCGCTGGTCGTCCTCGGCGGTTCCGTCGTGATCGCCGCAGGGCTCTACATGATCGGGCGGGATGTTTCGGAATGGCGTGAGGCCAACGACTCGCTTTCTTGGAAGGGCGTCGAAGGGCGGATCACTGAGTCCGAAGCGACACGGGTCTCCGGTGATGCGAAGTCCGGTAGCGGACACCAGATCCGGATCCGCTACCGGTACGCGGTGGCGGGACGCCTGTTCGAAGGCCATCGGATCAACGTCGGCAACCACCTCGACGAGGATGTCCGGCGCGACATCGCGACCCTCCATCCGGTGGGAAGCGCGGTCGCGGTGTACCACCATCCGGAGGATCCCTCCCGCTCGGTCCTCGAGACCGGCCCCGTCTTCGCGCTGCCTTGGGTCTTCTTCCCGGGAGGCGTCCTCGCCGGTGCCGCGGGGTTCTTCGTCTTCGCGGCGGTGACGGATCGGCTCCGGGTTCTCGGAGGCGACGCATGAATGTCGGCGTTGGGCTGGAACCGAAAGTCTTGGCCCCCGATCCAGCCGTGGGGAGACTCCGCGCCGGCCGAATGCCGAAGACCACCATGGAGATCCCCATCCGACCGGCGCGCCGGACCGACTGCCCGGGCATCCTCGCCATCTACAACGACGCGGTGCTCACCACCACGGCGACCTACGACTACGAGCCGCGCACCCTGGAGCACCGGGAGGCGTGGTTCGACGCCCACCAGCGGGGGCGGTACGCCATGTTCGTCGCCGAGGATCCCGAGACGGAGCGAATCCTCGGGTGGAGCGCCCTCAATCCGTACCACGACCGCATGGGCTACCGGTTCACCGCGGAGAACTCGGTCTATGTCGCGGCCGACCAGCGGGGACGCGGCCTGGGCTCGCGTCTGATCGAGCCGTTGATCCCGGCGGCGAAGGACCGTGGATTGCGGGCGGTGATCGCCGCGATCGACGCCGCCAACGAGGCCAGCATCCGGCTCCACGCGCGGTTCGGCTTCGAGAAGGTCGGGCTGTTCCGCCAGGTCGGGTTCAAGTTCGACCGCTGGCTGGACGTGGTCTACATGGAACGGCTCATCGAAAGCTGAACCAGCGCGGCATGGCGCTTCTCGGTCGAATCCCACATCCTCCTCCCACATGGGCAAACCCAACCGGATCTCGTACGTGTTCATCTGCATCCTCCTGTTGCTGGTGGGGGTGCTGCAGTTGGCCACGCCGCTGATCACGGCGCTGTTCGCCTACTTCGCCCTGAACCTCCTTTCCTTCGGACGCAGCCGCTGGCTCGGCCTGATCCTGTTCATCGTCCTGCTCGGCGGTGTCACGGCGGGGTTCTACTTCTTCATCAAGCACGCCTACGTGGCCCTTCCCAAGATCGCCGACGAGACGATCCCGGCGGTGGTCGGGTATGCCGAACGGATCGGGGTGGAGCTCCCCTTCACCGACCTCGCGAGCCTGAAGGTGACCGCGCTCACGATGGTGAAGTCGAAACTGGCCAACGTCGGCCAGTACGCCCGCACGGCCACGGTCGAGACCGTTTCCCTCATCATCGGGGTCGTCGTCGCGGTCAGCCTGTTCCTTTCCGTCCGACTCGACTTCGGCGCCGAGCCCGACGCCGGCGAGGACAACCTCTACACGGCCACCGGACGCGAGATCGCCGAGCGTTTCCGCGGATTCTACGACAGCTTCTCCAAGGTCATGGGGGCGCAGATGCTGATCTCCGCCATCAACACGGCGATGACTTCCGTCTTCCTGATCTGGAACGGCTACCCGTTCGTGATGGTGGTCATCGTGCTGACCTTCCTCTGCGGCATGCTCCCGATCATCGGAAACCTGCTCAGCAACACCCTCATCGTCGGTCTCGGCCTGACCATCTCGCCCAAGATGGCCCTGGCAGCGTTGGTGTTCCTCGTGGTCCTGCACAAGGGCGAGTACTTCCTGAACTCGAAGATCATCGGCGACCGCATCCGCAATCCCATGTGGATGACCCTGCTGGGACTCGTCATCGGCGAGAAGCTGATGGGCATCCCCGGCATGATCCTGGCACCGGTGCTCCTGCACTTCGTGAAGGTCGAGGTGTCGCGCAACAAGCTGACCCCGCAGACGCCCCCGGCGTTCTGAGCCTGGCTCCCGCCGTTTGGGCATCGGGCGCGGGGCACGGCAGGGAAACGGCTTGCCGCCCCGGTGTCCGGCGGCTAACTCCTCCCCGTGACTGTCTTCGGCAACCTCCGACTTCCCAGCGCGCTGCGGCTTCGCGGCGCGGCGGACGGGCGTTGCTGAGGGAGTCGACATCCCTTTCCGCCCCACCGCCGCTCAGCCGGCGGTGGGGTTTGTTTTTTCCACTGCCGGATTTGCCATCGGGGGCGTAAACCAAGAACCGCGCACCGACATGTTGAAGAACCCCGCCACGAAGTACCGGCCGTTTCCGACGATCGACCTGCCCGACCGTCGCTGGCCCAACCGCGTCCTGACCCACGCCCCCATCTGGGCGAGCGTCGACCTCCGGGACGGCAACCAGGCGCTCGCCGTGCCCATGAACGTCGCTCAGAAGCTGGAGCTCTTCCAGACACTGGTGCGCATCGGGTTCAAGGAGATCGAGGTCGGATTCCCTTCCGCCTCGAACACCGAGTTCGCCTTCAACCGACGCCTGATCGAGGAGAACCGCATCCCCGACGACGTGACCATCCAGGTGCTCGTCCAGGCCCGTGAAGACCTCATCGAGCGCACCGTCGAGTCGCTGGTCGGGGCGAAGAAGGTGATCATCCACCTCTACAACTCGACCTCACCCGCCCAGCGCCGGGTCGTCTTCGGGAAGTCGAAGGAGGAGATCAAGGCCATCGCCGTCCAGGGCGCGCGTTGGATCCAGGAGCGCCTGCACCGGTTGGCCGGCACCGACGTCCGGCTCCAGTACTCGCCCGAGAGCTTCAGCGCCACCGAGGTGGAGTTCGCCAAGGAGATCGCCGAGGCGGTCATGGACGTCTGGCGGCCCACCCCGGAGCGGCGGATGATCCTGAATCTGCCCGACACCGTGGAGGTGGCGATGCCGAACGTGCATGCCGACCAGATCGAATGGATCTGCCGGAACATCCGCGACCGGGATTCGCTGATCATCAGCCTGCACACCCACAACGACCGCTGCACCGGCGTGGCGGCGACGGAGTTGGGGCTGTTGGCCGGCGCGGACCGGGTGGAGGGGACGCTCTTTGGAAACGGCGAGCGGACCGGCAACCTGGACCTCGTGACCGTGGCGATGAACCTCTACATGCACGGCATCGATCCGGGCCTGGACTTCTCCAACCTGGCGTCCGTCCGCGAGGTCTATGAGCGCTGCACCGGCCTGACCGTCCCGCCGCGCCAGCCCTACGCCGGCGAACTGGTCTTCACCGCCTTCAGCGGATCGCACCAGGACGCCATCAAGAAGGGGTTGGCCGAATGGGAGTCCGGGACGCGGACCCACTGGGACGTCCCGTATCTCACCATCGACCCGCGGGACATCGGCCGCGAATACCGTGAGGTCATCCGCGTGAACAGCCAGTCGGGCAAGGGCGGGGTGGCGTACCTCCTCGAGACCGAGTTCGGCGTCGAGATCCCCAAGGACATGCAGCGGGAATTCGGTCCGATCGCCAACAACCAGGTCGACGCCCTCGGCCGCGAGGTCACCGGCGAGGAGCTGAAGGGCATGTTCTGGAGGGAGTATGTCGAGCGGACGTCGCCGTGGTCCCTGGTGCATTTCCATGCGGACGGCGTGGACGGCGTGTTCCTGTGCCGCGCCTCGGTCCTGAAGCACGGGGCGGAGTGGAAGCTGGCGGGGCAGGGCAACGGCCCGATCGCGGCCTTCGTGCACGCCCTCGTCGACGCCGGCGTGGACAGGTTCGAGGTCGTCGACTTCAAGCAGCACGCCCTCGCCGCCGGGGAAGGGGCCAGCGCCATCTCCTACATCCGCATCCGCACTTCCTACGGCCTGTCCTGCTGGGGTGCCGGCGTGGACACCAACATCGAGCTGGCCTCGATCAAGGCCGTCATCAGCGCGCTCAACCGGCTCGGCTGAAACCGATCCGGGTCGGTCGGCGGGCGTTTTGGCGCCCCCGACCGGGCTCCATCCGCCGCATTGCCGTTTTCCCACAATCCCGGAGGATCACCGCCATGTCCGACGCCGACTCCCTTTCCGAGCTCCGCGAGGCCGTCCGCCTGTCGCCGAAGAACATCCCGTTGAGGCGGGCGTTGTCGGAGGCGTTGCTGGGCCGGGGCCACTATGCCGAGGCCGAGACCGAGCTGCGTGCGGCGCTCCAGGTCGCGCCGGACGACGTCGGTCTCAAGTTCGGCCTCGCGCGGGCCTTCCACCAGCAGGGGAAGCGCAGCCATGCGCTGGTGCTGCTCGAGGACCTGGTCCGCGTGGAGTCCGCCCCGGGGAAGGCCTTCGTCCTCTACGCCCGCCT
>JAIXUV010000191.1 GCA_027483345.1 Verrucomicrobiales bacterium | reverse complement strand
ATTCCTCGTGGCGGCCGTTCTTCCGGAGGATGCAGGCCTCCCGGAAGTCCTCCACGATTTTGGTCCACAGCTGTTCTGGCTGTCCGCTGGTGCTCATGCTTCGAATCCCTTGTGCGGAACGATCAAAGCAGCAGGGGTGCCAGCGCGTTCTAGGCCCCATTTTACAGGGGTTTCGAGGGTGTCCTCCGATTTCCGTGGCAACTCCTGCCGGGCCTTACGGAACTCCCGGCGGCGACCTTTGCCGGTCGCCGGAATCAGCTGCCGAAGCGGGCCAGGATCCGGTTCACCACACGCTGCGGATCCTGAAGGAAGATCTCACGCAGCAGCGTCTCCACTCCGGCCGCCCGCGGCTCCTCAAGTCGGCGCGACTGCAGGAACGCGGCCCCAAACGCCAGCACCACAAGTCCGAAGAACACCGAGTAGCGGTTCCAGTCCAAGCCGAACCGGACCCCGCCTCCATCGCCCACCAGGTCGATCACCAAACCCCAGAGCATCGGAGAGAGACCCAGTGTCACCTGCCAGACGACCGTGTAGAGGGCGAAGAAGTGGTTCCGGCCCATCTGCGGCACGATGGCCATGGCGAGGCGGTTGTTGGCCGCGGAGAACAAGGCGTTCAGCAGCCCCAGAGGAAGGATGAGCGCGAGCACCCAACCGGCCCCCGGTTCCATGACCCGCCCCGCCAACAGGAACCATCCGCCGCACACGACCAGTCCAGTCAACGTGATGAAACCGAAGGCGGGCTTGCTGCCATGGAGGTCCAGCCGACGTCCGCCGAACCACATCGCCCCGAGGCCTCCTAGGAACTGCACCGACATCAACGCGAGGATCGTGCCGTCGCCGAGGTTCGAGCCGGCCTTGAGGAAGGCGACTATGAAGGTGGCCAGGCCGCCGTAGGCCAGCGACCAGATCGCGTCGAGTTCCAACAGACGCCGGAACGGCGGATGCGCGGCCAACTCCAGCCAAGGGACCCCGCGGCGCCGGTTGTCGTCACCGGGAGACACCGGCGTGTCGGGCATCTTCCTCAGGAACCGCAGGCTGAGCGCCCCCATGGTGGCGCTGAACAGGAACGCGAGCGCGAACTGCCAATCCCTCGGTGGAACCGGAAGGACCGAACCGGCACCGAACAGCAACGCGATCACGAGGAAGCAGGCGAAGCTCGCGCTGTTCATGAACACCTGGTCCCGGGCCAGGTACCTACCGCGGCTTTCAATCGGCACCAGACCGGTGATCCAGGGAAGCCAGGCGCACGAAGAAATCCCGCGGGAGAGGTTGAAGCAGAAAAGCAGCAACAACATCAGGACCAGCCGGGCGGCCGGAGAAAGCAGCCCCCCGGACAACGGCACCAAAGCCATGAGGAAGATGAACGCCACCCGAGTGGTCCACCCGCCGATCACGAACTTCCGATATCCTACCCGGTCGATGTGGTTGGCCGCCGGGATCTGCGAGATCGTCAACAGCGGCATCATGCCGGTCACGATGCCCAGCACCGTCGCCGACGCACCGAGCGTCTTCGCGTACAACACCATCGGCCCCGCGAGGACCACCTGGAAGGAAAGGGCGTTGAAAGCCGAGAACCAATAGGCGGGACGGAGGTCGGGGACGGCTGGGGCGTCGGGTCGGTCGGGTTTCACCGGACACCCGAGCCTGTGTCCGGGGTGCTATTCGTCAAGTGTCCCGCCAGCAAAGGTGCAATCGCCTTCTCCAGATCCTGAAGGCGCATCCGGCCGATGAACCGCGACTGGATCATGCCCTCCCGGTCGATGATGAAGGTCTGGGGCAGGGAAACGCTGCCGAACTGCTCGATCGCCGTCAGGTCGGCGAAATACACGGGGTAGGGGATTCGGTGGGCCTTCACGAAAGGCGGTACGGTTTCACGGGCGCCGTCCTCGGCGGCGACTCCCACCACCACGACACCGTTCGTCGCCTGGGCTTCGTGGAAACGGATCAGGTCCGGTGTTTCCCGGACGCACGGGATGCAATAGGTCGCCCAGAGATTCATCACCACGATCCGGCCCTTGAAGTCCGCCAACTTGGCGGTGCGTCCATCGAGGCCCACCAGCTCCCAGTCTGGAGAAGACGCTGGGCGTGTCGGCAAACGCATCGGAGGCGAATCGGCGGGCTGCATCAGCCACCCCACCGCCATCGCCGTGAAAAGGGCGATGAAAGGGCCGGCGAAGGAACGTCCCGACTGCATGCGGCCATCCTAGTCTTCGGTGCGGCTGGGGCAACGGCGCAACAAGTATCCTGTTGCCCGGAAGCATGGACGTTCCTAACCTGTGCAGACCTCGTTTGCGCGGGTAGCTCAATTGGATAGAGCGTCGGTCTCCGAAGCCGAAGGTTGTGGGTTCGACCCCCGCCCCGCGCACCAACTCCGGGGCAATCTCCTCCTCTGCAAATCGGTCACCGGGCGTGTGCCGGTACCCTTTGAGGCCGTCTCGACGCTCCTTATCCCCTTCCGTTGGGAGATCTCCAGATGTGAGTGGGCCTTGGAGGCCCCTCCGACTGCGGACACATCAGCATCTTTGGTATCCGCTGTGCCCCTTCGGCATTGGCTGAAACGTGGAAGAGTGCACCCGTAAAGAAGCCTCGCCGCCGGTTCAGGCGATGGCGGGCGCAACGTCCTAAGCCACAGGCCCCCCAAACCCTCCTCGCCTTTGCGCCGCGCCTTAGGGACATGTCCCACCCCGCGATCCCTAGAGGGAAGCGCGCGCGGGCGTCATGGAGTGCGCGAGTCCCTCGGGCTTTGGTAGCGAGACACGGATCACCACCAAGCCCGCCGGGTCCCGATCAGCCCCCGCAACCGCCCCGCCCCCCGATCTCGAGT
>JAIXUV010000184.1 GCA_027483345.1 Verrucomicrobiales bacterium | reverse complement strand
TTTGCCCGGCTGGAGAACGACCCGGCCACGCAGAGCCTCACGGTGCCCAGCGCGAGCCAGGTGCTCTGGACGCGCGGCGGCAGCTCGCCGGAGTGCTCGGTCGTCACCTTCGAGCTCAGCACCGATGGCGGGGCGACCTGGACCCCGCTCGGCCCGGATCCCTATGGCTTGGGCACCCGCGTAGGCACCACGGCCAACTGGCAGCTCACCGGGCTCAGCCTTTCCGGCAGCGGCCAGATCCGCGCCCGCGGGGTGACGCGCGGCAGTTTCTACAACGGCAGTTCCGGCCTCGTCGAGGCGGTGGCGAGCTTTGACGCCCCGGAGGTCGCCGTCACCGGCAACGGCGTGAACATCGCCGACGGCGACGACACGCCCGGCGTGGCGGACCATACGGACTTCGGCAACGTGGACCTCGACGGCGGCGCGCAGGTCCGCACCTTCACCATCACCAACAGCGGCACGGCGGAGCTCACGCTCGGCAACTTCACCGTCGGCGGCCAGCATCAGGGGGACTTCACCTTCACTCCGCTACCACCCGCCGAGCCCGTCCCGCCCGGCAGCAACACAACGTTCCAGGTGACATTCAACCCGACCGCGCTGGGCTTGCGCAGCGCGACCCTGAGCTTCGTCAACAACGACGCGGGCGAGAACCCCTACGACTTCAGCATCCAGGGCACGGGGTATGTGCCCGGCCCGGGCGACCCTGACCCGGCCGTGGACAATTCCGGCATCAGCGGGGTGCGGGCCGTGGCGGTGCAGCCGGACGGCAAGACGATCATCGCGGGCAGCTTCACCTCGGTGAAGGGCGTGCCGCGGAACCGCCTCGCGCGGCTGAACGCGGACCACACGGTGGATATGAACTTCGATCCCAACGTGGGCAGCGTCACCCCACCCGCCAGCGAGGGGGAGTTGCCGGAGGTGTTTTGCGTGGCGGTGCAGGCGGATGGCAAGGTGCTGCTCGGTGGCAGCTTCACCACTGTTGGGGGCACGCCTCGCAACTACCTTGCGCGGCTCGAAGCGAATGGCTCGCTGGACCCGAACTTCATCCCCAGCGCCTACGGCTTCATCAATTGCCTGGCGGTGCAGGCGGATGGCCAGGTGCTGGCCGGCTACGGCCCGGCGACCTTCCCGGGGGGCGGCGGCGTGACGGGCAACTTCATCGTGCGGCTGAACGCGACCAACGGCTCGAAGGACCCGAGCTTCACCGGTGCCGCGAACAACGCGGTCCTCACTCTGGCGGTGCAGGGGGATGGCAAGGTGGTGGTCGGCGGCGCCTTCGACCGGCTCGCGGGCGGCGGCGTGCCCTTCACGGTCCGCAACCACATCGGCCGGTTGGAGGCGAACGGCGCGGTGGACCCCGGCTTCAATCCCAACCCGAACAACGTGGTCTCGAGCGTGGCGGTGCAGGCGAACGGCGACGTGCTCCTTGGCGGCTGGTTCACCACGCTCCAGCCCGGCGGCGCGGGCCCGATCACGGCGCGCAACCGTATCGCGCGGGTTGCCACCAGCGGCACGCCGGACGGCTTCAATCCGAACGCGGACGGCCGGGTCCATACCCTGGCCGTGCAGGCGGATGGGCAGGTGCTCTTCGGCGGCAGTTTCAACACGGTCGATGGCACGCCCAGAGACGGCATCGCGCGGGTGAACGCCAACGGCACGTTGGACCCTGTTTTCAGCGGCAGCGCCGGCAGCCCGGTCAACGTGGCGGTGCGGGCGGACGGCAAGGTGCTGCTCAACGGCCGGTTGCTGGGGAACGGCCCGGCCACACAGATCCTCACCGCGCCCGCGGCCGACCAGGCGCTCTGGTCGCGCGGCGGCACGGCGCCGGAGCTGTCTCGCGTCACCTTTGAACTCAGCACCGACGAAGGCGCGACCTGGAGCGCCCTCGGCGCGGGCGGGCGCGTCGGCACCACCGCCAACTGGCAGTTCACCGGTCTCTCGCTTCCCCCCAGCGGCCGGCTCCGCGCCCGCGGCGTGACCGGCAATGGAGGCAGCTCCGGCCTCGTCGAAGCCGTGGCGGACTTCGGCGTGTCGCCTGGGCCCGAGATCGCCGTGAGCGGCAACGGCGTGGTGATTCTGGACGGCGACGCCACGCCCGTCCTCGGCGACCACACGGACTTCGGCCCCGTGAACCTCAGCGGCGGCACGCTGGTCCGTACCTTCACCATCACCAACATCGGCCTCATGCCGCTCACGGTTGCCAACGTCACCGTCGGCGGCGAGGCGATGGCGGATTTCGCCGTGAGCTGGCAACCCGACTCCCCAGTCCCGTCCAACGGCAGCACGACGTTCCAGGTCACCTTCAACCCGAGCGTGGTCGGCCTGCGGGAGGCGACCTTGAGCTTCAGCAACAACGACGCGTTCGAGAACCCCTACGACTTCGCCATCCGGGGCACCGGCACGCTCGCCGCCAGCCTGCCGCCGCCCGTCGTGGTGAGCGGAACGGACGTGGTCGTCGCCTTCGTCGGGGAGCCGGGCCGCCGTTACCGGGTGCAATACCTGACCGGTTTCCGGCCGCCCTTGGTCTGGGCGGATTTCATCCCGCCGGCCACGTTCACCGCGCCCGCCAGCGGCGTCATCCGCCACACCGATCGCTCGCCCGGCGACAGCACACGCTTCTATCGCACGATTCCGAACCCGTGAGGGGAAGGGCATGGCCAAGCCAGGAAGTGAAAATGAAGCCGGGGACCACGGGGGAGCGGGACCGGTCGCCCCAAGGTCAACCTCCTGCTCGCGCCTGTATTCCTGATAGGGACAGGTCCCCAGTCTGCGAGTGAGAACGCCGCCAGCCTCATCCCAGGCCAGCACAGTCACCCACCAACCTTTTGTCGCCTATGCGAAAAAAGGTTGATGGGTGACGAAGTGACAACCGACCGCTCCTTTGGGTCAACTAGGTCAGGCGCGAGGGCCGGCTTCGGCCTCCCCGCCGCTGTCAGAATCCGGAGGCCCGAAGCCCAAAGCCTTCCCTTCGTCCCCATTCCAACCCCGCGCTTGCGCCGCCCCGGGTTTCCGATAGACAGCGCGCCCCCGTTCTCATGCACGAGCACTTCATCGGCCGCATCGCCGCCGAACTCCAGGTCCCCGACTCCAAGGTCGCCGCCACCGCACGGCTGCTCGCCGAGGGCGCCACGGTCCCCTTCATCGCCCGGTACCGGAAGGAGGCCACCGGCAGCCTCGACGAGGTCGCCATCACCGCCGTCCGCGACCGCATGGCCCAGCTCGTCGAACTCGAACAGCGGCGCGAGGCGATCCTGAAGTCCCTCGCCGAACGCAACCTGCTCTCCGACGCCCTCAAGGTGTCCATCGGAGGCGCGGAAACCCTGGCGTCCCTCGAGGACCTCTACGCCCCCTACCGCCCCAAGCGCCGCACACGGGCCACCATCGCGAAGGAGGCCGGGCTCGAACCGCTGGCCGACCTGGTCTTCGGCGGACAGGACTCCGTCGATCCGCTGGCGGTCGCCGTGCCGTTCGTCGATCCCGCCAAGCAGGTGGCCGACCTCAACGCCGCCCTGGCCGGCGCGCGCGACATCCTCGCCGAGCGCTTCAGCGACGACGCCACGGTGCGGGCCCGCCTTCGGGACCTGTACCGGGCCTCCGGCGTCGTCCGTTCGCGGGTGATCACCGGCAAGGAGACCGAGGGGGCGAAGTTCAAGGACTACTTCGACTGGTCCGAGCCCGTCTCGAAGGTCCCCAGCCATCGCCTGCTCGCGATGCGCCGCGGCGAGGAGGAAGGGTTCCTGTTCCTCCGCATCCAGCCGCCCGAGGACGACGCGATCGCCATCCTGACCGGGACGTTCGTGAAGGCCCGCAACACCCCGGCCGCCGAGCAGGTGCGGTTGGCTGCGGTGGACGCCTACAAGCGTCTGGTCGGGTTCGCCATCGAGGCGGAGCTGCGCATGGAGACCAAGAAGCGCGCCGACGAGGAGGCCATCCGGGTCTTCGCCGCCAACCTCCGCGAGCTGCTGCTCGCCCCGGCCCTGGGCCAGCGGAACGTGCTCGCCCTCGATCCTGGCTTCCGCACCGGCTGCAAGACCGTGGTGCTCGACCGCCAGGGCAGGCTGCTCCACCACGACGTCCTCCATGCCACCGCCGCCGGCGCCGCCCAGGTCCGCGAGGCCGGCGAGACTGTCCGGGCGCTGGTCGCGAAGTACTCGATCGAGGCCGTCGCCATCGGCAACGGCACCGCCAGCCGCGAGACCGAGCAGTTCATCCGTTCCCTCAAGCTCCCGTCGTCGATCCCCGTGGTGATGGTCAACGAAAGCGGCGCCTCGATCTATTCGGCGAGCGAGGTCGCCCGCGAGGAGTTCCCCGACCACGACCTCACCGTGCGCGGCGCCGTCAGCATCGGTCGCCGCCTCATGGATCCGCTCGCCGAGCTGGTGAAGCTCGACCCCAAGTCGATCGGCGTGGGCCAGTACCAGCACGACGTGGAGCCGTCGGCGCTCCAGCGCGGCCTCGACGACACCGTGGTGTCCTGCGTGAACCGCGTGGGTGTCGAGATCAACACCGCGAGCAAGCAGCTGTTGAGCTACGTGTCCGGCCTCGGACCCTCGTTGGCGGCGAACCTCGTGGCCTACCGGAACGCCAACGGTCCGTTCCGCTCCCGCAGGGACTTGCTCGAAGTGGAACGCCTGGGACCGAAGGCCTTCGAGCAGTGCGCCGGGTTCCTCCGCATCCGCGACGCCGCCAACCCGCTCGACCGCAGCGCCGTCCACCCCGAGCGCTACCCGCTCGTGGACGCCATCGCCCGCGACGTGGGCTGCTCCGTGGACGACCTCCTCCGCGACGCGAACCTCCGTGCCAAGGTCCGGCCCGAGAAATACGTCAGCGAAGGCGTCGGGCTTCCCACGCTGAAGGACATCCTCGACGAGCTGGCCCGGCCGGGGCGGGATCCGCGCGAGCAGTTCGAGGCCTTCTCCTTCCAGGAAGGCGTGGAGAAGATGGAAGACCTCAAGCCGGGCATGAAGCTGCCCGGCATCGTCACCAATGTGGCCGCCTTCGGGGCCTTCGTGGACATCGGGGTGCACCAGGACGGCTTGGTGCACGTCAGCCAGCTCGCCGACCGGTTCGTGAAGGATCCCGCCGAGGTGGTGAAGGTCGGGCAGAAGGTCCGCGTGACGGTCACCGAGGTGGATCTGCCGCGGAAGCGGATCGCCCTGTCGATGAAGGCGGCGCCGCAGATCGGGGCTCCGAAGGAGGCGAGGAACGCGCCCGCGGGTCCGCGTCCTCCCGGCCCCGGATCGCGTCCGGGGGCCGGCTCCAGGCCCGCTTTCAATCCCGCCGCCGGCAGCTGGAACGCGCTCGCGGACGCCTTCGACAAGGCCAAGCCCAAGGACTGATCCGCATCCCCATCGGAGGGGCTCCCCTGCGGAACGAGGCGGAAGGGATTGGCACGCCAAGGCGCCAATCCGCCGGGGAGGGAGGAGGAAACAGCCGGAGTTCCGAAGAGGAACCGTGAACCAGACGGTGACCGCCTTCCCGATCCCGGATCCGGCGCCCCGTTTGCGTCTTGGCGTATTTGCGTGAGGTCGGTCCGGCTCCCGCCGTCGGTTCAACCCTTCGTGTAGACCTCGGCGCCCTTTTCCACGAACTCCTTCGACTTCTCGGCCATGCCCTTCGCCAAGGCCTCCTCCTCCGCGATCCCCTGTTCGGCCGCGTACTTGCGGACGTCCTCGGTGATCTTCATCGAGCAGAAGTGCGGCCCGCACATGCTGCAGAAGTGGGCGGCCTTGGCGCCTTCCTGCGGGAGGGTCTCGTCGTGGAACTCGCGGGCGGTGATCGGGTCGAGGCCGAGGTTGAACTGGTCCTCCCACCGGAACTCGAAGCGCGCCTTGCTGAGCGCGTTGTCCCGCAGCTGCGCGGCCGGATGCCCCTTCGCGAGGTCCGCGGCGTGTGCGGCGATCTTGTAGGTGATCACGCCGTCCTTGACGTCCTTCTTGTTGGGCAGCCCCAGGTGCTCCTTGGGCGTCACGTAGCAGAGCATCGCGCAGCCGTACCAGCCGATCATCGCGGCCCCGATGCCGCTGGTGAAGTGGTCGTAGCCCGGCGCGATGTCCGTGGTGAGCGGCCCGAGCGTGTAGAACGGGGCCTCGTGGCACCACTCGAGCTGCTTGGCCATGTTCTCCTCGATCATGTGCATCGGCACATGGCCCGGGCCTTCGTTCATCACCTGCACGCCGTGCTTCCAGGCGCGTTCGGTCAGTTCTCCCTGGACCTTCAGCTCGCCGAACTGGGCCTGGTCGTTGGCGTCCGCCACCGAGCCCGGACGCAGGCCGTCGCCGATCGAGAACGACACGTCGTAGGCGGCCATGATCTCGCAGATCTCGTCCCAATGGGTGTAGAGGAAGTTCTCCTTGTGATGGGCCAGGCACCACTTGGCCATGATCGAGCCGCCACGGGAGACGATGCCGGTCATGCGACGCGCGGTGAGCGGGATGAAGCGCAGCAGCACCCCGGCGTGGATGGTGAAGTAGTCGACCCCCTGCTCGGCCTGCTCGACCAGGGTGTCGCGGTAGATCTCCCAGGTGAGGTCCTCCGCGCGTCCGCCGACCTTCTCCAGGGCCTGGTAGATCGGCACCGTGCCGATCGGGACCGGCGAGTTGCGCAGGATCCATTCGCGGGTGGCGTGGATGTTCTTGCCGGTGGAGAGGTCCATCACGGTGTCCGCGCCCCACTTCGTGGACCAGCGCATCTTCTCGACCTCCTCCTCGATGCTCGAGGCGACGGCGCTGTTGCCGATGTTGGCGTTGATCTTCACCAGGAAGTTCCGGCCGATGACCATCGGCTCGAGTTCCGGGTGGTTGATGTTGGCCGGGATGATCGC
>JAIXUV010000065.1 GCA_027483345.1 Verrucomicrobiales bacterium | reverse complement strand
GGCACTCGTGCCTTGACCCCCGCAGCCAGCCCCGCGACAAGGTCTTCATGCACCGTCCCTCTCCCCGCGTGTCCGGCCTCGTCGCCGTCGCCGCCGTCTTGGCGACCTCCTTGGCCGGCTGCGCCTCCGGAAACGTCGCTTCCTCCTCCAAGCCGGTCCTCCACTCCTTCACCAAGCAGCAGTTGACCGACGAGTTCTGGAGCGAGGGCGCCTGCTTCGCCGATATCAACCGCGACGGCGTCACGGATGTCGTCTCCGGCCCCTTCTGGTACGAGGGACCTTCCTTCGCGACCCGGCATGAGTACGCGCCGGCCGACAAGGTCTCCAAGAGCACCAAGAACGGACAGGAGGTCACCTTCCGCGGCTACAAGGGCGCCTTGGGCAACGAGAACGAGTACAGCGCGAACTTCTTCGCCTACTCCTCCGACTTCAACGGCGACGGCTGGGCCGACATCCTGATCCTCGGTTTCCCGGGCGAGAACTCCTGGTGGTTCGAGAACCCGGGCAAGTCCGGCTCCGCCCACTGGAAGCGCCACGTCGCCCTCGACGTCACCGACAACGAGTCGCCGCGCTGGGTGGACATCACCGGCGACGGCAAGCCCGAGATCGTCTGCGCCAGCAAGGGCAGCTACGGCTATGCGGTTCCCGACGCGAAGAACCCCACGGCGCCCTTCACGTGGCATGCCGTGTCGCCGAACCGGAACCTGCACAAGTTCACCCACGGCCTCGGCGTCGGCGACGTCAACGGCGACGGCCGCATGGACCTGCTCGAGAAGGACGGCTGGCTCGAGCAGCCGGCCTCGCTCGCAGGCGACCCGGTCTGGACCCACCACAAGTGGGCCTTCGGCATCGGCGGCGCCCAGATGTACGCCTACGACGTGAACGGCGACGGCATGAACGACGTGATCACCAGCCTCGCCGCGCACGGCTTCGGGCTGGCCTGGTACGAACAGTACCGCGAGAGCGGCGAAATCAGGTTCCGCGAGCACATCTTCATGAACAAGGAGGTCGCCGAGAACCCCTACGGCGTGCGGTTCAGTCAGCTTCACGCGATCGACCTGGTGGACATCGACGGCGACGGCCTCAAGGACATCGTGACCGGCAAGCGCTTCTGGGCCCATGGTCCTACCGGGGATCCGGACCCCAGTGCTGCGCCGGTCCTCTATTGGTTCCAGCTCCAGCGCAACGCCGACAAGTCGGTCGACTTCGTCCCCCACCTCGTCGACAGCCTCTCGGGCGTCGGCACCGAGGTGAAGGCGCAGGACCACAACAAGGACGGCCTCCCGGACATCGTGGTGGGCAACAAGAAGGGCGTCTTCGTCTTCACCCACGTCACCCGCGCCGCGTCCGCGTCCGAGATTGAGGCCGCCCGACCCAAGCGTCTGCACTGATTCCGACAGGGCTCGAGGCCACAGATTCCCACGCCACCGCCGGCCCGATGAAGGCCGGCGGTTTCGTTTTCCGGTTCGTTCTCCCGATCCAGCCCGAAGTGGGAAGCCTCACGCCAAGGCGCCAAGCCGCGAAGGAGGGGGAAGGAAAGCACCCGGTTCTCCGCCGGGAGGAGTGATCCTCTTCCGCTCGCCGGATCGCCTTCGGATCCGGTTCGGTGTTGGCGGCTTGGCGCCTTTGCGTGAGTCGCCGGTGGGTGCGTCATGGACTGACCCGCACTCGGAAGAAGTACTGTCCGCGGCCCAACAGCGCCGGAACGGTCGCCGTGGTCGTCGAGCCGGTGCCGATGATCGGCGCTCCGGAAGGGGTCCAGGTTTCGAGGTCCGTGCTGATCTCGAGCAGGTACTCGCGGCCCGGTCGGGTCGTCCACGCCACCGACACCGGGCCGTTGCCGCCGCCGGAGGGAAGGTGGACCGCGAGGAACGACTTGAATCCGACCGGCGAGGTGCCCGCGACGAACTCGCTCCGGTTCGGGTAGCCGTCGCCGTCCGGATCCGCGTCCGGTCCACCGCCGGGGTTGGTCAGCGAACCGAAGTGCCGCACCTCCCACAGGTCGGAAAGGCCGTTCGCGTTGGTGTCCGGAACCGTGTATTCGCCCCGCACCACCAGCCGGTTCGTGCCCAAGGTGTTGGTCACGGTCGCCGGGGTGTTCCAGTCCGGGACCGGAAGCCACTGCACGACGTAGGTTCCCGCCACGGCGTTGGGCACGTTGAAGCTTCTTCCTTCACCCGACACGGTCCCGAACTCGGCCGGTCCACGGACGATGAACTCCGCCTGCGCCAGGTTGTTGGAGATCACCAGGTCGGAGGCGCTGCGGTTGGTGATGGAGATCGACACGTCGTCGATGAACCAACCGGGCCGGTCGGTGGTTTCGAAGCTGAGGAGCTGGTAGTTGAACCGCAGCCGCACCACGTGTCCGGTGAACCGGCTGATGTCCACCCGCACTTCCTCCCAGCCGTCGGAGACGTCCCCGTAGCCGAATCCGGCGAGGTCGCTCCAGACGGCGCCGTTGTCGGTGCTGATCGCGACCTGGCAGACCTCGATGTCGAGCAGGTCGCTGCGCTCGGTGGTGTCGTACCAGGTCCGGAAGCGGAGTGTGGCCTGGTTGCCGCCGCGCAGGTCCACCGCCGGGCTGATCAGGTCCGCGATGGCGGTGTCCACGCCCTCGCCGCCGAGGTTCGTTCCCCAACACCGCGTGCCGCTGTGGGCGGCGACGCCGTGGCGGTTGACCGGTGTGCCGTAGGCCCAGGTGGTGTTCAGCAGGTTCTCTCCGGTCTCATCGTCGAAGGCGTCGTCGTCGAAGGTCGCCCAACCGGTCCGGCCCGATTCGAGATCGTCGCTCCACGGCGCCTGCACCGGGCGCAAGGTCCGCAGCACGAACAGGCGTCCCGCGTTGTCCGAGACGGCCACGTTCCCCGCCTCGTCACGGCTGGACACCAGGAAGTAGTAATCGCGGTCGGGCTGGAGTCCGTCGATCTGGACCTCATGCGAGGTGGAGAACTCCGCGCTGTAGGCCGAGCGGGAAAGGAAGCTGGGGTCGCGTCCGCCCTCGCCGAAACGCACCAGGGCGTCGGTCGGCTTGTCGGTCTCCCAGGTCAACACCGCCTCGTTGTAGGCGGGATCCCATTCGAGCGAGGCGATGACGGGCCGGACGGTGTCGACTCCGGCCTCGGCCGTCGCCGCGTCGCCCGGTGCCCCGGGGTACCGCGCCGTGAGCGTGTCGCCGTTCCGTGCACCCAACTGGAGCACCGGACCGTTGGTCGCATTGGCCACCAGGGTCAGCCGGCCGCGGAACACGCCGCGCAACGGGCTTTCCACCAGAGGAACGTCGACGCCTGCGGTCTGGGACGTGCTGGAGACGTGGACGCTCAGGTTGGTGCGGCCGGTGCGGCCGGCGTCGTTGACCTCGACCACGACCGATGCCGGCAGGGTGTAGGCCGGTTGGTCGAAGGCCACCCCGGCGCCTCCACGCAGTCCCGGCACCAGGAAGTCGAGGCATCGTCCCAACAGCGATCCCCGGGTGTCCGGCGCCTCGCCTTCCGCGGGCACCGCCTCCAGCGGGATCGACAGGAACACGACGCGTCCGCGGCTGTCGCTGCCGGTCCGCGGGTGGCGCAGGCCGATGATGCGTCCTTCGTCCTGGGTCAGGATCGGTGCGGCATCCGCGGCCAACTGGAGGTGGTCGGGGAAGGTCGAGTAGTCGAGGAACCCGCCGAAGTCCGGGAACGCCTCGTAGTTCAGCAGCAGGTTCATCCCGGAACCGATCGGGTCCCCACGGACACCCGTTCCCACGAAGGCGCCGCCGTCCACGGTGAATCCCGTCACGTGGAGGATGTTGGTCTGGAGTCCGAGTTCGGATGGGGCCAACCGGCTCAGGACCTCCGACGAGGCGACGAACAGCGCCCCTCCGGCCTGGACGTACGCCGACATGTTGGCGGCAAGGCCGGCGGGAAGCGTCGCCAGGTCCTCGGGTCGCCACAGCACGACCCGGTACGACGACAGGATCGCCGCGCTGGGGATGATGTTGGTCTCGCCCATGTCCCAGACCTCGTAGTCGATGCCCAGTTCCTGGAGCGGGGTCGTCCAATGGTCGATGCCGGGGAAGTCGAGCCCCAGCTGGGCGAACGTCGTCTCCGGCGAGTACAGGAGCAGCGCCTTGGCGGGACGGGGCGCGGTGAAGAAGTGGCCGCGGCCGCCGTTGTCGTTGGTGCTGACGTTCCCTGCGCCGTCGGTGGCGATGACCCGGTACCGGTACACGGCGTCCGGCGTCAGCTCCGGCAACGCGACCTCGGGCTGCGTGCGGAGGGCGAGGTTGGTCACCGCGAAGACAGGGGCGTTGGTCGGGGTGACCTCGACGACGACGCTCACCGGTTCGCCAGCTTCCATGCGGATGGCCACGCGGCCGAATCGGCCGATCGCGCGGACTCCATCCACCACAGGCGGGTTCAGGTCGACCAGCGAGGTCCTCGTCCGGACGCCCGCCGGAGAGAGGTCGGAATAGCGGAGGGTCAGCGAATCACCGTGTCCCACCGTCAGCGCGCCGGCCTGTGGGAAGCGCACAAGCTGGACGGCGCCGGTGAAGCTGCCGCCGGTGCCGCTCGGCAGCAAAGTCAGCCGATGAGGTGTCGGGGAGTTGTCCGAGGACACCTCGACGACGGCTCCGGCCTGGTTGCGGAGGTCCGTGTCGACGAGGCGGATTCCAGCGGTGGCCGGTGAACGGTAGGTCTCGCGGTCCCAGGAAACCACGCCTTCGCCGGGTATGGGGATTTGTCCGGAGACGACGAGGGCGAAGTCCTGTTCCGGTGCGGAACCGGCGCGACCGTGCACGTCCTGGACCACGCGGATGCCGCGGACTCGGAGGATCCATTCGCCCACGGCCGGATTCTGGATCAGGAGGCCCTCGACGTTGTTGATGCGGTCGCCTTCCGCCGTTCCCGGGACGGTTTCGCCGTCGAGGAAGGCGTTGCCGCGGTACACCGCGCCATCCGGCGATGCCGCCTCAAGGTCGAGGTCGTTGACCAGCGCGGGGATCGCGGCGGGAAGCCCCGGGACGTCCGTGTAGGCGAGCGTCACCTTGAGGGCGTCGTCGGCGCCCACGATGACGCGCCTCTCGAAGACCGCGCCGGTGCGGAGTCCGGCGTCCTGTTCGGTGAATTCGTAGCGCCGTTCGCCGGTGATCAGGCCCGCCAGTTCCAGACGCCCCCAGCCTTCCTCGCCGTTGGGGACCGGCGGCGTGCCGCCCACGATCTCCGTTCCGGCCTCCGGATCGTCCGGGTCGACCGGCACCTCCCCGGTGCCCATGTCCACGGCGCTGTTGATCAGCGCCGCCTTCACCAAGGCCGGGGAGGGCGTCGCGCCGCCGTGGGTCTCGCGGTACCATTGGACGAACACCGCAGCGGCGCCGCTGACGTGCGGTCCCGCCTGCGAAGTCCCGCCCTGGAACAGGTAGTTCTCGTCGATCGGCAGCCAGGCGTTGGCATCGCTCGCGAAGCGGCTCTTCAACGAGGCGATCCAGGTACCCGGGGCGGTGATGTCCGGTTTGATGCGGCCGTCCTCGGCCGGGCCCCGGCTGGAGAAGTCGGCCATCGTCTCACGGCCCTCGGCATAGAGGGCGAGGTCGAAGCGGTCGTTCTGGCAGGCGCCGGTGGCGATGACGTTCTTCCCAACCGCGGGCGAGCCGATGGTCTGTTGGCCGGGACCGCTGTTTCCGGCGCTGAACTCGAGCACGTAGGGCTGTTCGCCGGGCGTTGCGCCGTCGGCGTCGCGGACCAAGGCGTCAAACTCCGCGGCGCTCAGGTCGTACTGGCCTTGGGTGTCTTCACCCCAGGAGTTGGACCCCACATAGGCGCCGGCACGGACGGCATCCCGGGTCATGGTCTCGAAGGTCGGCGGCGCGAAGTATTCGCCCGCGCCGTCGAACAACCGTTGCCCCACGAGGTGCGAACCCGGTGCGACGCCGAGGCCCCAGAGGAAGCCCTCGCCGTCCACCGTCCCCAGGAAGCCGTTCCCGGCCACGATGCCCGCGCAGTGGGTGCCGTGGCTGTGTTCGTCCGAGGCGTCCTCAAGCCCGCCATAGGCGAAGAGCGCGTCGACGCGGCCGAAGAGGTCCTCGTGCATCGTCGCCGGATCCCCGGAGTCGAGACCCGAGTCCGCGACCGCGACCGTCACGCCGCGGCCGTCGAAGCCGAGCTGCTGCACCGTGGCCCGCGTGCCCGGGGGCGGTTCGTCGCCGAGCACGATCTTGGTCGCGATCTCGTCCACCAGCTTCATCCGTCCGGCGCCTTCGATCCACAACGTCCCCGGCCCGCGCGCCAATTCGAGGATCCGGGGCGCGTCGGCGAAGCCGTTGAGGAACGTCCCGAAGCGCGTCGTCGTCCGGTGGGTGGCACCGGGAAGGAGCTTGAGGGCCTGGACCAGTTCCGCCGCGCCCGCGTCGGGACGGAGCAACACCTTGACCGGCACCTTTTCCGCCGGTCTTGCGGCGACGCTCCGGGCCAATCGCGGATCCATGCGCAGGGAGGCGCGGTACTCCCCGATCCAACGGACCGGTGCCAGGGCCCGGATCGCCCCGAGGTCTGCATTCTCGAGATGGCAGACGAAGGCGTTTTCAGGAACCGGATGGAGGAGCTGGACGCCGGCAGCGATCAACGCCTGTCGCACCGACTCGTCGAGGGCGCCGTCCAACTGCAGCAGATGGAGCCCCGAGACGGCCGGTGTCGCCTGCTTCGCGATCTGGGCCCTCTGCGCGATCGGGGGCGGCGGCGGCGTGGTGATCGTCTCGTTCCGTAGGCGGATGAACCGCGCGTCCTGGGCCCACGAGGACAGGGACAGAAGCAGAGCGAAGCCGACGAACAGCAACCGGTCCCGGGAAGACATGGGCGCAGGCTAGGACCTCGGAGCTGGGGGAACAAGTGGACTGCCTTGAGTGGGGGAGAAGCCAGAGACTCGTGACCTCGCCCCCTACGAGGTCGGCTTGGAGGAGGTTTCTTGGAGGCGGCACGGTTCAGGGCTTGGCAGCCGAGGAACGCGAGGGAGACTAAGGCATGCGTTTGAGGTTCCCTTGGATCGGTTGGGTGGTCGGACTGACGGCCCTGTTTCGCGTGCATGCGTGGGACTACGAGCTCCACCGATTCGTCAACGAACTGGCGCTGCGCTCGCTCCCCGCGTCGTTCCCCGAGTTCGTCCGCACCCCCGAGGCGACGGAACGTATCGCCTTCCTCTCGGGCGAGCCCGACCGCTGGCGGAACTCCAACGAGGGCGCCTTCCGTCATGTGAACGAGCCCGACCACTTCTTCGACATCGAGGACCTTGAACCGGTCGGCCTCACCTTGGATGCGTTGCCCGGGTTCCGTGATGAGTTCCTCGCCCAGTTCGCGACGGCCCGCGCCAAGGATCCTTCCCGCTTCCCGCCAATTGCCTCGCCCTCGGATCCCGTCCGGGTGCGTTGGATGCCGGGATTCCTCCCTTGGAAGCTCGCGGAGGAATACGGCCGCCTGAAGTCTGGGTTCTCCACACTGCGGGCCTTCGAACAGCACGGCGGCACTCCGTCGGAGGTCGACAACACCCGCCAGAACATCGTCTCGGTGATGGGCACCCTCGGCCACTACGCCGGCGACGCCGCGCAACCGCTCCACACGACCCGGCATTACAATGGCTGGGTCGGTGCGAATCCCGCGGGTTACACCACCAACCGGACCTTCCACTCGTGGATCGACGGCGGATTCATGCGGAATGCCGGATTCGACCGCCAGGCCCTGTTGGCCCGTGTTCGTCCGGCCCGATCGCTCTTCAGCGGCGGCACCAACGCCGTTTCCAGCTCCGCGTTCCCGTTGGCGCTCGGTTTCATCCGGGAGCAGTTCCAGTTGGTGGTGCCCTTGTATGAGGCCGAGAAGGCGGGACACCTTAAGGCCGACGGCCCGCAGGCCGCCGAAGGTCGTCGGATGTTGGAGGAGCAGTTGCTGAAGTCGGGCCAGTTCCTCGGCGACCTGTGGCTTTCCGCCTGGGTGCTCGCCCCGAAGGACACCTACCTCCAGTCCGCGCTCGCCCGCCGTTCGTTGGACACCAACGCCCCGGCGCGGAAGTAGTCCCGACGCCGAGGCGTCACCCGCGGTTCACCACGAAGTTTCCCGCTTCCCCCAGCGGACGCTTCCAGCCTGCTCGGCTCCCGGCGTAACTTGCTCCGCATGAGGTCGATTCTGTTCCGTTGGTTGTTGGCGACGTGTGCGGTCGGGGTCCTGGCGGTCCGCGTCGCGGCGCATCCGGACAAGGTGGAGAACCAGCTGCTGTTCCATTTTGCGACGGGTGCGCACCCGATCGAGAATGGCAAGTGGCCCGATCTCACCCATCGTCTGGAAGCGACGGTTCAGGGCGCTCCGGTGCTGACCAATTCCGGGCCGGTCCTGGGACTCCGTTTCGACGGGTTCAACGACTGGCTGCTCGCCGCCCCGGACCTCCAGACCGCCCGGCCGGTGCTGCCGACCAACCACCTCACCCTGACCGCCTGGGTTCTGCTGGAGGAGACGGCGTCCAACGGCGGCATCGTCGGCTTCGTCCAGGACAACGGTCCCTTCGAGAAGGGATGGGTGCTCGGGTACAACCGCCAGAACTTCACCTTCGGACTCGCCGGGTCCGGGGCGAAGGACCCCAACCTCGGAGGAATCACCCGCCTGCGGGGGCGGAAGAAGATCGAGACCGGCCGTTGGCACCATGTCGCCGCGACCTACGACGGGACCACGATGAAGCTGTTCGTCGACGGCGAGCCCGACGGGGAATCCACCCAGCAGTCCGGTGACATCCTGTACCCGGCCGAGGGACGCCTGGCGGTCGGTGCCTACGTGGACCAGGACGAGCGGCATCCGTTGGAGGGATCGCTCTTCGAGGTGAAGGCCTACGGCCGCGTGATGCCGACAGAGGAGATCCGCGGGATCGCGGAGCGCAACCAGTCGCTCTTGGCCTGGCGTTCGCCGGTGAACCGCGAGCTGCAGTTCGTGGTGAAGCCGTACCTCCAGTTCGGCACCACGGATGGCATGTCCATCATGTGCGAGACGGCGAAGCCGGCGTTCATGACCGTGGAATACGGGGAATTCCAGCCGCTCAAGACCCGGGCGACCGCGGCGACCGCGGGCAACATCAACGAGGTGCGCCTGGAAGGCCTGAAGCCCTTCACGGTCTACTACTACCGGGTCACCTGCGTCGACGCCGCCGGGAACGTGGCCCGCAGCGACATCGCCAACTTCCAGACGGCGCCCGGCGCCAATGCGTCCTGGGCCTTCGGCATCCTCGGCGACACCCAGCGCAATCCCGACATCACCCGCCGTTGCGCCGAGGGGATCTTCGCGCTGCGTCCGAACATGATGATCCACTGCGGCGACGTCGTGGACGACGGCTTCGCCAAGCAGCAGTGGGTCTACGACCTCTTCGAGCCGGCGCAGAGGCTGTTCGCCCATGTGCCGTCCTTCCCGGTCATCGGCAACCACGAGAAGAACTCCCACTGGTACTACGACTACTTCAGCCTTCCCAAGCCGGAGTACTACTATTCCTTCAAGTACGGGAACGCCGAGTTCTTCATGATCGACTCCAACAAGGACCTGTCGCCGGGCAGCGAACAGTATCGATGGCTCGACAAGGTGATGGGCGAGTCGAAGGCGACGTGGAAGTTCGCCGCGCACCATCATCCGTGCTTCAGCTCGGACGAGGACGACTACGGCGACCGTTGGCGTGGACGTCCGGACGGGCCGTACTCAAACGGCGACCGCAACGCGGCGAAGCTGATCCCGCTGTACGAGAAGCACGGACTCGACGTCGGGTTCGCCGGACACATCCACAGCTACGAACGCACATGGCCGGTCCTGCAGATGGCGGTGAACCAGAAGCGCGGCGTGCGCTATGTGGTCAGCGGCGGCGGTGGCGGCGGGCTGGAGCAGGCGGCCCCGCAGCGGGCCTGGTTCACGCTCCATGTGCAGCGGGGACACCACTACTGCTTCATGGTCGTCCAGGACCGGACCATCCAGTTCAAGGCCTACGACGTGGACGGCCGCCTGTTCGACACCTTCGAGCTGACCAAGCCGGACGACCGGTGAAGGAGCCGGGAGCCGAGTGCCGGACACCCTACTCTCGATCCTAATCTTTATCTCAATCCCAGGACTCGAAGCCTCCGACGAGGCTCACTTCGGATGAGGGTGGGGAGGATAACGACGAAGAGTAAGTTTAAGAGTAAGACGCCCGAAGCCCGAAGCCTCACGCCCGCCACTCAACTTCAATTTCCCCCGGATCCGGTGCCCCCGCGGGTGGGGAGGAACGGCTTGCGGAAAGCGTCCGCGAAGTCGTAGCCGCCCTTGAAGTCGTCGCGGCTGTCCTTCTCGGTCTTCTTGAGAATCTTGTGTTCGACCATGTTGAACACCATCTCCCCGAAGTCTTCGCACCGCCGAACGCCCCATTCCTCCAGCACCAGCAGGGTCATCGGCCCGTACTGCTTCAGAGCGAACTCGCGGATGCCGTCCAGCAGTTCCTGTCCGGAGACATGCCGTGAGATGTCGGATTCGCGCTTCACCTGGCGTTGGGTGAACTCGAGGGCCTCGCGCAGGAAGTCATAGGCCTCCCGGTTGTAGCGGGGATCCTTCTCCAGCAGCGCGGCCAGCGGGTCGTCTTCCAAGGGCAGGTCCATCGGGATCTCGGTTGCCGGGTTGGGTCGGCTCAGTGGACCGGCCCGGCGGCCGAATTGGTACCGAGGTGCGGCAGCGGCGGCAAGGGGCGGGCGGCACCGCTGCGGATCCAGATCCTGCCGGCGATGCCGAACAACAACACCACCGCCAGCAGCCAGACGGCCCGATGCTCCGAGGGGGTGAGATGCTTCATCGGAGTCTCCCGTCGGCCGCTCAGCCGACGACGATGTTCACCATTTTCTTCGGCACCACGATGAGCTTCCGCACCGTCTTGCCGGCGAGGAACGGCTGGGCCTTCTCCGCGGCGAGCGCGGCCTTCTCGATGTCCGCCTGCGGGGCGTCCACGGCGACACGGATGACGTCGCGCAGCTTGCCGTTCACCTGGACCGGCAGCTCGATCTCGGTTTCGACCAGCAGCGCCGGGTCGAACTTCGGCCACGGCGCGTAGGTCAGCGACGCCGGGAAGCCGGCGACGTCGAGGCGCGACCACAGTTCTTCCGCCACGTGCGGCGCGAAGGGCGCGAGCAGCTGGAGGAAGGTCTTCAGCACGGAAGCCGGCCGGGTCGGCCAGGTCATGGCCGTGTTCACGAAGACCATCATCGCGGAGATGGCGGTGTTGAACTGCAGGTGGTCCAGGTCGTAGGTGACCTTGCGGATGCACTCGTGCAGCACCTTGAGCTGCGCCGGAGTCGGCTCGGTCGCCTGGATCGACGGCGAGAGGCGCAACGTCTCCAGCAGACCCTCCGAACGGTCGTCCTGCGGCGCCACGGCCTCGGCCTGTTCGAAGGCGGTCTCCGCTTCTTCGGCGACGAAGAGGCGCCAAACGCGGCCGAGGAAGCGGTACACACCCTCGACTCCCTGGGTGTTCCACGGCTTGGTGTCCTGGAGCGGCCCCATGAACATCTCGTAGAGGCGGAACGCGTCGGCGCCGTACTCCTTGAGCACGTCGTCGGGGTTCACCACGTTGCCGCGGGACTTCGACATCTTCTGCCCGTCCTCACCGAGGATCAGGCCCTGGTTGACCAGCTTGTAGAAGGGTTCGGCCGTCGAGACGTGGCCCAGGTCGAACAGGACCTTGTGCCAGAAGCGGGCGTAGAGCAGGTGCAGCACGGCGTGCTCGGTGCCGCCGACGTAGAGGTCGACGCCCGGCGTCCGGCCCGAGGCGCCGCCGGAGCCCATCCAGTAGGATTCCACCGCCTTGTCTGCGAAAGCGTTCCCGTTCCGCGCGTCGAGGTAGCGCAGGTAATACCAGCACGAGCCGGCCCATTGCGGCATCGTGTTCGTCTCGCGCAGTGCGCCGTCGGGCAGCCGGAGCCAGTCCTGGGCGCGGGCCAAGGGCGGTTGTCCGTCTGACGTCGGCTTGTAGTCCTCGAGCGTCGGCGGCAACAGCGGCAGCGCGGACTCGGGCAGGGCCTCGTGGTACGAGGTGCCGTCCGCGTCCTGGCGCCAGACGATCGGGAACGGCTCGCCCCAGTAGCGCTGCCGGCTGAACAACCAGTCGCGCAGCTTGTAGTTCACGGTCTTCTTCCCGAGTCCCTTCGACTCGAGCCAGGCGGTGATGGCCCGCTTCGCATCGCGGGTCGGCAGGCCGTCGAGGGAGATCTCTGCGCCCTGCGAGTTCACGGCGGTGCCCTCGTCGCAGAAGCCCTGCCAGTCGGCCTTGGGATCCGGCGGTTGGACGACCTGGACGACCGGCAGCGAGAAGGTCTGCGCGAACTCGAAATCGCGTTCGTCGTGGGCCGGCACGGCCATGATCGCGCCGGTGCCGTAGGTCGCGAGCACGTAGTCGGCGATCCAGATCGGGATCCGGGCGCCGTTCACCGGATTGATGGCGTAGGCGCCGGTCCAGACACCGGTCTTCTCCTTGGCCAGCTCGGTGCGTTCGAGGTCCGACTTGCGGGCCACGGCACCCTGATACGCCTCGACCGCCGACTTCTGTTCGGCGGTGGTAATCTGGGCCACCAGTCGATGTTCCGGCGCCAAGACCATGTAGGTCGCGCCGAAGAGCGTGTCCGGGCGCGTGGTGAAGACGCGGAGCGTCGCGTCGTGGCCGGCGACGGCGAAGTCCACCTCGGCCCCTTCGCTGCGGCCGATCCAGTTCCGCTGCATCTCCTTCAGCGAGTCCGACCACTCGATGGTGTCGAGGTCGTTGAGCAGGCGTTCCGCGTAGGCGGTGATGCGCAGCATCCATTGGCGCATCGGCTTGCGGACGACCGGGAAGCCACCGACCTCGCTCTTGCCGTCGATGACCTCCTCATTGGCCAGCACCGTGCCCAGTTCGGGGCACCAGTTCACCGGCGCCTCGCTGACGAAGGCGAGACGGCGGGCGTCGCGGTACGCGCGGCGTTGGGACTCGGTGGCGACGTCAGCCGGGTAGGCGAGCGTCGCGATGGGTTCGGCGCAGTTCGTGGCCGGATTGAACCAGGCGTTGTAGAGCTGGAGGAAGATCCACTGGGTCCAGCGGAAGTAGCCCGGGTCGGTGGTGTTCACCTCGCGGGTCCAATCGTAGCTGAAGCCGAGCGACTGGATCTGCCGGGTGAAGTTCGCGACGTTCTGCTCCGTGGTGATGCGCGGGTGTTGGCCGGTCTTCACCGCATACTGTTCCGCGGGCAGGCCGAAGGCGTCCCAACCCATCGGGTGCAGGACGTTGTACCCGACCGAACGGCGGTAGCGCGCGAGGATGTCGGTCGCGGTATAGCCTTCGGGATGGCCGACATGGAGTCCCGCACCCGAGGGGTAGGGGAACATGTCGAGGATGTAGTACTTCGGTGGAAGCTCCATCGCCGACGAAACGCGTCCGCCGAGGTCGTGCCGGAGGGCGAACGGATGATCCGCCGGGACGGACTCGCCAGGATTCCAGGCGCGATAGGTCTGTTGGGCGGCCCAACGCCGTTGCCACTTGGGTTCGATCCGATGGAATGGGTACTGCCTCCGCGACATAAAGGGACGCGGAGCATGGCCGTTCCG
This sequence comes from Verrucomicrobiales bacterium, assembly GCA_027483345.1. Lineage (GTDB taxonomy): Bacteria > Verrucomicrobiota > Verrucomicrobiia > Limisphaerales > UBA9464 > SXXZ01. Next base: position 606 of record JAIXUV010000065.1, on the reverse strand, counting down.
CCGGTTCCGGTGCAATGCGGCGGTTTGAGGTCGGTTCGGGCTTCCGACGCCGGCGACCGGATTTCCGGTTCAGCGTGCGCCTTTGAAACAGCCGTTTTCCGTTTCTGGGCTTTCGGCGGGAAAACAGACCGGGTATGGCCTCCATCGACAGCGTTTCCCCGGATCCAAACCAAACCCACTCAGTACCCCTGCCGCTTCCATGAATCCTCCCGCAGTCGGATCGATCGGTTGGCTCGACATCACCGTGCCGGACGCCGAAGCCCTCCGTACCTTCTACAGCAGCGTCGTCGGTTGGAGCTCCATGGCCGTGGACATGGAAGGCTACAACGACCACTGCATGATTCCTCCGGGCACCGATGCTCCTGTCGCCGGGATCTGCCATGCCCGCGGCACGAATGTCGGGTTGCCGGCCCAGTGGTTGCCCTACATCACGGTCGCCGACCTGCGGGCCAGCCTGGAGACGTCGAAGTCGCTCGGGGGCCAGCTGGTGGGTGAAGTCCGGGACACGCCGATGGGCCTGTTCGCGGTCATCCAGGATCCCGCCGGCGCCCACTGCGCGCTGTTCCAGGCGGCGGCACCGTCCGCGACCTAGCCGGTTTGGCCGGG
>JAIXUV010000201.1 GCA_027483345.1 Verrucomicrobiales bacterium | reverse complement strand
TAGCCACTGGCCCGGACCGGGGCGGACGGCGTCGTTGCGCGGACAAGTCGGAGAACCCGTGATCTGATACATCGGACCGACCCTACCGATGCCGACGGACGGCCCGCCATCGGATGAAGATAGGACATGCCAACGAGGGGCCCGTCACCGGCATCAACGGCCGAGGAACTTCACCACCGCTTCCGTGCGGTTGCCGACACGCAGCTTCTCGTAGATGTGCTGGAGGTGAGTGCGGACGGTGGAGATGCCGATGCCCAGGCGGTCGGCGATCTCCTTGTATTGGCACCCGAGGGCGAGGGCTTCGACGATTTCCCGCTCGCGCGGGGTCAGTCCTGCGACATCGGGTGTGGCGGGCTTGGCCTTGGGCGTGAACGACTCCACGACCTTGCGCGCGATGAGGCTGGTCATGGGCGCGCCGCCGGCGTGCAGGTCGCGGATGGCGTCGAGCAGCTCCTCCGGCACGGACCGTTTGAGCAGGTAGCCGGTGGCTCCGGCCTGGAGGGAACGGAAGATCAGGTCCACGTCCTCATACACCGTCAGCATGAGGAACTGCGTGGTTGGATGGCGGGCCTTGAGTTCGCGGACGCAGTCGATTCCGGACTTTCCGGGCAGGTTGATGTCCATGAGCACCACGTCGGGTGCGGAGTCGGCGAGTTGGGCGAGCGCCTGTTCGGCGTTGGCGAAGGCCGCGACGCAGTGGATGCCTGATGCCCGTTCAAGTCGGGTGATGAAGCCGGCGCGGAGCCGGTCGTCGTCTTCGACCACGGCGACTCGGATCCCGGCTTGTTGGTCGGAGTTGGACATAGCAATGGGTGAGTGTGACGGACCCGGGCGGTTGCCGGCATCGGATGAAAGGTGGACCCGGGTGCCGATCAGGCTTCCGCCAGCGGCAGGCTGAATTCCACGCGGGTTCCGCCCGCTTCCGGCCGGGTGATGAGGGCCTCACCGCCGATGCGGGTGAGGCGTTGGCGCATGTTGAACAGGCCGTCGCTCGTCGTGCTGACGCCGGCCGGGTCGAAGCCGCGGCCGTTGTCCTCCACGATCACCTGAAGCGGGCCTCCGTCGGCGCGGATGCGCAGGTGGACCTCGGTGGCCGCCGCGTGCTTCACCACGTTGGCGAGGGCTTCCTTGAAGGCGAGGAACAGTTGGTGCCGTCGGTCGGAGGCGATGGGCTGCGTGGAGATGCCGGGTGCGATGTCGAAGCGCAGGCGGAGCCCGGCCGGTCGCAGGGCGGCGTCGGCGTGTTGGCAGAGGTAGTCCACCAGCCCGGTGGTGGTGTCGTGCCGCGGGTTCACCGCCCACACGAGCTCGTCGAGTTTGGCGACGATCTCGCGGGAAAGTCCGGTCACCTGGCTGAGCCGGGCCTCCGTCTGAGCCGGGGCCTCGGGTTCGTCCAACGGCGGTGAGCCGAGCAGGGTGAGCTGGGTCAGGGCCGAACCCACGTCATCGTGCATGTCGCGGGCGATGCGGACGCGTTCGCGTTCCACCGCCGCCTGCTGTGCGGCCAGGGCGAGCTGTCGCCGCATGCCCCGTTGCGAGAACCAGCGCACCACCAGGACCAGCAACAGGACGAGGAGGGCGGCCACCGGCACCTGGAACGAGGCCCGCTGCCAGAAGAACGGCAGCACGGTGAAGGCGAGCGAGGCGTTCCGTGTTCCCCATTCCCCGCCGGGATGGCGGGCAGCCACCTCGAAGCGATAGCTGCCGGGGCGGAGCGTGTCGAACATCACGTCCCGCCGCGTGCCGATCTCGGTCCATCCTTCGCGGAGGCCGGCGAGCCGATAGCGGAAATGCACCTTGTCCGCTGCGGAGAGGCTCGGAGCGGTGAAGGAGAGGGCGATGCGGGAACTGCCCGCCGGCGCTTGGCCACCCGCCGGCAGGTTCACGCCTCCCACCGTGAAGCCGTTGATGAAGGTGCCGGGCGGCACGGCCTTCGTCTCGATCCGTTCCGGCGCGATGCTCGCCAGTCCGTCCAACGTCGGAAACCACAGCCTGCCGTCCTCGCCCATCATGCCGGCGGGCTGCATGCCCCCTCGGCACTGTTCGGCCCGCAATCCGTCCTCGCGTCCGTAGATGATGCAGGGCAGTTGTCCGCTGCCGCTCGCCACCCGCGCGCGGAGATCCCTTCGATGTACCCGGAAGATGCCGTGGAGTGTGCTGCCCCAGACATGGCCGGTGCGGTCTTCGACCAGGTGGCAGACGGTGTCGTCGGGGAGTCCGTCCGCCGAGGTGATGACGGTCCCCTTGCCGTCCTTCCAATAGGCGAGCCCGCGGTTGGGCGTACCGATCCAAAGCCCTCCGTCCTCGTCCGACAGGAGGGACCAGATGGAGTTCCCGAGCAGCCCATTGGTCTGGCTGAAGCGGTCCAGAGTTTCCCCGCGCCAGCGGAACAACCCGCTCCCATGGCTGCCGATCCAGACCGATCCATCGCTGGTTTCGGCAAACGCGCGGATATCGAGGGCGGTGGTGACCAGGGCGGGGCGGACCGCTTGCGGTTCCAGCACCGAACAACCTTCGTCGCTGCCGATCCAGACGCGTTGCCGGGAATCCTCCCAGAGCGCCTTGACGGAAGTCTCCGCAGGCAGGCCCTTGAAAGGACGGGTGGCACGGCCGTTCTCCAGGCAGATCAGACCACCGCCGCCGCGCGTTCCCACCCAGGTCCGCTGGTGGGAGTCGGTCAGCACCGCGTAGACGAACATGTTGGTCGGGAAGCCCGGGACAGGATGACGCCGCCAGACGCCGTTCTCGCGGTGGTAGAGCCCGCCGCCGTAGGTGCCGGCCCACATCCCGCCGTTCCGGTCCGGGCAAACCGTGGTCATCATGCGTTCCGTCATCACCTCGGCCCCTTCCGACATCTCGATTACCCGCCGGCTCACGCGGGCCAGTCCGCCCTCGATTCCGGCCCAAATGTTTCCCGCCGAATCGCGAACCACGGCCAGCACCTGGTTTCCAGGCAGACCTTCGTCCTTGGTGAAACGGAGGTATTCCCCAGTGGGGCTGACCCGCCACAGGCCGGTGCCGAACGTGCCGCACCAAAGGTTGCCCTGATTGTCCTCCACGGCGCCCCATACCTGCGTCCCCGCGGGCCAGGCGATGGTCGTGGACAGGCCGTTCGTGTGCCATCGGCGCAGACCGCCGTCGGCCCAGATCCACAGCCCGCCATCCTGCGACGGGAACAGGTTGGAGACATTTGCGGCGACCAGCTTCTGGAAGCGGCCGTGGCGGAAGACGGCGGCTTCCCGTTCGGTGCCTGCGCAGATCTCCCCATCCGCGTTGCGGCACAAGGTCTGAACCACCCGTCCTTCCAGGCCGGAACCCGCGGGCAGCGGTTCGGGCCGCCCAGCGCGAAGACGGGCCACCTGGCCGTCCTTGGTGATGAACCAAGGCACACCGGAACCGTCGAGAGCGTGCGTGGAGGTGCGGACCGACCGCAGCATGTCCGCCCAACCGGAGACGCCCGGCGACCCGCCCGGCGGAAGGGTCAACAGGGCTCCTGAATTGAGGACGAAACCGGGTGACCCTTCGATCCGGCCCCAGAGGAAACGGGCGTGTTCCTCGTCCTTTCCGGGTTGCCACCAGGACTTGAACCTTCCGCCGGTCTGCTCGAGGACGTGTCCGTTGTTGCTCACCACCCAAAGCGTTTCGCCGTCGGCGGCCATGCGCCGCGCGTAGCCGAACGTGGACGCCGGGGTGTCGTCCGGGAAATGGGTGATGAAATTCAGGCCGTCGAAACGGGCGATGCCATTGCGCGTTCCGACCCAAAGGAATCCGTCGCTGGTCTGCTCCAACGCGTTGACGCTGTTCTCCGGGAGTCCGTCCTCCGTGCGCCATGTTGTCAGCATGTAATCTCCGACGCCAACGGACGCCGGCACCGAGATCAGAGGCCCCGCCACCAACAGCAGCAGCAGGAGCGCCGCGTGGACGAACGGGCGCAACCCGGACAATGGGCGAGGTTCAAACCACATGCGGCGCTAAGCGAAGCGACATTTCCCGGGCATGCCGGTCGACGCTACGGACCCGAAGACGACAGGCAAGGTTTTCAGTGGCGGCCAAGCGTCTCCGTCCTCCGCTTCAGAACCAGGGCCCGCTCCGGCTCAGGGTTGTTCCGGGCCTGAGCCGGGACCGTTCACATTCCCGGGAAGTCGGGGATCGAAGCCGGACTCCTGGGCGAGTTGCTTCCAGAGTGCCAGGGCCGCCTCGCTGGGATGGGTCGGTACCTGGATGACGATCTCCATGTAGAGGTCCCCGCGGGAACCGGATCCAGCGGGAAGTCCCTGGCCCCGGACCCGAAGCCTCTGGCCCTGGCGGGTTCCCGCGGGAACCTTGACCTTGACCGAACCTTCCAGGGTCGGAACGGCCAGGGTGGTGCCCAGCACGGCCTCCCAAGGGGCCAGATCCAGGGTTCCCGTCAGGTCGGTCCCACGGGCGGTCCAGTCCGGATGCCTCGCGTACCGGACATTCAGGAAGATGTCGCCGGGAGCGCCGCCACCGGTTCCGGGTACTCCTTTTCCGGGAATCCGGATGGATTGCCCGGATTGCACCCCGGCAGGAATCCGGACGTTGCAGCGAACGACGCCTTCCATCCCGTTGCCCGCATCCTCACGGCGGATCGAGATCACCCGGATCGCGCCGTGGAGGGCCTCGTCGAACCGGATGAGCAGGTCGCCGTGGATGTCCTCGCCCCGCTGTGCACCGGGGGATCCCTCGCCGCGGAATCCCGTCGCTCCATGTCCAAACGTGGATGTGCCGCGGGCCGGGCCGGGCCGCCCTCCGAAATGGCGCTCGAAGAAGTCGCTGAACCCGGTTCCCTCGAAGTGGAACCCATTGCCGCCATTGCCGGCCGGTGCACCGCCGGTGCGCCAGGCGGATGGATCGGAGGTTGGCTCGGGGTTCCCGCCCGATTTCCAGCCTGCCCCGAGCTGGTCGAATTTACGTCGACTCTCGGGATCGCTGAGGACCTCGTGGGCCTCGTTGATCTCCTTGAACCGGTCCTCGGCGGTGGCCTTGTCCTTGGCGACGTCCGGATGGTATTTGCGGGCGAGGTTTCGGAACGCCTTCCGGATGTCCTCGTCCGAGGCGTTGGGGGGCACGCCGAGGACCTTGTAGTAGTCCCGGAATTCAGCAGGCATTTCGCGGTGGCCCCGAGGGAGCCCAGTTGTTGACCACGACCCTCGCCGGCCGGAAGACCCGGACTCCCTGACGGTATCCGCGCTGGAGCACCTCCAGCACGACCTGGTCGGCCTGCTCCGGGTCGTGCGC
>JAIXUV010000255.1 GCA_027483345.1 Verrucomicrobiales bacterium | reverse complement strand
ACATGAATGCGTCGTCCGGATCCGGGGAATGGCCAAGGGTCAGTGTCTGCATGTTGGCAGGGGAACACTACGGTGGAACTCCACGAAGTCGAGCCCGTGCACCCCGGACGGAAGAAACCTCGGGCCTTCCGAGGAAGACGAAATCCGCTCAAGTCGGACGGCATGGATGCCGATTTCCCCTATGGACTCGACGGTCCGGTCATGACGCCAAGGAGGTGGGGCCGCACTTTCAGTCGAATCCAACCCGAGGGCACCCTCGCGCCCAGCCGCAATGCCGCGGAAACCAAGGTCCCCCCGGCGGAACAATCTCCCGTTGACACGCTGAGACGCTGAGGGGTTCAGCAATGGGTTGAAGGGTTGAACGGGGCGAATCGAAGGAAACCGACGACTCTCTCCGATCCGCACTCCTAGGTCCCCTCTCAACTCTTCCCTGCTTCAGCGCTGAAAACTGAAAACTTGAAACTCAGGCGCGTTCCGAACGCGCCTTCAGCCTTTTTCAGAGCCCAGAGGTGAGCCCCTTCGCGCCGATGTCCAACCGCAGCTGCATTCCCTCGAACCGGATCCGTGAACAGGCTTCGTAGGCCCGGGCTCGGGCCGTGATGAGATCGGGCCCCCAGGCGGTGACCCCAAGCACACGGCCGCCGTTGGCAACCACCTTCCCGTCCGCCTTCGCCGTCCCGGCGTGGAACACCTTCACGAAGGGCAACGCCGCCGCCGCGTCGAGGCCTTCGATGACCCGGCCCTTCACCACGGTCCCGGGATAGCCCTCGCTGGCGATCACCACGCATACCGTCGTCTCCGGCGACCAATGCAGCTCCACGCGGTCCAGGCAGCCATCCACGCAGGCTTCGAACACCTCGAGCAGGTCGTTCTCGATCCGCGGCAGGTAGGCCTGGGTCTCGGGATCGCCGAAGCGCGCATTGAACTCCAGCACCTTGGGTCCTGCGGCGGTCAGCATCACGCCGGGATAGAGCAGTCCGCGGAAGTCGATGCCCTCGGCGGCGCATCCGCGGAGCCACGGTTCGAGGATGGATCGACCGACGGATTCCAGTTCCGCGGCGGAGAGGAACGGAGCCGGCGAATAGGCTCCCATGCCGCCGGTGTTCGGGCCGCGGTCGCCGTCGAAGATGCGCTTGTGGTCCTGGGCCGTGGGGAAAAGGCGCGCAGTCGTGCCATCGCACAACGCATGGAGGGAGATCTCCATGCCCTCGAGCAGCTCCTGGATGACCACCGTCGCCCCGGCCCGGCCGAAGGCGTTGCGGACGAGGATCTCGTCGATGGCGGCATCGGCCTCCGCCACCGAATGGGCGAGCAGCACGCCCTTGCCCAGGGCCAGGCCGTCGGCCTTCACGGCACAACGCCCGCCCAGTTCCGCGGCGAAACGACGGGCCGCATCGGCTTCCTGGAAGACACCCGAGCGGGCGGTCGGGATGCCGTGACGTTCCATGAAGTCCTGGGAGAAGGACTTCGAAGCCTCGAAGAGCGCGGCCTTGCGGTTGGGACCCCAGATGCGGAGGCCCGCCTCCTGGAACAGGTCCACGACGCCCAACGCCAGGGGGTTGTCGGGGCCGACCACGGTGAAATCGACGGACTCCTTGCGTGCGAACGCCAGCAATGCCGGGAGGTCCTCGGCGGAGAGGGGCACGTTCCGCACCGGACGGCCGTTCGGGAGGACTTCCAGTTCCGTGCCGGCGTTGCCCGGCGCGCACCACATCTCGTCGATCCGCGGGGACTGCGCGAGTTTCCACACCAGCGCGTGCTCCCGGCCGCCGGACCCGATCACAAGGACCTTCATCAGGCCGCGGAGTCAACCAACCCGCACCCACCCAAAAAAGGCATTTCCGATCCGGCCCGACATCGCCGTCCCCTGCCCTGGGCCCGCTCGGGATCTTCCTTCGCGACCCACCCCGTTCGCGGAACATGAACCGGGCTCATCGCCTTCCGAGGTGGGATGAGATGAAAACGGCTCAATTCCGACTGGAAATGTCCGATTCGGCTATTGGCCCGACCCGCCACAACCATGCCTGAACGAATCATCGGACTTGCTGACGAGATCTCCACCTTGGTTTCCAAGAGGGTGGGAGACATCCACCGGATCACCATGACCTCCAAGCTGCTGGCGATGAACGCCTCCATCGAGGCGGCACGCGCCGGGCAGGCCGGAGTCGGCTTCGCCGTCGTCGCCAGCGAGGTGAAATCCGTTTCCGACCAGATCTCCAAGATCGTTGCCGGACTCCAGGAGGGACTGGATCCGCGCATCCGGGAACTCAACACCCTGGGTGACGCGCTCATCGCGCGGCTTCGGGGAACACGACTCACCGATCTCGCTCTGAACATGATCGAGATCATCGACCGCAACCTCTACGAACGTTCCTGCGACGTGCGCTGGTGGGCCACGGACTCCGCCGTGGTCGACTGCGCCACCCGGAAGGATCCCGAGACCTCGGCCCACTGCAGCCGTCGTCTCGGGGTGATCCTCGATTCCTACACCGTGTACCTGGACCTCTGGGTCATGGACCTCGAAGGTCGGGTGCTGGCGAACGGCCGTCCAGACCGGTATCCGGCGGCCACGATGCAGAACGTGGCCCACACGGCGTGGTTCCGAGATGCCTTGGGAACCTCCGACGGCACCGAGTTCGCCGTCGCGGACATCGCCCCGGTGCCCGCCTTGGAGAACCGGCTCACGGCGACGTACGCGGCGGCCATCCGCGAGAACGGCGAGACCCATGGCAAGCCGATCGGCGTGCTCGGCATCTTCTTCGACTGGCAGGCGCAGTCCCAGGCGGTCGTCGACGGCGTCCGATTAAGCCCGGACGAGAAGGCCAACACCCGCTGCCTGATCATCGACCGCAACCACCGCGTCATCGCCGCCTCGGACCACCGCGGCGTGCTCTCCGAGGAATTCGCGCTGCACACCGACGGACAACATCAGGGCACCCACATGAGCGCCGAGGGGCTGCTCACCGGTTTCGCACTGACCCCGGGCTATGAGACCTACCGTGGGCTGGGCTGGTACGGGATCGTCCAGCAGCGGATCGAGCAACGGAAGTCCAAGGGACGGCCGAACGGACTTCCGACGTCAACCGGCCTCCGGTCCGCCCCGCGGCCGGCAATGCCGGCACTGACCCACGCCTGAGGCGGAAGAGGAGACGGGCCTCGCGCGCTGGCGCTGAGGCCCGGACGAGGGGCCGTTCAGATCACGACCTCGGTCCCGATCCCGGCGTCGGTGAAGATCTCCAGCAGCACCGAATGCGGCACGCGGCCGTCGACGAAGGAGACCTTCTCGACGCCCGCCTT
>JAIXUV010000190.1 GCA_027483345.1 Verrucomicrobiales bacterium | reverse complement strand
TGGGCCGCGTCGGCGGGCACTTCGAGCGACAGCACGTTGGTCCCCACGGGCTGCCACGCCCGGAAGTCGTCCGAGGATTCCAAGAAGTCCGGGGACTCCTGGAATCCCAGCCCGGCTTCCAGCCGCAAGGATCCCGGCGCGGAACCGCGGGCCAGCCACAGGCGGGGTTCCGGGACCTGCGCCCGTAGTTGGACCAGCCGATAGGTGGTTGGGCTGCCGGCGAGGAGGTCGCCGCGCCGATTGACGGCGGCAACCCGCAGGTAGCCGCCGAAGAGCCGCGAATCGCCGGAGAGGCCCCGGAGCGGATCGACCACCTCGCCGGCGACCCACAGGGCCGGAGCGCCCCCGAGCTGGCCGCCGATGACGCCGTCCGCGCTGATCGCGAACGCGCCACCACCCGCTTCGCCACCGGAGAGCGTCTCCTGCACGCCATTCCGCCAGACCATCGGCTTTTCATCGGCCTCGCCCACGATCACCCCGGAAGGATCCACCGCATGGGCGGCGCCGCCGACCGCCTCGGTGGTCAGCCATTCGAGAACCCCTTGGCGCCAGGCCACCGCCTGAGGCCGTCCAAAACGGTCGACCACAGAACCCACGACCAGTCCCGCGTCGTTGACGCCTCGGGCGTTTCCTTCGAGTCCTTCACCGATCGGCAGCAGCGTCATCGTTCCATTGGCCCACAGGAAGGGGCGGGCAACTCCCTCGGGAAGGAGCACGGTGCCGACCACCTGTTCCGACGCGTTGATGGCCAGCGCGGCACCCTGGATGTTGGTCAGCTGGACCGGACCGGAGTCGCGGAACAGGGTTGGGATCCCACGCAGGCTGCCGACGGCGGTTCCAGAAGCGTTCAATGCAAACGCTTCACCCGGCCCGTCGTTCTCCGCGACCAGGGCGATCACCCGGCCCTGCTCGATCCGGATGGGAATCCGCCCGACGGAATCCTCCTGGCGGAAACCGGCGACGACGCCCGCCTCGTTGAGGGCTCGGAGCATGATGTCCGGCCCGAAGTTTGAGGTCCAACGCGAGGGCGACTCGACGCGGAAGGTCACGTTGGTCTCGGCGGACTGGCCGACGCGGTCCTGGACCCGGAGCCGGAAGGTGTGGGTCCCGGCCTGGAGGAATTCCATCGGCCCGGTGGTGGCGGAACCCAAGCCGGTTCCCGAACGCACGGGACGCCCGTCGGAATCCGTCCAGCGCCAAGAGCCCAGGATGCCGCCGGTGTCGGAAATCGAGGCGACCACCGTGACGGTGACCGGGGCGACGAGGACGCCGCCGCGGGCCGACACCGTGATGGCGCCGATGACGGGAGGCGTGTCCCCGACGGGCACCGGCACCCGGACGTTCACCGGAGCCGAGTCGGCCGGCTGGAAACCGTCCACCCAGACCCGGACCATGAGGTCGTGGTCGCCGACGAGCGGGGCGGGCCAGCGGATCACCCGGGCGCCGGCGGCGGTGTTGGTCGCCACCGGAACGCCATCCACATGGAGGACCGCGCGGACCGCGGTGCGGTTGGTGTTGTCGATGAAGTAGAAGACGTCGGTGGCGCGCAGGGCCACGATGGAAGAGCCGGCGGAAGGGAAGTCGATGGCGACGGCGAAGTCGGCCGGCGGCGGCGGGAAGTACTCGAGGGCACCGATGTCGCCACGGCCGCCGGCATCCAATCGGCCGGCGAGGTCACGCAGCTCAGAAGGAAGGACGGCGGCGACCGCCGAGTCCCGCGCAGGGGAGCCCGCGGTCAGGCGGAAGTCTCCACCGGCCGCGTTCACGAAGAGCGGATCGGCTCGGAGCCAACCGTTCGTCGGGGATCCCGCGAAGGCGGTGGCGTTCCAGAACAGATTGCCGGAGGCCTCGGTCGCTACCGGAATCGTTCCCAGCGCCGAAGTGTTGCCGGTTCCCACGAAGAGGCTGTTGGCGATGACCGAGGTGGGAACGGATGGGAGCCGCAGCACACCGCCGCCGATCGGGACCGGGTTGGCGTGGAAGGTCACATGCCGCAGGTCCAAGCCTCCGGAGCCCTCCTGAGAGGCGATCGCCGCCATCGCGGAACCCGCGGTGATTCCCGTGGAGGTGTTGGTGGCGAAGGCGGCGTTCTCGATCCGAAGACGGCCCTTGCCGGAATGGAAGATCGCACCGCCGGCAATGGTGCCGGCTCCGGCGATGTTGGTCGCGGTGTTGCGGAGGAAGAACGTCTCTCCGACCCGTCCGCCACCCAGGACGCTGAGGCCACCTGCGGGACGTCCCCGTCCGTCCACGACCCGGAATCCGGAGAACTCGGTCGCAACGCCCTCGCCGCGGAGGACGATCAACGGACCGCCATCCAGCCCGGTGGGCGGAGGGGCGATCGTGGTCGGTTGGTGGCCCCAGTCCCGCTCTTCGCGGCGTGTCTCGGCGCCGGTGAAGCCGCCGTAGAGCCGGACGCCCTCGCCAGAACGGACGAACCCGGCATGGGAGCCACCCTGGACCCAGACTTCGCCGCCGCCCAGACCGAGGGAATCGACGGCGGCCTGGATCGTGCGCTTGGCGGTGGACCAGCCGAGGCCGTCCGCCGCGTCGTCGCCGTCCGCGCGGACACGCACCACCGGGATGGCCGGCGTCGGGCCGGCGGGATCGAACTCGAAGGCCCCGATGTCGACCCGTTCCCCGATGAGGCGTGGGCGGCCTGCGAGGTCCGTGCGGCCCGCCTCAGCCGAAGTGTCGGGGGCACCGGCGTCGCGGAGCGGCGAGTTCGCGGCCAGTCTGGGGAAGGCGCCCGGACCCGCGAAGCCGGGATCCGCCACGACGTTCGAGACGCCGGCCGGGAAGGTGTCGTCGCGGTTGGCGAACGCGACGTTGTGGGAGACCTCCAGCGGGGTGTTCTGCAGGATCTCCTTGGCCACGGTGCCATGGTTGAAGGCGAAGAGGTTGTTCCGGGCCACCAGCGGACGGGCTGGGGTTCCGAACACGCCACGGTAGACTAGGACCGCAGCGCGCGGCAGGGATCCGGGGATCGGAGAGCCGTTACCGAGGGACTGGTTGTCCAGGAAGGTGTTGTTCTCGACATAGGTGGTCTCCGAGGACGGGTGCAGGGCGACGGCCGAACCGGAGAAGGTGGTCGCGGCGACCCGGTTGGTGTTCGCGACGAAGAGGTTGTCGCGGACCGTTGCGGAGGCCGCCACCAGGAGGAGCGCCCCACCGCTTCCCTGGCGCGCATCCAGGCTGCCGCCGCCGCTGGGCACCGTCACGGCGACCGAGTTCCGCTCGAAACGGTTGCCGACGATCCAGGCGTTTCCGCCCTCGACGTAGACCGCGCCGCCGCCCGAGATCGCGCCGACGCCCGCGAAGCGCGGGGCCAGACCCTCGACCCGGTTCTCCTCGAAGCGATTGCCCACGATCCGAAGCGTAGCCGCCCTCAGCGCCCCTCCCGCCGAGGTCGAAAAGCCGCGACGGAAGGTGAGTCCGGAGACGGTCTGCAAGGCTGTCCGGGAGCCGGCCGAAAGCGTCGGCACGGAATGGAACAGGATGGTGTCCGCCCCACCGCCATCGAGGACGGACCGATTCCGATCGGGGTTCGGCTCGTCAGGTCCGGAGGCGAATCCGCCGGCCAAGTCGACGCCATAGCCGAGGACCAGGGAGCGCTCGGGATAGAGGCCCGATTCCACCTCGACCCGGCCGCCTTCCCGGGCCGCTGCGCGCAGCGCCGCGTCGACCGTGCGGAAGGGGCGTGAGGGATCGTTCCCGTCGTTGAGGTCGTCGCCGGTCGTGGAGACCCGGAAACGGCGCCGCGGCATCGCCGTGGCCAGGGCCGGTCCATGCTCGAAGGCGCCCGGATCGGGCGCGGCTCCCTGGACGCGGAGCTGGCCAAGGAAGTCGGTGTCGCCGGCGTCGGCATCCGTTTCGGAGGAGTCGACCGCCCCGGGGACGTCCCGGAACCAGGCCCGACCGAAGGTGGGTTCGCCGACGAACGCCGAAGCCGGGACGACGCGGTTGCCCTGGAAACCTGTCACCGGCTGCGGCGACTCCGCGGCGGTGGAAACCTCACGGGTCCATACGTTGTCGGACAACTGGCCCCGGGAACCGACCATCGGATCCGCGTCGGCGAGGGCGAAGACATTGTGTGCCACGCGGCCCCCAAGTCCGCGGAGCCGGATCGGTGGACCATACCGAACCACCACGGTGTTGTGGAGGAACGCCGGGGACGCGTCGGTGTCGGCGTAGAGCGCCGATCCGCCGGAGAGGTCCGCGGTCGCCGGAAGGTTCGGCGCCGACGACGATGCGTCGGTGAAGAGGTTGTTCCGGATCAGCGGCGCCGAGGTCCCCAGGGCAGAGATCCCCGCGCCATGGCTGGCGGAGTTGCCGGCGAACCAGTTCCGCTCGATCCGCGGCGAGCTGTTTTCGAGGAGGACCAGGCCGTACTCGTTCTCGGCGGCCGGGGGATAGACGAAGTTGCCGAAGAACCGGCAGCCCTGAATCCGGCCGCCGCCGCGACGGAGACGGATCAAGGCCGCCTCGCCCGCCGTGGCGACGTTGGCGCGGAGACCGTCGACGACCACGTCGGAGTCGACGAACTCGAACACCCCGACCGGCTCCGACGGAAAAGCGCCGATCCCGCTGCCAGGAAGGAGGAGTTCGACATCCACCAATCGCGGCACGGCGTTGGTTGCGGCAAGGACAGTCCCGCGGTTGCGGGTTCCACGGAACCGGAAGCCGTCGAGCGTCGCCACCGAGGTGCCGGGAAGAAAGACGACCGTCGGGGATTGCGTCGGCGCAAAGGCCAGTTCGGTGGCATTGAGTCGGGCATTCCGTTGCGTGGCGGCGGTCTCGTCTCCACGGAAACCGGCGAGAACGGTCACGCCGGCCGGAATTCGGATCGGGCCGGCGTGGCGACCCCGTGCAACCCATACTTCGTCGCCGGCGACCGCCGAGGAGAGCACCTCGGCGAGCGGGGCGGCAGCCGTGGCCCAGGCGCCTTCCGTTGGAGTGGAACCCGGCGCCAGCACCCGATGGGTCGCGGCGCGGGAACCCACGATGGAAACCAGGATCGACGCGGCGAGAAGCGCAGATCGTGTCATGGATGATCCCAACCAACCGGGAATTGCGGCCCGGCCTGGCAACCGATGTCGTCCACGACATTCCGGGCTACCCGGCAGGGAGGGTTCCCGAGGGGGAACCGGGCGTTCCACATCGGATGCGGAAACGGCGGATGGCGCTTCTTGGCAGCCGAACACGGGACGGTTCGGCATCAGGACACGAATCGGGGGATTCATGGTTTTCGGGGGACTGGGAAAACTTTGTTTCAAATTGTAAATCATGTCAAGTTTCAGCGTGTAAACAATAGCGACGATGGTGGGTTGGACGGCCTTCGGGCTTGCGGAGGCGGGTGCTGGGCGGGTTCCGTGGGGACATGTCATCCACCGCGGAGTCCAAGCCGATCCGGGCCGTGCTGTCGCCGGCGGAGGAGCGCTTCGAGGAACTGCGGAAGCGGGCCGGCCTCGTCGCCGCGCCGGTGGCCCTGGCGACGTTGTGGTTCGCTCCGCTTCCCGGGTTGGCGGAGTCGCCCCGACATCTCTTCGCGATCGTCTGCTTCGCGCTGTTGCTCTGGATGACCGAGGCC
>JAIXUV010000285.1 GCA_027483345.1 Verrucomicrobiales bacterium | reverse complement strand
TTCAAGTCGGTACCACTGTTAACTACAGATATCTCGGTAGCGATGGCGCTTTGATTGACGAGATTGTGATGACTCCTGCAGAGGCGAACACACGATGAAGATTTCACCGTAAGCCTTGGACCGGCATGAACCGGATATTGGACTCGTCTTATGGCGTTACCCATTCGGGCCGAATACCTGTAGGCACATGAGAAATATCCAAGTCATTGACAGTGCCGAGAACTGTGTTTTCGATGTCTTTGCAGCGACAGAGGCTGAGTTCGGGCTTATCTTCCCTCCTGGAGAGGATGTTGCATTCATAGATGAGGTGTTTGTCAGGAATCAAGAGAGCGAAGAAGCTCTTCAGTGCGCTTTAAAGAGCATAGGAAGTCGCAGGGTCCCGAAAGCCTCGGTTACTGGCATCCATGGGGTTCTGTTCTACGGTCTTCCCGAGAGGAAGAAGTATTATCCAACCCGACGCGATGAGGAGGCCCGCAACCCTGATGGTACCCGCCTTCGAGCTTTATGATCGTATTTCTGATGCCCAAAAAGGCATTCCGTCTGGCGGCTTCGCCTCGACGTGCAGTATCCAGTTGAGATTAGGCCTGCCACAAGGGACACGTACCTATGCGACATGATATCAGTATCCTACGGACGTGTCCCTTATGGGTTTCCAAAAAAAAGAATACCATTGACGTATCCCAAACTAATCCTACGGACGTGTCCCTAGTGGATTCATTTAAATTGAACTATCTGCAGAAATTTAGGTATCAATCACTCTTGTTGCTCATTGCGCTATTGACTCATAGTGGGTGTACGAAACGAGAACATTTACCTGCAAATGCTAGAGAGAGCTTCGACAAATCAGGTGGCAGAAAAGTTGAGTACGATCGCAATTATGACGGTCGCCCGGATTATGTTGAATGGTACACAAATAGCATCCTCTCTGTTGTGGAATCTGATGATTCATTTACGGGGTTTTCAAATATAAAATATTTCTACTCAAATGGCGTTCTTAGACTCATGGTCAGTGATATAGATATGAACGGTATCGGTGATTCGTTTCTAGTTTATGAAAATGGAATACCGGTTGCTTCCGCGCTCATCCCAAATGGGAAAATAATTCTAAGATACTCGGAATGGACAAACGGAGTGCCCTCAAAAACATTTGAAGATGCTGATGCGGATGGTTTGGTGGATACTAACGAAAGTGAGTACCCGTTGCGGTATTATATAGAAAGAAATGTGTTAACAAATAAAGTTTTAATGATAAGCATCGCTAAACAATTCACAAACACTTTCAATCCTTAAATCTAAAGTATTGCGGCGGTTAACCAACATCGGCGGCACTACGTGCCAAAAGGGACACGTTCCTATGCAGCGTGAAACCATCGCTTGCACACAATGAGTCGATTCATCATCAATAAGGTTGCCCGAGTTGTTGAAGCGACAAGCGACGGTCTTGGGGACACGTCCCAAGGAACTCGTGAGTTGAGTCACCAAGAATCCAAACATACAAAAGAGATCCGCAGCAGCCTCCTGTGAACGAGGACGAATATATCTCTGTACTTCGAGCGCGGTGGCCGCGTGGCTCGACTTCGAGCGAGCCCGATTTCGAGGCGACGCCAGAGACCATCGCGCTTGCGGACGAGGCTGTTCTCGCTTTTCCGAACTCTCCCAAGCTCTGGTGTATGCGAGGCAACCTGATTGAGCTCGCTTCGGAGTCCTGCCCGCACTCGCTGGACGATGCCGGATTCAGTTTTCTCAGGGCCATCGCCGTCGACCCACTTTTTGTGGAGGCCTACAAGGAGGCTGCACACTTCTATGACGCGGTGATGCCCGACGAGCAGCGAGCCGCCTTCTACTTTGCCGAGTTTCGGCGTCTTCAACAGCTGGCGACACCATCCACCAGCTCGAACACCCGATGACAGCGTCAGCGATGTGGTCCAAAGGGAGCCACCTTGGGGAGACGTCTCGGGGCTCTACACTACTCGGATTGGCGTGAGACTCCTCACGTCGTCTCCTACGTCGGAGCGGTCCCTGTCGGGGTTCCGTTGGTGGCTTGGCGAATTTGCGTGAGGTCCCGTCTCGCTCCGGGGAAAGGCGCGAGCGGACTCGCGCACTCCACGACGCTCGCGCGCTGCATCCGGCTTGGTTGCCATTCGCGGTGCGAAATCTCAGAGGCTGGGTCATCCGGGGAACATCTCCCGCAGCGGTTGTTCTCCCTAGCCTGCGGACGCGTCACCTTTTCCGAATAGGAGGATCGGCCGCAATGAGGGGAAGCTTTTGGTTCACGGTCGTCTTTTGGTTCTCCAGAGATTCGGGAATCACCCCATTCCAGAGACATCGATGCCGTGTCCAACGTACCGAGATGAAACAACCGTGGTCCTCCCGACAGGTTGAAAGCGACAGCCGCCGGATCCGAGGCCCCATCCCTGCCGGAGTCGGCATGCGGACCGGCGGACCGGGTCAAGCTTCCGCAATCGGCTTCCATGGCTTTGGCATCCTTGGGGAAGCCCTGGGTCCAACGGACGCAGGATAGAACAATACGCCCAAGAAATGAACGCGACCCATCTCCATCTGTTGCTCAATCACCTTCCGGTACTCGGTACCCTGTTTGGACTTGGACTCCTGCTTTTCGGGATTTGGCGAAAGAGCACCGAACTCAAGAAGACCTCGCTCGGAGTCCTTGTCCTCGTCGCGCTGGCTGCCGTGCCGGTCTATCTGACCGGTGAACCTGCCGGGGACGCCGTCGAATCGCTTCCGGGTGTCTCCAAGCCGATCATGGAACAGCATGAGGAGGCGGCTGGGTTCGCCTTCACCGGTTCCTTGGCGCTGGGGGGTGCGGCCTTGGGCGGGCTGATCTTCTTTCGAAACGGCCGTGCGTTGCCGGTCTGGTACGACACTTCGTTGCTTCTGGCCTGCTTGATCGTTGGCGGTCTTGTGGTCTGGTCTGCGAGTCTGGGCGGCCAGATTCGCCACACGGAGATCCGTGCGGGCAACGGTCCGCCTCCAGCTTCCGGCTCCAGGGAAGGGGAATGAGAAGTCCTCCGCGGACCCGCCTTGGGCACGCGTCTCAGGGCGCTTCTTGGATTGGTGTGAGACTCCTCACGTCGTCTCCTACGTCGGGGCGGTCCCTGTCGGGTTCCGTTGGCGGCTTGCCGAATCTGCGTGAGGTCCCGTCCCGCCCCGGTCGGCCAGCGAATCCTACACCCCGACGGTGTCGATCTGATCGTAGGCGTGGTTCAACCACATCTTCACCCGCTGGCGCTCCAGGATCCCGAGGCCGTTGGGGTCGTTCTCAGAGCGGTTGCGCGCCGCCCAGAAGTTGGTGTTCCCGGCATCGATCTTGTTGATGACGGTCTCGTGCAGGCGCTTGAGCGGGATGATTTTCGCTCCCAAGGCCAGGGCCGGTTCCTTGAGTCCGGACTGTTCCAACAGGTCGAAGTTCTCCCCGCGCAGCTGGTTCAGGACCAGCACGTGCCGCACGCGCGGACCGAAGGTCTCCAGACGTCGGCGCAGGAGGTCCACCGAGTCCTTGCCCGAATCCATCACATGCCAGTAGGTCACGGTGTAGCCGCCTTCCGCGGCCATCTCCAGCACCCCGGACTCATCCATCCAACGCACCAAGGCGTCGTGGGTCTGGGCGGCGAGGTCCACGAGGATCCGCTTCTCCGGATTCGCGATCGCGGATTCGATGATCAGGTCGAGGCTTTCGTAGCGGTCCACCACCACCGGCGAGGCGAACGGGGTGTAGAAGCGGAGCAGGGAACCGTGGGAACGGTCGGTGTCGAAGCCGACGAAGGGGAGGTTCCGGTCGATGAAGTACTGTGCGACCACCCGTGCGACCACGGATTTGCCGACCCCGCCTTTTTCGCCGCCGATGAAATGGATGTTGGCCATGATGTGAAGTGGGAGGATGGGGCGAACGCGGCGCGAGGCTTCCCCGACCGGGGAGGCGTGTTGCTTGGGTCCGACACACTCCGACAGGTCGGGAAGGTGCCCATGGGGACCTGGTCCTGACCATGGAATTGTGGTCCCGACCCCGCTGGGCGCGGCCGGGATTGTCGTGGAACGGGCCGGGTGTTTCGTGACACCGGGCGTTTTCAGGGTGCAGGGTGCGGGTCCTTGCGGGGAAACCCCGATCCCGCAGACGCAGCCAAACTCCGAATCCAACCATCCCATGGGCGACCGCTCCCCGAAAGACAACCAGAAGAAGACCGGCCAAAAGCAGGCCAAGGCCTCCACCGCCGACCAGAAGAAGAAGGCCCAGGCCGCCGCCAAGCAGGCGGCTTCCGGCAAGAAGAAGTAGTTGCCCGGACACGCGGCAGGATCCGGACGCACGTCGTCGGATCCTGCCCGGATCTTCGGATGGGCTTCCGGTCGGGTCCGGGTTGCCTGTTCCCGCC
>JAIXUV010000383.1 GCA_027483345.1 Verrucomicrobiales bacterium | reverse complement strand
TCGGGCTCGGTGCTGCCGTGGAGGACGACCTCGGCATTGACCCGCATCCAGAATCCATCCGGAGTCGGCGACGCCGGCGTGGGTACTGCGTCGCTGGACTCGGCGTTGATCCCGACCGGGACCGGCGCCCCGGGTTGTAGCGGGCCCGCTTCCTCCGCGGAGGCGCCGCAGCGCCTGAGCCGGGTGGTGGATTCGAGTGTGTCGGGACCGAGTTCCGAACTGCCGGCGGCCGGAGCGGCGGAGCGAAACCCGTGGAGCACTTCCTCCAGCACCTCCTCGGAAACGGCCCAACTGGGAACGGTGCTTCCGCGCTCACTTGGAGTCTCGAAACCGCTGGCAGGGACCGCCTTTGACTCCGGGAGGAACGCAGCAGGCGTCGGAGCGGGGAACGCTCCGGGAGGAGTCGGCTTACGGGATGTCTGGGACGGAATCGCGGGTGTGTTCTCCGGGCTGGAAAATGCGAGGGACGTCCAACCTCCGCCGCCATGGTCGAGTCCCAGCTCAAGGACGTGGCGGACGCCGGGCAACGCGACCTCGATGAAGACGAAACCCTCATTGGCGGGCAGCGGGCCGGAGGCGACCACGGGGCCGTCCCAAGAAAGGCGCCTCAGCCGCCAAGACCAACTGCCGGAACCGGCGTTGGCGCGGAAGGAATCGAGGACGGAACCCGGGAAGGTCCAACACGCGAGGAACGTCCGGGGATCCCGCGGCGTGAGCCAGACCGAACCCTCCGGACGTCGGGCCAATGCCGGGAACGGCTTCGGATCGTGCTCCTGATTTCGGATCGTGGAGGTTCCCGATTCGGAACGGGAGAAAGAGGCCACCGGCGACGGCGGAATCGACAACGGAACCGCGGACGACGCCCCGGAAGGGACCGGTGCGTCCACGCCGACCGGAGAGTTCGACGGGGTCATCACGTCGACCGGTGCGGAATCCGAGCCTGCCTCGACGGGTGCCGGAGCGGAAAGGGAGCGCGGTGCCGGAAGGTCGCCTTCGAGCAGGATCGGCGGCAACGGCGGCAGTGTGCTCCGCGTACGCGAAGGCTTGGCTACGACCAATTCGAAGACAGGCGGCAGAGGCGTGACGGTCACGCCACCCGACGCGGAAGCGACCGGGTCTGATTCGGAAGCGGAGATCAGAACCGAGGCGGACCGGCGCGAGGCACGCGTTCGGGTTGCCGCAGCCTTGGCCACCGGGAGGGCCTTCGTCGCCTCCTCGGCGGGGAGGACCGGCGCGACGGAGACGGCGACCCGGGGCTGGAGGACGCGACGGAAGACGAGGGACGGCTGTGTTGCGGGACCGGGCTTCGCTCTGCGCGTGATCGCGCTGGACCGCCCCTTCCTGCGCGCCTCGAGATGTCTCAGGCGGGCTCCGGTGGCGGGTTGGGGAGTCGGCTCGGGACCGAAGCGGGCACGCCACCGGGCGACCCGTGGAAGCGATGGCGCGGCGGGGACGGTGGGTGCGGATTTCGAACGCGGACGGGGAGCTTCGGAGGCGGGCTTCATGGCTGAAAGCGACACGGGCCACGGCGCGGGTTGGACGCCGTGGCCCGAGGCTGCGAGCCGCAGGAATCCGAGGCAACCGGATTCCGTGGAACGAGGATATCGAGGTCAGCCGCCGGCGAAGGCCGGGATGATGGTCACCTCGTCGCCGCCCCGCACGGGGGTGCGTTCCTCGGCGAGAAAGCGGACATCCTGCTCGTTGACGAACACCAGGACAGAACCACGGACCCGGCCATCGGCGTCACAGAGCCGGTCCCGGACGCCGTTGAAGCGCTGGTGCAACTGGTCGATGACCTCCGACAGCGGACCCGGTAGGACCTGGACCGATTCGTCCCCACCGCAAAGGCGGCGGAGCGTGGGCGGGATCGAGACGCGTGCGTACATGGGATGACGTTTCTCGGCTTCGGAACCTCAGCCTCGGACGAGCTCCGGCTTGTCGGTGGCCAGGAGCGCCTCGAACTCGCGCAGGCTCGGCTTGATCAGGCGGGACTCGCCACAATGGCCGAGCATCGCCTCGATGGTCTTGAGTCCGTTGCCGGTGATGCAGAGCACGGCGCTGGAGTCGGCGGGGATCTTGCCCTGGGCGATGAGCTTCTTGGCGACGCCCACGGTCACGCCGCCGGCGGTTTCGGCGAAGATGCCCTCGGTCTCGGCCAGCAGGCGGATGCCCTCGCGGATCTCGTCGTCGGTCACGTCCTCGCCGTGGCCGCCGGTTTCCTTCATCACCTTCAGCGCGTAGAAGCCGTCGGCCGGCGTGCCGATGGCGAGCGACTTGGCGATGGTGTTAGGCTTGACCGGCTTGAAGAAGTCGAGGCCGGCCTTCTGGGCGGTGGTGATGGGCGAGCAGCCGGTGGCCTGGGCGCCGTGGATCTTCCAGGGGGTCTCCTCGACCACGCCGATCTTGGAGAACTCCTGGTAGCTCTTGTGGATCTTGGTGAGCAGGGATCCGGAGGCCATGCACACGACGGTGTGTTCGGGGATGCGCCATCCCAGCTGTTCCTGGATCTCGAAGCCCATGGACTTCGAACCCTCGGCGTAGTACGGGCGCATGTTCACGTTGACGAAGGCCCATCCGTACTTGCCGGCGATCTCGGCGCAGAGGCGGTTGACCTCGTCGTAATGTCCGCGGATGCCGACGACGTTGGCGCCGTAGATCAGCGAGTTGACCACCTTGCCCTGCTCGAGGTCGGACGGGATGAAGACGTAGCAGTCGAGTCCGGCGGCGGCGGCGTTGGCGGCGACGGAATTAGCGAGGTTGCCGGTGGACGCGCAGGCGACGGTCTTGAAGCCGAGCTCGACGGAGCGGCTGAGGGCGACGCTGACCACGCGGTCCTTGAAGGAGAGCGTGGGGTAGTTGACGGCGTCGTTCTTGACCCAGAGTTCGCGGATGCCGAGGCGTTTCGCGAGGCGGTCGGCCTTGACCAGCGGGGTGTAGCCGACCTTGGCGCCGACGGAGGGCTCGCCGGCGATCGGCAGCAGCTCGCGGTAGCGCCACATGTTCTGCGGCCGCGAGGTGATCCGGGCGCGGTCAAGCTGCTTGCGGATGCGGTCGTAGTCGTAGGCGACCTCGAGGGGACCGAAGTCGAACTCGCAGACGTGGGTGGCGGCGAGGGGGTATTCCCGTCCGCACTCCCGGCACTTCAGCGCCTTCATGTAACCGTTGCTCTGGCTCATAGGAATCTGTGAGTCGGCGCACCACGCGCCGATGGCCCATCCGGGTGGAGACGGAGGAAGCGGTCACGAAAAGACCCCTTCCACGAAGATGAGAAGGGGTCGGCCTGAGGCACCTTGCTTCTCATCTTCGCCGGACCCTCGCGGATCCGACCGGATTTGGCACCTGGACGCGGAGTTGGTGGCTCCACCGGTTGCCGTGGCTTCATCGGGCCGTTCCCTCTGCCACTCTGGATGAGTGTTCCGATCGCTCGGAACCGGATGAGAAAGCCGGAAATGGCTCCCGGATGTCAAAGGGAATCTGCGGGCGGATGGCGCCGTTTCCCCCGTTGACGCCTCCCGGTCCACCGATAGTCTCGGGCTTCCGTTTTCCACGCGAAATCCGCGTATCACTACACAAGACACACATTGCGACATATGCCGAAAGCTCCGAAATACGTATACACCTGGGGTAACAAGAAGGCCGATGGCGACGGGTCCATGAAGGCCCTGCTGGGCGGCAAGGGCGCGAATCTCGCCGAGATGACGCGCATCGGGCTTCCGGTGCCTCCGGGCTTCACGATCACCACGGAGGTCTGCACCTATTTCTACGCCCACAAGAAGACCTATCCGAAGGAGCTTCAGGCCCAGATGGAGGCCGGCGTGGCGAACATGGAGAAGATCATGGGCACGAAGTTCGGGGCCACCTCGGGCATGCCGCTCCTGGTCGCCGTCCGTTCCGGCGCCCGCGACTCCATGCCGGGCATGATGG
Source organism: Verrucomicrobiales bacterium (assembly GCA_027483345.1). Taxonomy (GTDB): domain Bacteria; phylum Verrucomicrobiota; class Verrucomicrobiia; order Limisphaerales; family UBA9464; genus SXXZ01. The sequence goes on along the minus strand of JAIXUV010000383.1, from coordinate 2,152 downwards.
ACACGATCCTCAACCTCGGTCTCAACGACCAGACCGTGCTGGCCCTCGTCAAGGCCACCGGCAACGAGCGCTTCGCCTGGGACTGCTACCGCCGCTTCATCCAGATGTACGGCGACGTCGTCCTCGGCGTGCAGAAGCGCGAGGGTGAAGACCACGAGCCGTTCGAGACGGTCATCGAAGGCTTCAAGCACGAGAAGTACCACGGCGAGATCGAGGACTCGAAGCTGACCGCCGAAGACCAGCAGGAGCTCGTCAAGCGCTTCAAGGCGCTGGTCAAGGAGCGCACCGGAAAGGTGTTCCCGAACAGCCCCTGGGACCAGCTCCGCGGCGCCGCCGGCGCCGTGTTCAGCTCCTGGATGAACGACCGCGCGATCGTCTATCGCCGCAAGTACAACATCCCCTCCGAGTGGGGAACTGCGGTCAACGTGCAGGCGATGGTGTTCGGCAACACCGGCGAGACCTCCGGCTCCGGCGTCGCGTTCACGCGCAACCCGGCCAACGGCACGAACGAGTTCTACGGTGAGTTCCTGGTCAACGCCCAGGGCGAGGACGTCGTCGCCGGCGTCCGCACCCCCGAGCCCGTCCTCAAGCTGAAGGACGTGATGCCGAAGTCCTACGCCGAGCTGCTCGCCGTCCGCAAGACGCTCGAGAAGCACTTCAAGGACGTCCAGGACATCGAGTTCACGATCCAGGAAGGCAAGCTGTTCATGCTCCAGACCCGCAACGGCAAGCGCACCGCCGCCGCGGCGCTGAAGTTCGCCGCCGACATGGTCAAGGAGAAGCTCATCGACTGGGAGACCGCGATCCTGCGCAACCCGGCCGACCAGCTCGAGCAGCTGCTCGCGCCCATCTTCGACCTCTCCGAGGTCAAGAAGGCCAAGGTCATCGCCACCGGCCTCCCCGCCGGCCCCGGCGCCGCCACCGGCAAGATCTACTTCAACGCCGACCGTGCGGTCGTCGCCGCCGAGAAGGGCGAGAAGGTCCTGCTCGTCCGCGTCGAGACCTCGCCCGAGGATCTCCGCGGCATGATCGCGGCCGAGGGTATCCTCACTGCCCGCGGCGGCGTGTCCTCCCACGCGGCGCTCGTCGCCCGCCAGATGGGCAAGGTCTGCGTCTGCGGCGCCGCCGGCGTCGTCATCGACTACGACAAGAAGACCACGACCATCGACGGACAGACGTTCGGCGAGGGCGACTTCCTCTCGATCGACGGCACCTCGGGTCTCGTCTACGCGGGCCAGATCAAGACCGCCCCGTCCGAGATCATCACCGGCCTCCTGAACGACGACAAGACCGCCCAGAAGACGGAGAAGTACAAGAACTACGTCCAGCTGATGAAGTGGTGCTCGCAGGCCACCAAGCTGACCGTCCGCACGAACGCCGACACCCCGGAGCAGACCCGCCAGGCGATCGCCTTCGGCGCCGTCGGCATCGGCCTCACCCGCACCGAGCACATGTTCTTCGAGGGCGACCGCATCGACGCGATGCGCGAGATGATCCTCGCCGACAGCCTCGCCGGCCGCGAAGCCGCCCTGGCCAAGCTCCTCCCGTACCAGCGCGAGGACTTCCACGGCATCTTCAAGGCGCTGAAGGGCTACCCGGCCACGATCCGCTTCCTCGATCCCCCGCTGCACGAGTTCCTGCCCCACAGCAAGGAACAGCAGATGGACCTGTCGCGGAAGATCGGCGTCCCCGTCGAGAAGATCATGGCGCGCGTGCACGAGCTGCATGAGTTCAACCCGATGCTCGGATTCCGCGGCTGCCGCCTCGGCATCAAGTATCCGGAGATCACCCGCATGCAGGCCCGCGCCGTCCTCGAGGCCGCCGCCGACGCGACCAAGGAAGGCTTCAAGGCCAAGCCCGAGATCATGATCCCGCTGGTGGGCTTCAAGAAGGAGCTCGACCTCCAGGTCGAGATCGTCCACCAGGTCGCCGCGCTCGTGCAGAAGGAGAAGAAGGTGAAGATCGCCTACTCCGTCGGCACGATGATCGAGATCCCGCGCGGCGCGCTGACCGCCGACGAGATCGCCCAGACCGCCGAGTTCTTCAGCTTCGGCACCAACGACCTCACCCAGACCTGCCTCGGCATGTCGCGTGACGACTCCGGCTCCTTCCTCGGCGCCTACACCGAGAACGAGATCGTGAAGAAGAACCC
>JAIXUV010000144.1 GCA_027483345.1 Verrucomicrobiales bacterium | reverse complement strand
TACGCATTGGGGACGAACCGCAGTCCCTCCGTACAGGTATTCGTCCAGACCAACGCCTCGCTGCGGCTCAACCGCGCGGCGGCCCCGGCCGAGGCGATCTGGATCTCGGACGGCGATGGCACCTCGGTCGGCATCCACCGTGTTCCGGGACCGGGTGCTCCGGGTGTCCAGATCACCCGATGGTCCCCGGATTTCGAAGTGGTCTGGACACGCCACCTCGAATCCGTCGATGCGGCGCTCCCGAGAGCCCGATCGGACGGAACTGGAGGCGTTGTGCTCGCACTTGTTTGGGAACGGTTTCCCAATCCGACCACCCGGTTGGTCCGTTTGGACGCGACCGGGGAAGTCTCCTGGAGCCGAACCTTGCCGATCGATCTGCCGCCGGAGGGTTCCTCGATCTCGCCGGCCGGCCTGCAGGTTCACGGCGGTTGGATCGGCGTCCTGGAGGCGAACTCCATGGTGAACGGACAGACCGCGTTCATGAGGGTGCATCGGGTGGGTCTGGACGGAACTGAGGCTTCGCCCACGTCTTCGACCGTCGGGATCGAATCTCCGGTCGGGAAGTTCGAATGGGACATCCGGGACGACGGCCGCGTCGGCTTGGCCCACGATCAAGGGCTCTTCGTGTTCGACGGCGCCTGGAGCCGGAAAGAAGACGGCCCGTTGGTCGGGGTAGCCGCGGCGGGCGGAGGACGCTGGATCGTGTCTGGACCGCCGGGAGTCTGGACATCGAACTCCGACGGCACTCGCGGCCGCACCAATGGAATGGTTGAAGGAACGTTGAGAAGGCTGGGGAACACCCGATTCCTGGCGACCTCTCCGCTGTCTACCTCGATCATCGATGCCTACGCGGAGATCGTGTTCCAATATCCGTTCCAGGTGAACGTGGTTCCGTTGGCGGACGGAGGATACGTGGTTCAAAACGAGGTTGTCGGCGCGGATGGCCACTGGAGGACTCAGTTTTCGGGCGGGATACCTGGTTTCACGTTCCTGCCGGTTTCGCCGGAGTTGGTCCTGAAGGTCTCGGACGGCACTCCTGCTGCGACCGGTGATCGCTCTGCCGACTTGGAGCGCTTGGAGATCCGGGGCGATCTGGGTGGCCCACGATGGCTGGAACAGCCGCAGTCGGGGGAACACCCCGCCGGAGCGCAGGCCGAGATTCGGGCTCGGGCGACCGGTATTGCCCCGGTGCATCTCGTCTGGAACACCGAAACGAATCCTGTGGAACCGACGGAGGACGGCGTCACCTATCGCGTCGAGTTGGATTCGGGTTCCCGATGGGTCCGCGCCCAGGCATGGGACGCCTCCGGCGCGACCCTTTCCAAATGGGCCCAGTTGCGGACGGAGTTCGACCGTTTGAGTTTTCCCAGCCCGACGGCCGGAGGTTCCGCATTCCAGTTGGGATTCCGATCCCGCCGGATTCCAACGGGTCGTGAAGGAATCCTTCGGGTGGAATCGAGCACCGACCTGCGAATCTGGCGTGAGGAAGGTCATATCCTCGGGCCGAACGCATTCTTCGATCAGACCGGCACCTTGACCGTCCCTTCCTCGGAACCATTCCGTATGTACCGAGTCGTCCCGGTTGGACACTGAAGGACGGCAACGGACCGCGCCTCGCCGCATTCCGTACCCGCAGCCCAACTCCATGAACTGTCCCTGACCAGATGCCCGGCGTGTACGAGTCACCTTGTACGGATGTGAGAGGACACGGATTGCACGGATTCAAGTGCGATCAAGTGGTCGGCCAAAACGATGACGTTTCCTCACGCACCCTGAGAAGACACCCGCGAGGTGGGGAAGCGCGCGAGCGTCATGGAGTGCGCGAGTCCGCTCGCGCTTTTCCCCACCAATCTCGCCCCCGCTGGAATCGTTCCAGCTGAGACGCAGAGTGGGTTGAAGAGCTGGACACGGATTTCGCGGATTGGTTTTTGACCCCGGATCTCCGACGCCTGACGTCTGACGCCAATATTCCCGACTCGTTTCTTGATCAATGCATCCAACTGGCCACGCTCTTGTCCTGTAAATGCCGGTCCGTCGCCTTGGCCGCGAAAGACTAACCTCGGCAAGGCGAATTTCTGTTGAGCTTCATAGCGCCATGATTGCATTCGAGGTACTCGTCAATGGACAGCGGCGTTTCACCGCTGGTGGTGATTATCAGACTCTGACCGCCGCCCTGACGCTGGTTCGTATCCCGATGCCCAAGCCGGATGATGTCAGCATCTTCTTCTCAGCCTCCGGCATCATGCCAGAGCCACAGTTGGTTATCGGGTCATGGCCGGCCGTGGATTTGAACGTCGGCGACCGAGTCGAGATTCGAGTTGTGGAGATTGCTGCCGTTGACGTACCAGAGTCCGTCCAAACACTTGATCGAGCAGGCGACAATGTCGGGACTTAACAAATTGCCTCAGTGAACCGGGCGGGGCGTCGCGGTTGCAATGGGTATCTCACATGGGCCGGGTTGCTGAGTCTTGATCGTGCGCAAAAGTTATGAAAAGGACGTTTGTTATCGCAATTTCATTGGTCGTCGCCGTCTTGGCCGCCGCCGTTGGAAAGGGGGTGATGCGCAGCTATTTCGATGGACGCAAGGAAGCGAAGGTTGAAGAAGCCCTCGTCACCGCGGAGCGTCAGTTGAATGCGATGGTTCCCAAGATGGTTGACGATTCGACTCGTCTGGATGGAGCGAAGGCGGGTCCTGGAAAGAAATTTACCTATACCTACACTTTGGTCTCTCGCAAGGCTTCGGAAATCAATTCCGGTGAATGGAAGCAGAAAGTGGTTCCAGTGATTCGGAAGAACATGCGGGAAACGCCGGGTTTGCGAACCCTATTTCAAGTCGGTACCACTGTTAACTACAGATATCTCGGTAGCGATGGCGCTTTGATTGACGAGATTGTGATGACTCCTGCAGAGGCGAACACACGATGAAGATTTCACCGTAAGCCTTGG
>JAIXUV010000094.1 GCA_027483345.1 Verrucomicrobiales bacterium | reverse complement strand
GAGGCGTTCCACCAGGTCAACGCCTTCGACCGCGAGACCTTCAAGTACATCACGGCCCAACAGGCGATGAGCCGTCTGCTGCGGAGGCTTGCGGCCGTCTGCTGAGTCGACGAGTCCGTTCTGACGAAGACCGACCTCGCGCCCAACGCGAAGGCGTCCAGGGCGCGGCGATCCTCCGCAGCCGGGCGGCCGCGGCTACGGGGATCTGCCTGCAGGTGGGTTCCCTGTGGCCTTGCGTGCCGGTTCCTTCCTTCGGCATCGAGCCGGTTGAAAACGAACGGGCGCCGGATTTCCGGACTCGCGCCCAGCTTGCCCAGCGTCGACCCGCTTCACTCGCGGGATCCTGGGTTCGCCTCGGAGCCGCTGCCATCGGCAATGGCCCGTGGTTCTGCTGTGAACACAACGCCATCCATCCCAATGCAATCCCTGCTCCGAACCGCATCTTCGAGACTCCTGTCGCTGTTGGCTGCGTCCGCCGTCGTGACGCTCGGCTCCGAGCCGGCTTCGAGTCGATCCCCGTCCATGTATCGCGATGCGGCGAGGCCACCGGCGGTCCGTGCGCCCGGAACCCCGTCTTCGGTTGGGCGCCTGGCCGGAACGGTCCAGCCCCCACAGCTTGCCGACGGGCTGTGTGTGGAGCCAGTGCCCGAGAGCAGCCAGAAGTGGGTCCATCGGGTCGACGAGTTCAATTTCGACTGGTGGGGTGTCGCCGCGGGAACGACCGCAACGTATGTGGCAGGCCGTTTCTATGGACCGACGGTGGACATCAACGGCCTCGGTGCCAGTCCCTGGATTGTGACCAACTCCCCTTCCCCGGACGCATTGCTGGTCAAGTACGACCGCGACGGGTCGGTGGTCTGGTCTCGCGAGGTCGATGGCGAAGGCTACTTCGAGAAGGTCCATGTGGCTCCGGATGGCGATGTGTACGCGGTCGGCTGGCTCCGAGGTCCGGGCATGGTCACTTCGGGAGTTTCCAGTTCTGTGAACCTGAACTCCGCCGGTGGAGACGCGATGTTCGTGGCCCGGCTGGATCCCTCCGGCAACTTCCGGTGGATCCGGGAAATCGGCGCCTTCACGGGAACCATCTCCATCGATCCGGCAGACTTGGCCGTGGACGAATCCGGAAGCGTCTATGTGGTTGGAAGCCACGACGGCAGTGTCGACTTCAACCCGGGTTTCGGGACCCATGCAGTCACGGTTCCCTCGGGCGCCCGCTACGGATTCCTCCTCAAGCTCAATGCTTCCGGCGACTTCGAGTGGGTTCGGCCGATGTACGCGACCACAGGCAGCTATGTCTATCCCAACGGAGTGACGGTTGCGGGGCACCGAATCGCAGTCGCAGGAAGTCTTCGGGGTAGTTCCGTCCTGTTCGGCCCGACTCCGACCGCGGGTTATGTGACCTTGGAAACCACCGGAGATTCGGAATACGACAGCTTTGTCGCCAGCTTCGAGGCGGACGGTGATCTCTACAATGCTGTGTGCCTGGGTAACGACGCGACCGACGACAGTGCGATGGGTCTGGCCTCCAATGCCGCCGGAGAGGTCTTCGTGACCGGTTACGCCTACAGCAGTGGAGGGCTGGCTTTCGGGACGAACGACGTGGTCTCGGCGACCAGTCCCAACGGTTGGGTGGCCTACGTCGCCAAGCTGGGGATCAAGCTCAACCTCGAATGGATCGTCGGAACCGCTCCGGAAGCCGACTCGCAATGCTACGCCAAGGCGATCGCGATCGATGCGATGGGCTGCAATCTCTATGTCACCGGCACCTATCGCGGCGGCGTGGATTTCAATCCGACTGAGGCGATCGATCGGGTGGAAGCCTTGTCGTCTCCAGGTTCCGACGGCTCCACCCACATATATGACTCCAGCAACCTCTTCATCTGGTCGCTCGATTGCAACGGGCGGCACTCCTGGGTGGAGTCTCCCGGGTTCGGGCCTGAGCCTGGAAGCGGTGGAAGTGGGCAGGACATCGCCATCTCTCCCTTGGGTCGTCTGAGTGTTGTGGGCTGGCTTTTCGACTCCGGCATCTCGACGGCAGGCGCGTTCATCTACCGGAAGTAGCCGGTTGCCTGTGCCCGGGTTGCCCTTGTGATCGCTTTGCGGCGACAAGACGGCGGCCCGGGTTTCCGTTTCGATCCAGCACCCGATGCCACTCGCCCAACGCATTTCCGTCGTCGATTCCCACACGGGCGGTGAACCCACCCGCGTGGTCGTCTCGGGTGGTCCCGATCTCGGCGACGGCCCGCTCGCCGCGCGGGTGGAGCGGTTTCAGGTCCAGCACGACCGGTTCCGCTCCGCGGTGGTCAACGAACCGCGCGGCTCCGACGTCCTGGTGGGTGCCCTGCTCGTTCCGCCGCACGACACCACCTGTGCCTTCGGCGTGATCTTCTTCAACAACGTCGGTCCCCTCGGGATGTGCGGCCACGGAACGATCGGCCTTCTGGTCACGCTCGCCCACCTCGGCCGCATCGGGCCCGGTGACCATCGGATCGACACGCCGGTGGGCGCGGTCACGGCGACCCTGAATGCCGACGGTTCGGTTTCCGTGGCCAACGTCGCTTCCTACCGCCGGGCTCGCGCGGTGGTCGTCGATGTCCCCGGCTTCGGTCCGGTGACCGGTGACGTGGCCTGGGGCGGGAACTGGTTCTTCCTCGTCGGCGACCATGGGCGGTCCCTGGACCTGGCCTCGGTCGAGGCGTTGACCGACCTCACCTGGCGCATTCGCCAGGCGGTGAACGCCCAAGGGTATCCCGAGGTGGACCACGTGGAACTTTTCGGACCTGCCGGAAGTGGAGGCGATTCCCGCAACTTCGTGCTCTGTCCCGGGAAGGCCTACGACCGTTCCCCGTGCGGGACGGGCACCAGCGCCAAGCTCGCCTGCCTGGCGGCGGACGGGGATCTCGCCGAGGGCGAGCAGTGGGTGCAGGAAGGCATCCTCGGAAGCGCCTTCCATGGCAGGTTCACCTGGGAGGACCGTCCGTCGGGTCGGATCCTGCCGGTGGTGACCGGCACCGCCCATGTCACGGCGGAATCGACGTTGATCTTGGATCCCGCGGATCCCTTCTGCTGGGGAATCCGGGTGGAGTGAGGCCAGGGACCGCGGGCCTTGCCTCCCGGACCTCCTACTTCCGATGGCCCGCCGCGGCGGTGAAGCGGGCGGCGAGCGCCGTCAATTCCGACCATCGGCCGGCTTCGATCCATTCGCTCCGCAGCAGGCTCGAACCGACGCCGACCGCAGCGCAACCGGCGGCCAGGAACTCGCCGACATTCTCCACGGTCACGCCTCCGGTCGGAACGATTCGCAGATGGGGCAACGGCGCGCGCAGGGACCGGATGTAGGCGGGTCCAAGCGTGTCGGCCGGGAAGAGCTTCACGAAGTCCGATCCCATCTCGTGGGCCGCCTGGCATTCGGTCGGCGTGTAGGCGCCAAGGAGGATCGGCGTCTCGGCCGCCAGCGCGAGGGGCATCAAGCCGGGTCGCAACACCGGGCTGACAAGGAACTCCGCGCCGGCGTCGACCGCGGCGCCGGCCTGCGCCTCGGAAATCAGGGTGCCGGCCCCGACGAAGGCGGAGGCGCCGAGCGCCGACCGTGTCTCCCGGATCGCCCGCGCGAACTCGGGCGTGGATGTGGTGACCTCAATCGCCGTGACACCGCCGGCGACGAGCGCCTCCGCGATGAAGGGCACCTGTTCCGCCGACCGGGCGCGGAGGACGGCGATGATGCGGGCGGCTACCAGGCGTCCGGCGCGGTGGATTCGGTTCGGGGTCATGTCGTTCCCAAGAGATGCCAGGTCAGGATCGATTCGCCGGTTCCCAACTCGAGCACCGCCACGCTCCGGTCCTGCCGGAAACGCGGACGACCGCAGTAACCGGGATTGATGAAGCGCACGCCATCCACCACCGAGTCATGCCTGGTGTGGGTGTGTCCGAAGATGAGGAATGTCGGGCGATGATGGGCGACGCTGCGGGCGAGTCGGTCGTGGAGGGCGGTCGGTTGGACGATGTGGTGCACGAGGAACACCTGGTCCCCGAGCGTCACGGCCTCCGTCTCGCGGTAGTGCATCCCGATGTCGTTGTTCCCCAACACGGCCGTCACCGGCGCGACGAGACCGAGGTCTGCGATGATGCCATCGTGGCCGATGTCGCCGGCGTGGAGGATGTGGTCCACCCCATGGAACAGCTTCGGGATCCGCGGATCCAGGTGGCCGTGGGTGTCGGAAAGCAGGCCGACCTTCATTGAGGATCCTGGGTGGACCGGGTTCGGTTCGATGGCGTGGCGCCGAGGAGGGTCTAGGCGGGGGAGCCGTCGGCCTCGGCGTTTTCGGCGGCGGGTTCCGGTTCCGGCGCCTCCTCACCCTTCTCGGCCGGGGATTCGGCGGGGGAATTCTGCCAGGTCATGGCGAAGAGGGCACTGAACAGGGCGCTGCCGAGGAGGCTGTTGCGCAGGAATTCCCAGGTTTGGGGCCAACCCTTGGTTCCTGCGGTGAGGGCGACCCACCATCCGGCGAGGGTCTTCACGTACTCCGGATTGCGAAACGGATTGAGCAGCCAGGCCAAGGTGTTGGTGACCACGTAGAAGAGCAGGGCGCCGAACACCCCCGCGGCGATCGATGGCAGGATCCTTTGGGCCCGCGGCCAGCGTGCCACCGGGGAAAGCCCCCTGCCCAAGAGGAAGAGCACGGCATATCCGACGTAGTTGCCCGCCAGATACACCAAGGTGGCCTGGTTCCAGACGTCGTAGCCACGGCCGAACTGGTACCAGCAGTTCAGCAGGATGTCCGAAACCAGAAGGGTGACCAGCGGCAATGACCAAGCCATCCGACCCTGGAAGAAGAGGCCGGCGCAAAGGCACAGGGCGTACACGGCGCTGAAGTTCGGCGGCAGCAAATCCGGCCAACGGCTCAGTCCGAGCAGCAGGGCGAAGACCCAGGGCATCAGTTTTTTCAGGCTTTCCGGCACGGTACGTTTCGGGAGTCAGAGTACCGGCGGCCCGGGTGATGACAAGCGGCGGGCAAGATCAGTTCCGGACATTCGGACAGCGCCCCGACCAATTCCGCGGCCGCTGGGTCATGCCTTCGGTTCCGGCGCGAATTCCCCTCAAACACCCCGATGGACATGACCACGGGTTCCTTCGGCTGCGGCTGGAGCGGCCATCGCCGACCGGCTTCTTTGGGAGACAAAAAGCGGGCGCCTTTCGGCGCCCGCCTAACCCAAACAACCAAACTAATCCCCCTTTATCGATATCCCTCACGGGACCTCGATATGAGGAAGTTCCTCCGGCCGTTGCGACCCTTGGACCTCCCTCTGGAGAACCAACGGCGAAAGTCTGGCAGGGAGAAAACGCGGTTCCAGTGGAAATTTCACTTTGTCACAACCCATTTCACCACAACGTCTTGCATGATGTGTTATAGACGGATCTGCGTCGATTTTGTCCGATTTGACCCCGGAAACCGGCTTTCGAACCCTCTGCGGAGGGCTCCTCTGGGTCCATAGGCCTGTAACCCTTCTAGGTGAATGGGCATGGGTCGACGTGGTGTTGCTGCAAGCGTCTCCCCTACAGTTGGTTGGGCACCTAGCGGAAGAACAGCGCCCAGACAATCAGCAGCATCGGCAGCATGATTGGGAGGGTGAACTTGCCGATGTAGGAGAGGAAATCCGGCGTGTGCACCTTGTTCTGGTCGGCGATGGCCTTGACCATGAAATTGGGGCCGTTTCCGATGTAGGTATTGGCCCCGAAGAACACGGCGCCGCAGCTGACGGCAACGATAAAGTTATTGAACTTCGGATTGCCGAGAAGGAAGGCGACTTCGATGTCTTCCACCGAGGCGGATTTGGCGGCGATCAGGTTGGGATGGTATTTGGTGAGGGCGTCCCAAGTGGCCCGGATTTCCGGGGCATGGTCGCCGTGGACGAAGGTGCCGATATCGGATCCACCGGTGGAAACGAGGTGTTGGACCTGGGCGATGGAGTCGGCGTCGATGTAGGCGCCGAAGATGGCCTTGAGGAAGCAGAGGTAGGTGGGGGCATTGTCGAGCACGCTGCTGAGGATGCCGGATCCCCAGAAGAAGAACCCGAGGGACGGTGAACCGAGCCCCTTGGACTGCGCCTCGAGCAGGTCGAGGGCTGGCATCATGGTGGCGAAGATGCCGATGAACAGGATGGCGACCTCCTGAACGGGGTGGAAATTGAAGTCGTTGGCCTGGTGGATGCGTTTCGGGGTGAGGAAGTAGGATCCGATGGCGGCACCCAGCATCAGGGCCTCGCGGAGGAAGGCGGGTTGGTTGATGAAGACGGCCCCGAGGATCACCGCCAGGAAGAGGACGTTGATCCCACCTTGGAACTGCCAGGAGTCGGCCGGTTCCGCCAGCTGCTCGCGGACCGCCTTCGGCGCCCGCTTGTAGTTCCGCGTGTCGACGAACAGGAACATGGCGAGCAGCGTTCCCGTGGCCACCAGCCACATGGGCCAGCAGTGTTCCGCGACCCACCAGAACGGGATACCCTTCAGGTAGCCGAGGAAGAGCGGGGGATCGCCGATGGGTGTCAGGGCGCCGCCGACGTTGGAGACGATGAAGATGAAGAACACGACATGGTGGGCGGTGACCCGGTAGCGGTTCATGCGAATCCAAGGACGGATGAGCAGCATCGAGGCCCCGGTGGTGCCGAGGACATTGGCGATGAGCGCTCCGAACAGGAGGAACAGCATGTTCTCGAGGGGAGTCGCCTCGCCCTTCACGTTGACCAGGATGCCGCCGCTGACCACGTAGAGGGAGCCGATGAGGCAGATGAAGCTCACGTACTCGACGGCGGTGTGTCCGACGCGCTGTCCTGCGCCGAGTCCGAGGAGGTAGTACCCGATGGTGATGGCACCGAGGGCGAGGGCCACCTTCGGGTAGTTCCTTCCCCACCATCCGGCGAACAACAGCGGAGCCAGGGCGATGAGTCCGAGCAGGAGGGCGAATGGGAGAACCATCCACGGGTTCGGGGTGATGGCGGCATGCGCGGCATCCATGGCCGGCGAGCGTAATGGTGGAGCCCCGGTGGCGACAGCGTCAAAGCTCCCGGCCCACCGTCCCTTGACCCTTTCCCGTGCGTTCGCAAGGCTGGTCACCCAGCAGCATGGGACTTCCCGCCTCATTGAAATGGTTGCCGGTGACGATCGCCGTCGCGTTGGCCGCGGTGCGCCTGCACGGCGGCGCGCCGACGATCGAGGCGGGGCCGTTGGTCCATGGATTCCCGCTGACCCTGGAGCCGGGCTGGCGCACCGAGGCCGCCGGTCCGCTGTTGTGGAGCGAGACCACGCCGTCGCTGGAGGGATGGGGACTGAATCCCTTCGTCTCGTTCCGTCAGGAGGCCGGGGTCGAGCGGACCCAGGTCGAGGCGCTCTATCCGCTGGTTTCCTACGACCGGTACGGCGGGCAGTACCGATGGCAGATCCTCGAGCTGTTGAGCTGGTCGGGTGGGCCCTCCGTCGATGGCGGCGACACCGACCGGTTCACGGTGTTCCCGTTCTATTTCCGACAGGAGTCGACGGATCCCGCGAAGCGTTACCGCGCGCTGCTGCCGTTGTACGGCACGTTGCGGGGTCGGTTGTTCCGGGATGAGATCCGGTTCGTCGCGATGCCGGTGTGGGTCCAGACGCGGAAGCGGGATGTCGTGACCGACAACTACCTGTTCCCGTTCTTCCATCGGCGACACGGTGGCGCCGAGGGGTGGCAGCTCTGGCCGATCTACGGCACGGAGACGCGGGTGCCATTGACGCGCACCAATGCGATCACGGATCTGCCGGAAGTGGTGCCGGGCCATGAGAAGCGGTTCCTGCTCTGGCCGTTTGGGCTGAAGGAGACCACCGGCATCGGGACTCCGAACGCGACGACCAACCGGGCCGTGCTGCCTTTGTTCGCCCTGCGTCGCTCGCCGGAATTGGACAACACCACGTTGTTCTGGCCGTTCCTGACCCACACGGTGAGCCGGGGTGAGATGCGCTATGAGGAATGGGGTGCGCCGTGGCCGTTCGTCGGATGGGCCGACGGCGACAAGGTCTCGCGCAGGTTGTGGCCCATTTGGGGACGGGCCTCGAACACGAACCTGACCAGCGACTTCCTGCTCTGGCCCGCCTACACCCACAAGCTCCTCCGGACCGAGAACCTGGAGCGGGAACAGACCCGTTCGTTTTTCTACCTCTGGAGCGACGTCTCGGAGCGGAACCGCCAGACGGGCCAGGAGTATCGGCGGCGGTCACTCTGGCCGTTGGCCTACCATTGGAAGGACCGGGCCGGCCGCGAACATTTCCAGGTGCTGGCCTTGGCGGAAGGCGCCTTTCCCCACAACGAAGGGATCGCCCGCAGTTGGACTCCGGTGTGGTCGATCTACCGTGCCGAGGCCAATCCCAAGGCCGGAACCTCGAGCCGTTCACTCTTGTGGAATCTCTGGCGTCGGGATGTGACGCCGACGGGAGCACGGACCGGCTTCCTCTTCGGCATGGTGAAGACCGAGAAAACGAAGGACGGCACGCGGTGGAACTGGTTCTGGCGCGGTCGTGAGACGCCCCAGGCCAAGGCCGGTCCGAAGTGACCCGTTCCGTTCCCTTTTGGGACGCCGTCTCCCGGATCGGCCGGAATCTCAGCCGGCGGTCGGCTGGCGCGAGAGATCCCCGGCGAGCACGTTCTCGATCCGCTGGCGCAGCTCGGCATTGACCTCGTCCATGGAGCGCTCGGCGTCGATGATGTCGAATCCGTAGCGCCTCTGGAGCCGGCGGAAGGTGTCCCGCATCCGGCTCTGGTACTGGAGGAAGCTGTCGAACATGTCGCGCGACAGGCCCAGGTCCATGCCGCTTTCCCAGTAGTCCAGCGCCTGCTGCTTCGCGAAGACGCGTTGGACAAGGATCTCGGGCCGCACCTCGAGGTAGAAGACCGCGTCCGGCACGAGGGCGATGCCGTAGAGGTTGCGCAGCCAGTCCTCGTCCATGCCGCGGACCAGATCCCGGACCATGAGGGTGTAGATGTAGCGGTCGGCGATGACGATCGAGCCGGCGCGCAACGCGGGCAGGATGTTGTTCTCGAGCTGGTCGGCGAAGTCCGTCGCGTAGAAGAGCGAGAGCGTGGTGCGGGAGAGGATGTTCCCCTGCTGGGCGGTCTCCAGCTCTTCGCTGACGAGCGAGGAGCGCTTAAGTCCGACCTGGAGGGTGTGATGGCCGGAGGCCTCGAGCCATTGGACGAGCCGGGCGATCTGGGTCGAGCGGCCCGAGCCGTCGGCACCCTCGACCACCACCAGCTTGCCGGAGAGCTTCTCGAGGTCGACCCCGGGCAGGCCGAGTCCGAAGAACCGCTTGGGCGTGACCTTGGGGACCAACACCGACGGATCGCCGTTGGCGGAACCCCTGCGGGCGTTGTGTTTGGTGGTTCGTTTCATTTCACGACGGCGTAGGTGTCCAGGCCGATGCGGTCCTCGACGAACTTCCGGACCAGCCCCTGCTGCTCCTCGATCCGGCGGTTGGCGTCCATCACCACGAAGTCGAACTCGGTGCTCATCGCCAGGTACTGCTCGAAGATGCGTCCCTGGAAGATGCGGAAGCTCTCATAGGGATCGGTGGAGAGCCCGAGGTCCATGCCGGCCTCGTGGTGTTTGAGCGTGGGGCGGTTGTCGAGGATGCGGTTCAGGGAAACCTCGAGGTGGGACCGGAAGAAGAAGGTGATGTCGGGCCGGGCTGCGAAGCTGTACACGCCGCGCACCCAGGCCGGGGGGCAGCCGCGGACGACGTCGCGGGCGAAGGCCGTGTAGATGTAGCGGTCGCACAGCACGAGGTAGCCGGCCTTGAGCAGGGGCAGAAGCTGACGCTCGTAGCGGTCGGCGAAGTCCGTCGCGTGGATCAGGGAGAAGGTCGTCGGGGTGAGCAGGTTCTGCTTCTTGCCCTTGCTGGTGGCGCTCTTCACCAGCGCCGAGGAATTCCACTCGCTGAAGAAGACCTTCAGTCCGCGCATCTCCAGCCAGCGCTTCAGCAGGTAGATCTGGGTGGACTTGCCCGAACCGTCGAGCCCCTCCACCGCGATCAACCTGCCGGGGAAGCCCAGGTCGGCGAACGTGTGCGTCATGTGGCGGCGATGGTAGGGAAGCCCCCCGCCGCAGGCCAGCGGGCGTTGCGGCGAACCGCCCGGCGCTTCCCGGCTTCGGCGGGGACCGTCCTCTTCGACGGTTCAGATCCGGTTCTTCAGGTCGTGGAACTTCACCAGGTTCAGGATCAGCAGGACCAGTGCGGCAGGACCGGCGATGTAGTTCAGCAGCGGGATGCAGCAGGCGACGGTGACGATCGAGTACCAGAGGCCCACCGCGGCGCCGCAGTCCCCGACGTCGCCCCGGCCGACGCTGTCGAAATGGCTCTTGAACGACGCCGGAACGCGCTGGAAGACGACGAAGTTCCAGATGATCGGGAAGCACGGGATCATCAGGAGCCAGACCTGACCCGGGGAGATCTTCCGGTGTTCGGCGGGGATCCGTTCGAGTGCGGAGGAGATGATCCAGCAGACGACGGCGTTGACGGCGAGGCCAATGAAAAGGCCGAAGAGCAACACGACGCCGACAAGGGCCGCGATGCCCCCGATTCCGGTGGCGTCGGCTTCGGAGGCGGCGAGAAGGGGCTGGAGGGTCGTCATGTTGGGCTTGGGAGCGGGTTGGTCTGCAGTTGGGCTAGCTTGGTTGGATACCCGGGTTTGAGGCCCGTTGGAATCCGACGTTTTCCAGCACCCGGCTGGAGTCGATTGGTTTCGAGCCGTGGGAACGAGGATTCCGGTCCGGATCCGCCGGCGGCCGCGTTGCTCGTTGCCACCCCACCATCCCCTCACCCACCGTTCCGGGCGGTGAAGCTGATTTCTTGGAACGTCAACGGCGTGCGGGCCGTGTTGGGCAAGGGACTGTTGGATTTCATCCGGTCCGAGGACCCGGACATCCTGTGCCTGCAGGAGGTGAAGGCGCAGCCGGAGCAGGTCGACGTGGAATGGCCGGCCGGCTACGAGGCCCATTGGAACTCCGCGGAGAAGAAGGGCTACAGCGGCACGCTGACGTTGACGCGGGCGAAGTCGCTCTCCGTGGAGCGGGGCCTGGGCGGGTTCCTCGAGGACCGCGAAGGCCGGGTGCTGACCACCGAGCATTCGGAATTCTTCCTGGTGAACTGCTACACGCCGAACTCGCAGCGCGAACTGACACGGCTCGACTACCGTCATCGCGAGTGGGATCCGGCCTTCCTGCGCCACCTGAAGTCGCTCGAGAAGCGCAAGCCGGTGGTCTTCTGCGGGGACCTGAACGTGGCGCATACCGAGATCGACCTGGCGAACCCGAAGTCCAACACGCGGACCCATGGGTTCACCGTGGAGGAGCGGGCCGGATTCACGGCGCTAATGGAGGCGGGGTTCGTGGACACCTTCCGGGACCGTCATCCCGGGGAGAAGGGCCACTATACCTGGTGGAGCCTGATGACCGGGGCGCGGGCGCGGAACGTGGGTTGGCGCATCGACTACTTCGGGGTGTCCGCGGTGCTGAAGCCCCGGGTTGCGGACGCCTTCATCCGGCCGGCGGTGACCGGCTCAGACCACTGTCCGGTGGGGTTGGTGCTGGGCTGAACCCCGGCCGGTCGCCGAGCGGACGGAAGGCGGGAGGATTTGCACCGTCGGTCCCGATCCATCAGGCTCGTGTTCCCAGAAGGCATGAGCTTTTTCGACCAGCTGAAGTGGACCTCCGACGGCCTGATCCCGGCGATCATCCAGGAACAGGCGACCGGGCGGGTGTTGATGATGGCCTGGATGAACCGGGCCTCGCTCGAGACCACCATCCAGACGCGGCGGACCCATTTCTGGAGCCGTTCGCGCCAGAAGTTCTGGATGAAGGGCGAGAGCAGCGGACACGTGCAGGTGGTGAAGGACGTCGCCTACGACTGCGACGGCGACACGTTGCTGATCCAGGTCGAGCAGACCGGCGCGGCCTGTCATGAGGGATACCGTTCCTGCTTTTTCCGCAGCGTGACGGCGGACAACGGCTCGGAGGTGACGGAGCCCCGGCTGGAGACGCCGGAGCAGATCTACGGGAAGAAGTGAATCCGGGACCGGCCAGGCCGGGCCTCGCCGCATGACCCTGCTCCCGGAAGAAGCCCTGCCATTCGGATCCCCGATGTGGTTCCTCTTCACGGGACTGGCGTTGTCCGGCCGTGTCGCAGATCTGCTTTCCACCTGGATCGCGACGCCCCGTTTGGCGCTGGAGGGGAATCCCATCGCCCGAAGACTGGGTTGGAAGTGGGGCATCCCCTTGAACCTGGTGGTGCCGCTCTTCCTGGGATGCCAGCCCACGCTCGCCGTGGCCGTGGCGACGACGAGCTTCCTCGTGGCGGCCCGCAATCTCCAGAACGCCTGGCTGATGCGGTCGATGGGCGAGTGGCAGTATCGGCTGTGGATCTCGGAACGGCTCTCGGAGACGCCGAAGGGATTGGCCCTGGCCTGCTTCCTCGGCGAGTCCTTCCTGATGCTGTTGCCCGGGGCCGCGTTGCTGACGTTCGCCGGGGATCGGCTGGTGCCGATGGGAGTCGGTCTGGGAATGGTGGCCTACGCGGCGGCGGTGGCCTTCTTCACGAGCTGGGCCCTGCTCCGGCATTGATCTGCGGCCGGGTGGGGCTTCATGCGGGAGGGATTGGCGCGCAAGGCCGCCGAGGGGAGGGAGGAGGCCGATGGATTCCCGTTGCTGAACCGGACACCGAATGGCGACCCCAGTTTCGAACCGGAATCCCGCGCCCTTTTGGGGTCTTTGCGTTTCTGCGTGAGGCCGGTCTTCGCTACGTCTGAACCGTTTCGGCTCAGGCGGTGTCCTGGCCGAGTTCCACGTTCCAGTAGGCCAAATCGAGGAAGTGCTTCCAGCTGTCGTGCATCGACACGCCGAAGCTGACCTGGACGAAGGGCCTCCACTTGGGGCGCTTGGGTTTGCGGACGAGGCGCATGTGGGCCTCGGCCGGGGTGCGGTTCGCCTTGCGGGTGTTACAGGGGATGCACGAGCAGACGATGTTCTCCCACGTGGTCGGACCACCGCGGTCGCGGGGCACGACGTGGTCGAGATTCAGGTCCTTCCGCTCGAAGACCTTGCCGCAGTACTGGCAGGTGTTGCTGTCGCGCTCGAAGATGTTGTGCCGGGTGAACTTGACCTCCTTCTTGGGAAGGCGGTCGAAGCCCAGCAGCAAGATGACCCGCGGGATGCGGATCTTGAACGAGACCGTGCGGACGGCGGTGTCGGCGTCGGGAGCCTTGGCGGAGAAACTGCGCCACTGGTTGAAGTCGAAGGTGCGGAAGTCGCCGTCGGCCGCGCCGAAGACGACCTGTGCGTGACCTTCGAAAAGAAGGGTGAGCGCGCGCCGGACACTGCAGACGTTGACCGCCTGCCAGAGCCGGTTCAACACGAGCACCTGTTCTCCTAGTGCGTTGCTCATCGTGAACCCGATTTCCGAACAGTTCCCCGAAGCGACCGTGTGGAGGTATCGGAGTGGACAGAGCCTGTCAACCGGCCCCGGTGAAGAAACGGTGAACAACCTCCGAAAGCCCTGGGAAGCAGGCTCCGGATGAGTCGGGAAGGTTCGTCGGAAAGATGGCGGGAGGGCGTCATTTTGGGACACCCCGTGGAATTCCCGCGGGATTTCCCAATTTTCCCGAAACTTCCTCGGTGGCCCGTGGGTGGTTGGGGCACGCTGCCTCCCGGAAGCCAGCCCGGGCGACACGATGAGCGACTCCGACCAGTTCGAGGCTTTCATGGCCGCATACCAGGACATGGTGTACAGCACCGCGTTCCGCCTACTCGGCAATGAAGCCGAGGCGCAGGATGTTGCCCAGGAGACGTTTGTGCGGGCGTGGAAGCACTGGGACGAGATCAAGGACGGCCAGGGTTCGGGTGGTTGGTTGAAGACGGTGGCCCGCAACCTCTGCCTGAACCACCTCGAGCGGTATCGGGCGCGTTGGAAGTTCTTCACCGACCTGCGTCGGGACGACGACGAAGACGAGGGACGCGAGGTCGAGTTCGCGGCGCCGGAGACCTTGGAGTCCACGCTGCTGAACGCGGACCAGAAGGAGATGCTGGAGGAGGCGATCGCGAAGCTGCCGAAGGACCAACGGGTCGCGCTGGTGCTGTACCACTACGAGGACCTGGACTACGCGGACATCGCGGTCCGGCTGAAGGTTTCGCTGGGCAAGGTGAAGACCGACATCTTCCGGGCCCGCCAGGCGCTGTTGAAAAAGCTGCAACCCCAAGCCGAGGCGCTGGGTGTTTGAATCAGGAGGAAAAATGATGCCGAAACAGAACGATCCATTGGAATCGTGGGCGAGAGAGACCCTCCGGCAGATCCCGGATCGCCGGGCCCCCGCCGCGTTGAGCCGCCGGGTGATGGCCGAGATCCAGCGGCGTGCGGCCATGCCTTGGTATGCGCGTCCGTGGCTGGAATGGAATCCGGCCGCCAAGGCGGGATCCCTGGTGGCCCTCCCGGCGTTGGGCTACGGGCTGTGGGGCGTGGCCTTGCCGGCCCTGCGCGAAGCGATTGGCGCCGCGCCCATCACCCGCGAGGCGGCCAGCACGCTGGGAGCCGCCAGCGTGATGGGCGAAGCCGCCCTTTCCGTGGGACGCGCCGGCTGGCTGACACTTTCGCAGGTCCAGCCCCTGTACCTCGCCTGCCTGGCCGGGGCCTTCGCGGTGGCCTGGATCTCCACCCTCACCCTCGGCACCGCCGCGTGGCGCCTCGCCCGCCGCAACGACTGATTCCCTTTCCCCTTTGATGAAACCGAACCGAATGATCTCCGCGTGGCTCGCCGCGCTGGTTCTTGCCGCCGGGTTCTCGCTGACGCCTTTGGCCGCACAGGAAACCCCGCCGGCGCCTCCGGCCCCTGCGGCCCCCGGAGCGGCCAAGGAGGTCCATGAGGCTTCCGAGGACCCCGAGGACTCCGACGACACAATGAGTGTCTCCGAGGACGAGAACGAAGTGGTGTCCGTGGGCCGCGACGAAATGATCGCAAAGGGCAAGACCGCCTCGGCCCTGGTGGTGGTGCTGGGCGACGGCACCGTGGATGGCGAAGTCACCGAGGATGTCGTGGTGGTTGGCGGCACGGCCAGCATCCGAGGAAAGGTCGCCGGCAATGTGGTCAACGTCGGCTTCGGAGTGAAACTGGAACCCGGTGCGGAGGTGGGTGGCGACGTGGTCGGAATCGGCGGCGGCGTGTTCCGTGCAGCGGGGGCTGTCGTCAAGGGAGAGATCTTTCCGCTCGGGCTCAGTGTGATCCCGGGCTTCCGGGACGGAGTGCCCGAGTGGATCCGGACGTATCTCAACGACGGCCTGGCGCAGCTGCGGCCGTTGACCTTCACGGTCTTCGCGCCTTGGAAGCTGATGGCGATCCTTTTCTTCCTCCATTTCCTCGTGGCCGCGCTGTTGCCGGGAGCCTCGACGGGTGTGGAACGGACGATCGTGGAACGCCCGGGGGCGACGGCGCTGATGGCCGCCCTGAGCATCCCGCTGGGACTCTTCATGTTCGTCCTGCTCGGCCTCACCGTCGTGGGTCCGCTGCTGTTCATCGCCGGGATCCTGGTCGCCGAGCTGGTGGGCAAGGTGGCGGTGTTGCAGTTCCTTGGCGGGCGTCTCACCGGCGCGTTCGGGGCCAAGACTTCCCCGCCGGTCCTACGCTTCGTCGTCGGCGCGCTCCTGGCCGCGCTCCTTTACGCCACCCCGTTCATCGGGTTCTTCGTCTGGTTTGCGCTGTCCCTCTGGGGCACCGGCGCCGTGGTGCTGGCCCTTTTCGGACGGGACGAATCGCGGAGGGCCCCGGCCCCGGCGCCGACCGCTCCGGGCCGTCCGGTCGCGGAGCCGACGGGTGTCCGTTTGGCGACCGAGGTTCCCATCGATCCCGGGCTGGTTCCCGCCGGCGGACCGCCGGTGACCGCGATCCCGTTGATGCCGGAACCGCCGGCGCAACCCCTGCATGGCGCCTCTTCCTCAACGGGATTTGCCCAGCAGGAAGCTCCGTCGTCCTTCGGCTCCTCGCAGACCCAGTTCCAATCCCAGTCCCACGGTTCCTCTACGGCCGGCGCCAGTGCCACGTCCGGCTTCTCTTCCGGAGCGGACCGCACCGGACGGGCGGCCTCGGACTGGATGCGGGGCACTTCCCAGCCCGGTTTGGACGCGGCGGAGATCGAGTCCCTGCCGCGTCCGGGCTTCCTGCCGCGGTTCGGGGCGTTGTTCCTCGACTGGATCCTCGTAGGATTGGCCTCGGCCATGGTCCCCGACTTCGTCGGACCGGCACGTCTGCTCGTCGCCATCGGCTATTTCGCCGGCTTCATCGCCTGGCGTGGGACGACGCTCGGCGGTCTGTTGTTCCGGCTCCAGGTGGTGCGGCTGGATGGACGTCCGCTGGACCGCGCCACGGCGATCGTGCGTGCGGTGGGGGCTGTGCTCAGCGGCATGATCTGCGGCCTCGGCTGGTTCTGGGCCCTCTGGGATCCGGAACGCCAAGCGTGGCATGACAAGTTCGCCGGCACGGTGGTCCTGCAGGTCGGCAAATCGAAGCCGCTGGTCTGAGCCGCATCGGTGCGCCCGCGGAATCGCGCTTGGCAGTCCGGGGTCGGTGGCCCACAAGGGCCCCCTAATGAAGCCCGTGATCGTCATCGCCCTGCTCGCCTCCGCCATCGGTGCCGGCCACCTCTGGGTTGCCGCACTCTACTTCGAGCTGCCGGCCGTGCTGCCGATTGCAGCGGGTATGGTCACCGTGGGACTCGGGCTTCTCGCAGGTTTCGTGGCCGATCGCGAGGAGGCCTGAGCCTTCCCGTTGGGTCGAAGACGGCAGGTCATTCGAGATTCCTGATCTGGGATTCCCGATTTCCCGCAGGCTGCCTCGTCGGCCAAGCCGTGAACCCAGCGGCCTTGCGTTCCGGTCCCATTTGCGGGGCTGAGCGGGCCTCCGTTGCCGTCGGGCAAGGCTTGCGCCCATTCGGCCAAATTGTGCGCGGCATCGGGGCGTGTCCGTCCTAGGCTGCGGTCATGAGCACGAGCTCGACGTCGGAATTCGGAACCCAGCCCTTCACCAATCCCCACGCCGCCGCGTATGTCCGCGCGATGGCGGATCTCACGACGCCGGACGCCGTCTTCTGGTGCGACGGCTCCGAGGGCGAAAGGGACTTCCTCTACGCGGAGGCGGTCCGGCAGGGAGTCCTCCTGCCGTTGAACCAGGAGAAGCTCCCGGGCTGCCACTACCACCGGTCCAACCCCAACGACGTCGCCCGCGTCGAGCAAAGCACCTTCATCTGCACCGAGATGGCGGAGGACGCCGGACCCACCAACAACTGGGCGGATCCGAAGGCGATGAGGGCAAGGCTCCATGCGCTCGCCCAGGGCGGGATGAAGGGGCGCACGCTGTATGCGATCCCGTACCTGATGGGGCCTCCCGGATCGCCGTTGGCGAAGGTCGGCATCGAGGTCACGGACTCGATCTACGTGGTGCTCAACATGCGCATCATGACGCGGATGGGCCGGGTGGCCCTGGAGCACCTCGGCGAGGTCGATGACTTCAACCGTGGACTGCACTGCCTGTTGGACTGCCATCCGGACCGCCGCCTGATCTGCCACTTCCCGCAGGACAACGAGATCGTCTCCGTGGGCTCCGGCTACGGCGGGAACGTGCTGCTCGGGAAGAAGTGCCTGGCGCTGCGGATCGGTTCGTACCTCGGCCGGCGCCAGGGCTGGCTGGCGGAGCACATGCTGATCCTGGGGGTGGAGTCGCCCGACGGCCGGAAGTCCTATGTGGCCGCCGCGTTCCCGAGCGCCTGTGGGAAGACCAACTTCGCGATGCTGATCCCACCGGCGCGCTTCGCCGGATGGAAGATCTGGACCGTGGGCGACGACATCGCGTGGATGCAGCCGGGGCCGGACGGGAGGCTGAGGGCGATCAATCCGGAGGCCGGGTACTTCGGCGTGGCGCCGGGGACCAACGCGAAGACCAATCCCAACGCGATGGCCACCATCGCGCGGGACACGATCTACACGAACGTGGCGCTGAAGCCGGACGGAACGGTCTGGTGGGAAGGCCATGACGATCCGGCGCCCGCGGAGTGCCTCGATTGGCAGGGACGTCCCTGGACGCCGGCGTCGAAGGAGAAGGCGGCGCATCCGAACTCGCGCTTCACCGCGCCGGCCACGAACAACCCCGCCTTCGCGCCGGAGGCGCTCGACCCGCAGGGCGTTCCCATCGACGCGATCATCTTCGGCGGCCGCCGCGCGGGCACGGTGCCGCTGGTGTTCGAGGCGTTCAACTGGAGCCACGGCGTGTTCCTCGGTGCGACCATGGGCAGCGAGATGACGGCGGCCGCGGCGGGCACGGTCGGACAGGTCCGGCGCGACCCGATGGCGATGCTGCCGTTCTGCGGGTACAACATGGGCCGGTACTTCCGCCACTGGCTGGACATGCGGAAGCGGCTCGCGGAGCCGCCGCGGATCTTCCACGTGAACTGGTTCCGGAAGGATTCCGAAGGGCGTTTCCTCTGGCCCGGCTTCGGCGAGAACATGCGTGTGCTGAAGTGGGTGCTCGACCGTTGCGACGGCCGGGTCGGCGCGGTGGAGTCGTCGCTGGG
>JAIXUV010000258.1 GCA_027483345.1 Verrucomicrobiales bacterium | reverse complement strand
TTCCGCGCAGCGCCGACGTCGCAGCCGGGAACGTGGGTGTCGGAGGCGGTGTTCCTCCCCGGCGTGTTGGCGGGGCAGGTGGTGACATTCCAGGTACGGGTGTGGGACGTGACGCAGGCACCGAGCTGGGAACAGGCGGTGGCGTTGAACCTGGTGCGTGGCAGCTCGGCGACGTTCCAGCATCCGGTGACGGTGCCGACGGACCTGTTGGGCGCGCTGATCAACGGGTTCACGAGCTTCCAGCTGCGTCCGCCGACGCCGGTGAACCAGGCGCCGACGGCGCTGGCGCAGGCGGTTTCCTTGTCGGAGGACCAATCCCTGACCATCCAGTTGGAAGGCAATGATCCTGAGGGGGCTCCCTTGGGCTTCCACCTCGTTCGCGGAACCGCCAATGGTCTCGCGCAGCTGAACGGGAGTCAGGTCGTCTATCGCCCGCTTTCCAACTACTTCGGTGCGGATGCGTTCGAGTTCGCGGTCTCCGACGGTTCGCTGACTTCCGCACCCGTTGCGGTGAGCATCACGGTGAACCCGGTGAACGACCCGCCGCAGTTGGCCGAGATCCCCAATGCTGTGATCAACGAAGGCCTGCTCCTTTCCATCGCGTTGAACGCGGCGGACGCGGAGACGCCGGCTGCGGGGCTGGTCTATGGGCTGGTGCAGGCGCCCGCAGGGGCCGCGGTCAACGTGGCCGGACTGTTCACCTGGACCCCGAACGAGGCGCAGGGACCGAGCGTTCAGGTGGTGCGGGTCAGTGTGACCGACGGCGGATCGCCGGCGTTGAGCACCACCAACTCCTTCACGGTGACGGTGGGCGAGGTCAACTCGGTGCCCGTCATCGCCGCGGTGCCACAGCAGAATCTGAACGAGGCCGCGCCGTTCCAGTTGGCCCTGTCCGCCGCCGACGCCGACCTGCCGGCGAATGCGCTGGCCTTCGGGCTGGTGCGGGGGCCGGCGGGCCTCGCCGTCAGTCCGGCTGGCGTGATGACCTGGACCCCAACCGAACAGGACGGGCCGTCTTCGAGCCGCGTGCTGGTGAAGGTGACCGACAACGGCATCCCGCCCCTTTCGAGCACCAACGAGATCGTGCTTTCCGTGCGCGAGGTGAACACCGCGCCGCGGATCGTCCAGACCGGCGCGACCATCGACGAGGGCACCACCCTGGAGTCGGCGTTGACCGGGGTCGACACCGACATTCCGGCCAATTCGCTCACCTTCCGGCTCGAACGTGGGCCGTCGGGAATGACCGTGTCCCCGAACGGACTCCTGCGTTGGGCGACCAGCGAGTCCACCGGGCCTTCCACGGCCGAGGCGTTGGTGGTGGTGACCGACAACGGCACGCCGAGCCTGTCGACGACGAACACCTTCACGGTGACGGTGCGCGAGGTGAACCAGGCGCCGGTGCTGGCCGCGGTTTCGAACCAGACGTTGAACGAGGGGAGTCCGCTGGTTCTGCAGTTGAGCGGTTCGGATGCGGACCTGCCTGCGAACACGCTGACGTATGGGTTGGCGTCGGGACCGCCCGGGATGTCGGTCGGGGCGGATGGCCGGTTGGCGTGGACGCCGACGGAGGCGCAGGGACCGTCGACGAACGAGGTGAGGGTCTTCGTGCGCGACAGCGGCACGCCGGCCTTGTCGACGACGAACGCGTTCACGGTGGTGGTGCGCGAGGTGAACCAGGCGCCGGCGTTCACGGCGGTGCCGCAGCAGTCGGTGAACGAGATGACCGAGCTGCGCCTGCAGCTGGCGGCGACGGACGGCGACCTGCCGGCCAATGGGCTTGTGTACAGTGTGGTGCGTGCCCCGGCGGGCTTCGTGGTGGCGCCGACGGGTTTGGCGACATGGACGCCCGGCGAGGCCGACGGTCCCGGGACGAGCCGTGTCACTGTGCGAGTCGAGGACGGCGGGAATCCGCCGCTGTCGGCGACGAACGAGTTCCTGGTGGCGGTCCGTGAGGTGAACCGCGCGCCGGTGCTGGCGGTGACCGACCAGGTCCTGGACGAGGGGACGACGTTGGCGTTCCGGTTGGCCGGAAGTGATCCGGACGTTCCGGCCAACGGCCTGACCTATTCGCTGCTGGAAGGGCCCACGGGCCTGACTGTGGCGGCCAACGGGGATCTGCGCTGGGTGACCACGGAGGCGAACGGGCCTTCGGTGAACGCGGTGCGGGTGCGGGTGGCCGACAACGGCACGCCGAGCCTGTCGACGACGAACGCCTTCACTGTGACGGTGCGCGAGGTGAACCAGGCGCCGGTGTTCGCCGCCGTGGCCCCGCAGTCGGTCGACGAACTGGCGACACTGTCCCTCCAGTTGGTGGCCATCGACGGTGACCTGCCGGCGAATGCGCTGACCTTCCGCTTGGTATCGGGTCCCTCCGGGCTCGGCGTCTCGACCTCCGGTCTCCTGCGTTGGACGCCGGCCGAGGACCAGGGCCCCGGTTCGCCCATCGTGGTGGCCGAGGTCTCCGATTCCGAGGGCGGCACGGCCCGGATCGAGATCCCGGTGACGGTGCGTGAGGTGAACGTCGCGCCGACCCTGGCCTCGGTCTCCGACCAGGTGGTGCCCGACGGCGCCGCGTTGCGCGTCGTGCTCGAAGGCCGCGACCTCGACCAGCCGGCGCAGGTCCTGAACTACCGCGTGGACCAGGGTCCGTCCGGGCTCACGGTCACCGACCGCGGTGTCGTCCAGTGGCGCCCGCAGTCGACGCAGAAGCCCAGCACCAACACCGTCCGGGTGAGTGTCGGCGACGGCATCGTCTTCGCGCAGCGGTCCTTCGTGGTGGTGGCGGAGAAGTTCTCCGCTCCGTTCACCTACAATGGCCGGGCGATCGACGGCTATGTGGCCAACGCGACCCTGTGGTTGGACGCCAACCTGAACGGCGTCCTCGACGCCGGCGAGCCGTCCACGGTCACCGACCGTTCCGGGAATTTCCAACTGGCCTTCGAGCTTGGCGACTTCGACCGGAACCGCGACGGGGCCCTGGGCCCGGATGAGGGACGGATCATCGCCCAAGGCGGCTTCGACGTCTCGACCGGCGAGCCTCGGACATCTCCGCTTTCCGCCCCGCCGGGGGCGACGGTGATCAGCCCGCTGACGACGCTGGTGGACACCGTGGCCCGACAGAATCCAGGGCTCGGCTTCGCCGCGGCCGAGGAGCGTGTCCGCACGGCGCTGGAGCTGCCCGCCGGCGTGGAGGTGACACGGTTCGACCCGATCCAGGCCGCTGCCGCGGGCGATCAGCGCGCGGTGACGATGCAGGCCGCCGCTGCGGTGGTCTCCGACACCATCGCCCAGGTCTCCCGCGTGTTGGACGAGGCCGGATCCCTGGATGCCCGCGGCGCCGCCGCCGTGGTGACCGATGCGTTGGCACGTCAGGTCTCGAGCGGAGCGGCCGTCGACCTGACGACCGACTCCGCGGTCCGGGACACAGTCAACGCGGCCGCGGCGAACTCCGGCACGACCCTTTCGACCGAGATCCGCGAGGTGGTCTCCCAGGTGGTTGCCGAGCAGAACGGGGCCAAGGTCGAGGCGGCGGAGTCCGCGACCGACCCGCGTTCGGCGATCGAGGACATTGCACAGGTCCAGACGGTCTCTCAGGGCGAGACCGCGGACGCGTTGGGTGAGCTGGCAGGAGGCCGGCTCGGCGCGGACGAGGTCACGCTCCGGTTCACCGGCGAGGCGCTGGAACAGGCGGTTCTCGACGCCCCCGTCGGCGACATCACGGGGACCAACGTGCAGACCGGCACCTTCGAACTGCTGAGGACGGAGGCGGTTGTGACCGAGGACGGCAGGTCCTTGGAGCCGCTCACGGTCGTCCGCAGGAACGGATCGGCCGGACGCGTCGACATCCGGGTCCTGCTCAGCGGTCCTGCAGGGCTGCTCCGGATGAACGAGGCGGTGTTGCGATTCGACGACGGCAACCTGCAGCAGAGCCTCGACTTCGCCGGGTTGCTGGTCGACGACACACTCCCGCAGGACCTGCGTCCGATCGCGGTGCAGCTGGCGCTGGCGCCGGGTTCCGCCGCGGGGGCGGTGATCGGGTCGCCGAGCGTGGGAACCGCCGGGGTCGTCGACAACGACTCCGCCGGCTCGATCGGTTTCGCCCAGTCCCGCTTCGAGGTTGGAGAAGGAACCGAACCCGCGGTGGAGGTCGTCCGGGTTGGCGGCACCGCCGGCAGGATCCTCGGGGCGCTCCGGCTGTCAGGAGGCACGGCCACCGCCGGCTCGGACTACGAGGCATCCACGGTGGCGGTCGAGTTCGGTCCGGGAGTCACTCGGCGCCTGATCCGTCTGCCGCTGGTGGACGACTCCGCAATCGAAACCAATGAGACCGTCAACCTGGTGCTCGCCCTTTCGACGGGCACGGCGACCGGCTCGGCGTTGACCCCGGGCGCCTCCGAGGCGGTGGTCGAGATCGTAGACAACGACGTCCCGAGCGGGCCGACCCGGCTTGCCGTGGTGCTGTTGCCGGGCGGCCGCGTCCGCGTGGACGTCTTCGGTCCGGCCGGACAGGTCCACGTCGTCGAGCGGACTCCCAACCTGACCGTTCCGTGGACTCCGGTCGCCGGGATCGGGTCGGTGACGACCTCCGGGCCGGGCGTTCCGGTGTCGTTCGAGCTGTCGGTGACCGGGGTGGACAGCGTCCTCTTCCGTGTCCGACGGCTCTGAAGCGGCCGACGGGAACGTCCCGGTATTCCGGGGCGTTCCTTGACTTGGGGGAGGGTGCCGCCGATATCTGGCCCGAGGATATGCTCTGCCAGTTCTGCAAGGTGAAGGAGGCGACGGTCCATGTGACCGAGATCGCGGACAACAAGGTCAAAAAGGTCGACGCCTGCGCGGCTTGCGCGAAGGAGAAGAACTACAACGACCCGACAGCCTTCGCTTTGGCGGACCACTTGCTCGGGCTGGGTGCCTCGCAGAAGATGGAGGAGGCATCCGAGGCGGTCGGGGCCGTTTCGTGCGACCAGTGCGGGTACACGCAGGCCGACTTCAAGAAGAGCGGCCGCCTGGGTTGCGCCCGGTGCTACGAGGTGTTCAGCGAAGGCCTCGATTCGGTGCTGAAGACCATGCACAAGGACGTGCGCCACCGGGGCAAGGTCCCCGCGGCGCTCCAGAGGGTGCTCAAGAGTTCCCAGCTGCTGAACCGGCTCACGAAGGAGCTGCAGGACGCGATCCAGAGGGAGGACTTCGAGACCGCCGCCCGCCTCCGGGACGAGATCAAGGCCGCCAAGGCCGTCGCCTGAACCGCGAACCCCAACCGCATCCTCCATGTCCGTACTCGATTTCCTGATCCCGCCGTCCGAGGCCAGCCGCCGCAACGGACCGCACGACGTCATCGTGCTCTCCAGCCGCGTCCGCCTCGCCCGGAACCTCCGGACGGTGCCGTTCCCGAGCCATTCGAAGAAGGCGGACCGCATGAAGGCCTTCGAGGCCCTGATGCCGGTGGTGCGCAGCCTGCCGCTGATGGGGCCCGACGCCTTCTCCGAGTCCATGGACAAGCTTCCGGCCCTCGAGAAGCAGATCCTCGTTGAGCGGCACCTGATCAGCCGCGAGCACGCCGCGAAGAACGCGGGCAGCGGCCTGGTGTTCAACCGCGAGGAGAGCGTCTGCGTGATGGTCAACGAGGAGGACCACCTCCGGATGCAGGCCCTGCGTCCCGGGCTCCAGCTCCGGCAGGCCTGGATGACCATCGACTCCGTGGACTCCGCGTTGCAGGAGCGGGTGGAGTTCGCCTTCGCCGAACGCTACGGATTCCTGACCGCCTGTCCCACGAACCTCGGCACGGGCATCCGCGTGAGCGCCATGCTCCACCTCCCCGGGTTGGTGTTGGCCGAGCAGATCAACCAGATCATCCAGGCGGTGAACAAGCTCGGCCTCGCGGTCCGCGGCCTCTACGGGGAAGGCACCGAGGCCTTGGGTAACATCTTCCAGGTCTCCAACCAGATGACCCTCGGCGAGAGCGAGAACGACATCGTCGAGCGGATCAACAAGGTCCTGCTCCAGATCATCGAGCACGAGCAGAACGCCCGGCACGCCCAGCTGGAGAAGAAGCCGGCGGTCCTGCTGAACCACATCGGGCGCGCCTACGGCATCCTCGGGAACGCCTGGAGCATCTCCTCCAAGGAGGCGATGAACCTGCTCAGCTTCATGCGGCTCGGCGTCGACCTCGGGCTCTTCCGCGACACGCCCAAGGCCCAGGTCGACGAACTGTTCCTCCGCAGCCAGCCGGCGCACCTGCAGTTGGCGCATCCGCTTCGGGACAAGCTCGCCTCGGACGAACGCGACCTGTTCCGTGCGGAGATGCTGCGCCAGAGCACCTCCACGTTCCCGCGCCCCGATCCCGCGCTCATCCGCCCTCCCGGCGGTGCGACGGAAGGTCCGGCCACCGCCTGACCTCAGCGGAACGGACCGCCGTCCCGGACGTCCGGTCCCCACCCGTCGCCGACCGTGAAATCGCGTCTCGACCAGGCCCTGGTGGACCGGGGCCTCTGTGAAAGCCGTTCCCAGGCGCAACGCCTGATCATGGCCGGCATGGTCCGGATCAACGGCCACACCGCGTCGAAGGCCAGCGACGGCGTCCGCGAAGGCGACGGAGTCGAACTGGTCGGAGGCGACCGCTACGTCTCCCGCGGCGGCCACAAGCTGGAGGCGGCGATCCTCGGCTTCGGCGTGTCGCCCGAAGGCCTCCGCTGCGCCGACCTCGGGGCCAGCACCGGCGGGTTCACCGACTGCCTCCTCCAGCACGGTGCCGCGCGGGTCCATGCCATCGACGTCGGCCACGGTCAGCTCGCCTGGAAGCTGCGCCAGGATCCGAGGGTGGTGGTGATGGAACGCACCAACGCGCGGCACCTGACGCCGGGTTCCTTCGCCACCGGCGACCTGCCGTTCGACCTCGTCGTCGCGGACTGCTCCTTCATCAGCCTCCGCCTGATCCTTCCGCCCGCGGTGCCGCTGGCCCGTGCCGGCACGCGGTTCCTGGTCCTGGTCAAGCCGCAGTTCGAGGCGGGCAAGGAGGCCGTGGACCGAGGCGCCGGGGTGATCACCGACCCGGCCATCCACGAAGCCGTGCTGCGGGACCTCCAGGCCTTCGTCGCCGAGGAACTTCCCGTCCTCGAGTGGTGCGGCTGCATGGAATCCCCCTTGCTTGGTCCGGCCGGAAACAAGGAGTTTCTCGCCCACCTCAGGAAGACCGCGTGAAGAAGATCGCCGA
>JAIXUV010000402.1 GCA_027483345.1 Verrucomicrobiales bacterium | reverse complement strand
TCATCATCTCCAGGAGGGAGAAGCCGCGGGAGGTCCGCCGGGTTGTGGAGAGGCGAAGCTTCATCGGATCAAAGGGTTCCCGGCTTCATCCGGAAGTAGTAGATCTCGGACGGCGTCGGGCGTGTGGGCGGAGCCCGGAACGGATAGACGATCGGACCATAGTAGTCGGTGCTTTGGGGAACGTTGCCTTGCTGCACGACTGGAATCGAAAGCACCTCGGTCCGGAATTCACGCCGGTTGAAACCAAGCCGGTACTGCGCCGGGTTCGGGCCGTTGCGGACCAACGGCCACTCCAGGGTGAGCCGGATCTCGCTGACGCCGTCGTCGGTGGTGTCCGGCATCCGCTCGAGGTCGCCCGGGACACGGACGCCCTGTCGGGCGACGGTCTCGATGGTGACCAGATAGCGGAACGCGAAGTCGATGCGCGGATCTGAACCGGGAGTGCGGTAGCCTGATGAACGGATGATCGGCTGGTTGGCCATCGAGCCGCTGAGCGTCCGCATCTCGAGGTGGATGGTGTTGGTCACCACGACCGCACTGTTCGGGTTGTTGGCGGAAACCTCACGGGTGTAACGCGGGCGGCTGATGAGCCCCAGCAGCTGGAAGGCATCCCCGAACGGCTGGGAATCGGCCGGGGGCGACACCACCAATGGACCATGGAAGTAGTTGGTCCGGGAGGGGGATCCGTCCCGGTAATCGCGGACCAAAGTCACCCGGTCGGCGAAGTTCACCAGGTCCTGCAGGCCCACTTGGCCGGATCGGATGGCATTGAGAAGGAGTTCGGCGTCCTGGGTGAGCATCGCCTCCTCGCGGTTCTGCCGCTGGACGTTCAATCCGGTCGGCAGGACACCGATGATGGCCACCATGGCGATCGAGACGATCGCGATGCACAGGGCGATCTCGATCAGGGTGAAGGCCGATCGACGACCGACGCGGCCGCGGACGGAGAAGGGTTGGACGAGGGGGATCACGGGAGGACGGCCTTGAGGATTTTGGAGCGTCCGGTCAGCGAGGAGATGACCACCCGGTTGTTGGTGGCGTTATCCCTCGGGGTTTCGATGACATCCGGCGGAACCGAAGGATCGAGCGGTCCGAGGTCCTGACCGGGCGTGGCAGCGAGACGGGCGATGAAGACGCTGCCTTGCGCGACGCCGACGGTCAGCTCGGACAAGGGAGGCAGCGTGAGGTCGTTCCGTCCGTTGGCCCGCCAAACCAGGTTCATCTCATCGACCGCCAGTCGGCCGTCGGGACCGAAGGCGATGAAGCGCATCGGAACCGCCGGAAGCAGATCGCCGGGGAACTCGGCGATGGGGAAGGAGAAATCCCGGACCGGAAGGCTGTGGATGATGTGGTTTTCCCGGTCGCCGATCTGGAGAGCCGGGGTTTCGAGCAACAGGCGAGGGGAAAAGATCACGCCGTCCGGAAGCGTCTGCCAGCCAGGCCCAAGGTACTTGGGATGCGCCCGACCGGGCTGGGAACCGACCTCCCGCTCCACCAGCAGTGCATAGCCGTGATAGGTGCCGAGGGCGATGTTGGTGAAGGTCCGGAGGGCCTGTTCGCGGAAGCGCTCCGGTGCGGTGCCGGAGACGGAGACCATCTCGTTGACGCGTTGTTGGAGTGCCGAAAAGGAACCCCAGACATTGGTCGGGGTGAAGACCACATAGACGGTCGAGCGAAGCCGGAGCGCCTCCTGGCGGGCGCGGTTCAGGTCGTCATGCAGCTGCTGATGACCGGAGGACAGGGCCTTGCCCTGGGACATGCCCTTGATGGCCGGAACCGAGATCGCGGCGAGCAAGCCGATGATCGAGACCACGACCATGAGTTCCAGCAGCGAAAAGGCGCGCCGCTTCGGCGGTTGGGCCGGAACGGTGCCGGTTCGTGTGGCGGCGAAGGTCCTCATGGTTTCAAGGGGCACGGAGCCGGATCACTTCCAGCTGTAGATGTTGTCCCGGTTTTCCGGGTGTCCTTCTTCCAGTCCGAGGTTGGCCTTGCCGTCCGGTCCAAGAGACATCACGAGCACGCTGTCCGGGATGAATCGGGGCTGGGGAGCGTTGTTGCGCACCAACGGAAACGGGCTGAGCACCCGGTTGTCATAGTCCAAGTCGAGAATGATGATGTAGGGACGGCCCCAAGGATCGCGGTAGACACCCAGGTCGTCGATGCCGCCCGGGTTGTTCCTTGGGACCACCTTGACGTTCAGGTAAACGTTGCGCTTGGGATTCTGGTTGTTGTTGGCATTGACGACCAACGAGGCGTTCACCGAGTCGGGGAACTGGGAGGCCGTGAGCATCGCCATCACTTCGGAATTGTTGGGCTGGCGCGCCGAGTTGGGATCGCCGATCTCCAGAAAACGCGGCACTGAGACCAGATTGCTCGCGTTGTAGGTGCCGAAGACGAAGTCCGGGGTTCCGTTGCCGAAAAGAGTGTTCGCGTAGGCCCCCTTCGCGGCGTGGGCCTCGCGCGTGGCCGGCGAAGCAGGAAGACGTGAGTAGTCGGCCTGATATCCCTTGATGGCGCCGACGATGTTGGCGATCTCGGCCCTGGCCTTGGCCATCTTGGCCTTCTTGAGCGCATTCACCGTGGCGGGCACGATCATGCCGGCGAGGACGCCGATGATGGCGATGACGACGAGGAGTTCGATGAGCGTAAAGCCGCTCCGACGGGGACGGAGTTGGATTCGGGTGTTCATGGGGGTCCGGGAAACGGGGTTCAGTTGTTCTCCTTCCAGTTGCCGATGATCTTCACCTTGTCCCTTCCGACCGGGATCACCGCCCAAAGGTCGAAGGCGCCCGGGTTGTTGGTGGGACTGGTGGAGACGTAGTGCCAGGGATTCAGGCCCTTGTTCGAAGGGATCGGATGGTCGTTTCGGTTGTTCGGCCAGGCGAAACCGCCACCCCGCTTGCCCGAGGCATCGGTTGCGAAACCAACCGCAAGCACCTCGAGGTCGACGTAGCCGGCATCGGTCCTGGACCGGAAGATCTCGGCGTATTGGGTGTCCTTGAAGTCCGAGATGAAAAGCCGGTTGCGCAGTTCGAAGGGCTTGGCGTTCAGGATGCCTTCCCGTCCGAACCAGGTCGTCAGATCGCCAGACCGGATCCCGTCGGCATCATCCGCATCGGCCCGGGGAACGAAGTAGCCGGCAGCGCTGGTCGCATTGGTGATGTAGACGCCGGTGAGTTCGTAGAAGAGGGGGCTGAGCCGGGGATTCGCGACCAGCTGCGGGCCCTGGGCGGTCGCGACCGAAGTCACTCCATCCGGCGGATAGACGCCGTACTTCGATTTGTAGGCCTCGATCAGGGTCACCAGCTTCTGGAGTTCCGCACGGACCGCCGCCTCCTTCATCTTGGCGGAGGCCAGAGGGGCCAACCCAACGACCATGCCGGCGAGGACCCCGATGATCGAAAACACCACGAGCAGCTCGATGAGCGTGAACGCCGAGGCCCGCCGGGAGGCGGGGAGCGGCGAAAATCGTGGGTGCAATGGGCGGCTCATGGCGATGTGACGTGAAGCGCAAAGGCTTCCGCAGGTTCAACGGTCCTTCAATTCCTTTTCCATGCGCTCGCTCAACCACTGCTTGATCATGCTCTGGTAGTTGAGGAAGCGGGAACGGGCGAGACGCTTGATCCGACTTAGCATCCGCGGGTCCATCCGGAGGGTGATGGTGATGGATTCCGAGGATTCCGATCCGAGAGCTGCCGAGGATTCCATCAGGCGCAGGTCCACCTGATTCTCCGACCAGAAAATCGCCTCCGCCTGTTCGCTGTCGAACATCGGGACGTCATCCCAGTCGCTGACGGATCCGGTGGCCATGGTCAGTTCGGGTTCCGGATCAGGAAGACAGGGCCTGCACCGTCTTCCGGTTGTAGAAGTAGATCTCCTCGTCCGTGAACGGCCGCGCGACGATCACGCGGATCACCTTGCCGTTGGTGCGGTAAACACTGAACAACCCCTGCCCCGAGGCCGACTTCCCCAAGTTGAAGAACCGGGCCTGCACCCCGAACCGCGCGGAGTCCGGCAACAGCCGGATGGCAAATGGATCCTCGAACGACTCCTCCACGTCCGTTACTGATAACGGCGCTTCCAACTCGAACGGCGGATTGATCCAGTCGAATTCCATCTAGGCGTTCACAGTATGGCCTTGGCGCATTCAAAGTGTGTACTTTGTATTTACACGCCCAAGGAGAGTTCGTCAAGGAGTCCGGATTTTGGAAGAAAAAAGGCGGCTGACCTTGGAAAGGGCAGCCGCCTTGGATTGAGCCGATTATTCGCCGCCGCCGCCGGGGTCGCTGCCGAGGCTTTCCATCAGCTTGATGAGCGGGAGGAACATCGCGATGACGATGGATCCGACGACAACCGCCAGGAAGACGATCATGATCGGCTCCAAGAGGGAGGTCATCGCGGACACCGCGTTGTCGACCTCTTCGTCGAAGTTGTCGGAGATCTTGAGAAGCATCTCAGGCAGGGCGCCGGTCTGTTCGCCGACGTCCACCATCGAGATCACCATGGGCGGGAAGACACCGGACTTCTCAAGGGGAGCGGTGATCGTCTCACCTTCCTTGACCGACTCATAGACATCCTGAACCGCCTTGGCCACAACCACGTTGCCGGCGGTTTCCCGGACGATGGTGAGAGCCTGAAGGATGGGAACGCCAGATTGGACCAGGGTGCCGAGTGTCCGCGTGAAGCGGGCAATGGCGACCTTGCTGATCACCGGGCCAAGAACCGGCATGTTCAGCTTGAACTTGTCGAAGTACCACATGCCCTTCTTGGTTTTGATGGTGACCTTGAAGACGATGACGAAGACGATGATGCCCCAGACGACCGGTCCCGGGAACGGGAACCCTCCGAAGAACCATTCCGGGAAGATGATGGTGTAGTCCTTAAGCGTCTCCGAGATCTTGAGCACGAAGAGCGTGAATCCGGGCATGCCGGCGTCGCCGCCGAGGAGGTCGGCAAAGATGGTCTTGAACTTGGGCACGACCACGATCATCAGCAGCGCGACGATACCCACGGCCACGACCATGACCGCGACCGGGTAGAACATGGCCGCGACGACCTTGCCCTTGATCTTCTCGGCCTTCTCCATGAACTCGGCCAAGCGCTTGAGCACGACCTCCAGCACACCGCCGAGTTCGCCCGCCTTCACCATGTTGATGAAGAGGCGGTTGAAGACCTTGGGATGCTGGGCCAAGCCTTCGGAGAAGGTGCTGCCGCCTTCGATGGAGAGGGACAGGTCCCCAAGGATGTTCTTGAGGGTCACGTTGCGTTCCTGCTTCTCCAGCACGCGTAGTCCGCGAAGCAGGGGCAGACCGGCTTCCACAAGGGTCGCCAACTGACGGGTGAAGGTGGTGAGCACCTTGGTCTTGACGCCGCTGCCGAACCCGGGGATCCGGATGTTGATCTGTCCCCCCTTCTTCTTCTTGCCGCCCGAGGATCCTCCGCCCCCGGAAGACTTGGCGTCCTTCTTGGCATCCTTCGGCTTTTCGGCCTCGGTGACCTTGGTCGGGAAAAAGCCCATTTCCTTGAGACGATTGATCGCCTCGGATTGGCTGCCGACCTCCAGGACGCCCTTGGTCTCCTTGCCGCGGGAATCCATGGCGACGTAATTGAATTTGGCCATATCGGTTCCTCCGCAACGGTTCAGGTGTACTTCAAGACTTCTTCCACGGTGGTTTCACCATTGTAAATACTCCGCAAACCGTCGTCACGCAAGGTCACCATTCCGAGCTCGATGGCCTTCTGGCGGATCACGACGGTCGGAGCGCGTTCGTTGATGAGGTTCCGTATGGCGTCGTTGACGCCGAGGAGCTCGTAGATGCCCTTGCGGCCGCGGTATCCGGTGTCGTTGCAGTTCGGGCAGCCGCGTCCGTAGTAGAACATCTTGTCCCCAACG
Source organism: Verrucomicrobiales bacterium (assembly GCA_027483345.1). GTDB lineage: Bacteria > Verrucomicrobiota > Verrucomicrobiia > Limisphaerales > UBA9464 > SXXZ01. Next base: position 4,571 of record JAIXUV010000402.1, on the reverse strand, counting down.
TCGTGCGCCGAGAGGTTCATGTTCTGCAGCTGCGATTCGCTGGGTTCGAAGGGGGTCCTACACTTGGTGCAAACCCGGCGGACCAAGCGCTGGGCAAGCACACCGAGCAGCGTGGACGAAATGAGGAACGGTTCGACACCCATGTCCACCATACGCGTGACCGCGCCGGCGGCATCGTTGGTGTGCAGGGTGGACAAGACCAAGTGACCGGTCAGCGAGGCTTGGACCGCGATCTGTGCGGTCTCAAGGTCGCGGATCTCACCCACCATGATGATGTCGGGGTCCTGACGAAGGAATGCGCGCAACGCCTTCGCGAAGGTCATGCCCGCCGAGTCGTTCACCTGGACCTGCATGATGCCCTCGATGTCGAACTCGACCGGGTCCTCGATGGTCAGCAGCTTCGTGTCGATCTGGTTGATCCGGCGGAGACAGGAATAGAGGGTGGTCGTCTTGCCGCAACCGGTCGGGCCGGTGACAGTGAAGATTCCGTTCGGCTGGTTGATGGTCTCGACGATGAAGTCGAACGACTGTTTCGGAAGCCCGAGACTGTCGAGGTCGAGCTGAACAGCATTCCGGTCGAGAACGCGGAGCACCACCGATTCGCCGAACGCGGTCGGAAGGGTGGAGATACGGAGGTCCACCTGCTTTCCGTTGATGACACTCGTGATACGGCCGTCCTGCGGAAGGCGGCGCTCCGAGATGTTCAGGTTCGCCATGATCTTCAGGCGCGAAGTGACCGGCGTCGCCAGATGCTTCGGCGGCGGAGCCATCTCGTACAAGGCGCCGTCCACGCGGTACCGGATCTTGAACTCGTCCTCGAACGGCTCGAAGTGGATGTCCGACGCCCGATCCTGCACCGCCTGCATCAGGACGAGGTTGACGAACTTGACCACGGGGACGTCGTTGGCGAGATCGTCCATCCGGACGGACGCAATCTTGGCGTCCTCCACCTCCTGGACCGATTCACCTTCACCTCCGAGCTCCTTCAACAACTGCGCGTAGCCGAGGTCGGCTTGTGCCGGATAGTACTTCTCGAGGCAGGCCAGGATCTCGGCCGGATTCGCCACGACCAACTGGGGGGTGAACTTCAGGTTGGACCCGAGCTCGTCGACCATCTGAGGGTTCAGCGGTTCCACCATCGCGACCTGCACCGTGTCGCCATAAAGCGCCAAAGGAACCACCTGATACATCCGCGCCGTCTCGGTCGGCACCGCCGCAATCACCTCTGGGGTCAACTGGTCCTGCTCGATGGTCATCACCATCGTTCCCAGATGGTCGGCGATAATCTGGAGGATCGAATCCAGGTCGAGCAACCCGTAGTCCTGCACCACCTGGGCCACCGGCTTCCCGCTACGCTGGACTTCCTGGCTGATCTCCTCGCTCTGGAGATCGTCGAGGAGTCCCCGTTCGCGGATGAGGGCAAGCAGCGGATGGGAGATGGCTTCGGCCATGGTCGTGGAGCGGTTGGGGAGTGGACTCAGTTCCGCCCGCCGGCCCGGGTCTCGGCCTGGAGGGCTTTCAATTCGGAAAGCTTCTGCAGGATCGTCGTCGGATCCTGGGACTTGGTGATGACCTCCTCTTCCGCGATCAGTCCGGCCTGCCACTTGTCGAGCAGGAAGGAATCCAGGGTCACCATGCCGTACTTGGCACCGGTCTGGATGTCCGACTGGATTCGGAAGGTCTTGTTGTCGCGGATCAAGGCGCCCACGGACGGGGTGTTGATCATGATCTCGAAGACGGCAACCCGGCCGGGCTTGTCATGGCGCGGCACGAGGAGCTGGGAGATCACCGCTTGGAGCACAGTCGAAAGCTGGATGCGGATCTGCTCCTGCTGGTTCTGAGGGAAGGCGTTGACGATACGGTCGATCGTCTTCGCGGCACCGGTGGTGTGCAGGGTGCCGAAGACCAAGTGACCCGTTTCGGCCGCAGCGATCGCGGCTTCCATCGTTTCGAGGTCGCGGAGCTCGCCGACCAGGATGATGTCGGGATCCTGACGCAGCGCCCGTCGCAGGGCCTCGGCGAAGGACGGCACGTCGACGTTCACCTCCCGCTGGGTCACCACGGCCTTCTTGTGCTTGTGGTAATACTCGATCGGGTCCTCGATGGTGATGATGTGGGCCTCGTCGCGCTCCTCGTTGATGATGTTCAGGAGCGAAGCCAGCGTGGTGGTCTTGCCCGAGCCGGTGGGACCGGTGACGAGGATCAGACCGCGCGGCTTGTTGAGAAGATCCCTGACCGTAGCCGGGATTCCGATCTGCTCCATGGTGAGCAGCTTCGAGGGGATCTGCCGAAGAACCAGGGCGAAATTCCCCTTCTCCTTGAAGGCGCTCACGCGGAAGCGGGCCAGTTCGCCAAACGCGAACCCGAAGTCCGCGCCGCCCTTTTCACGGATCTGCTGGATGTGCTCCTCCGAGGTGATCGAGCGCATCAGCTCCTCGGTGTCCTCCGGCTTGCACGGAGGACCATCCACACGTTGCAGGATGCCGTGGATGCGGATGACCGGCGGGATTCCAACGCGGATATGCAGGTCGGCGCCACCTTCGGACACCATCAACTGCAACAAATCGGACATCTGGTAGGACATGGGAGGAAAAATCGGGAGTTAAGGAGTCAGGGACACCGGTTGGAGTACTCCAACAAGCAGGTGCAGGGCCATGGGTTCAATGCTCGGACACGGTCGCTCGGATCACTTCGTCCGCCGTGGTGACACCGCCGATCACCTTCCGGATACCGTCTTCGCGCAGGGTTCTCATGCCCATCTCCCGGGCCTTCACCCGGAGGACATTCGACGGCACCTTGTCGTAGATCAGCTTCCGCGCCTCGTCGTTGATGATGAAGATCTCGAAGATGCCGAACCGGCCCTTGCAGCCGGTCTTGTTGCATTCCGGGCAGCCCTTGCCGCGGCGGGCCGTGGCGTTGGCGACCTGCTCCGGTGTGAGTCCAAGGCCGCTGATCTCGACCTCGGTCAGCGTATGCGGCGCCGCGCACTTCTTGCAGACCTTGCGGACCAGACGTTGGGCCATGAGGCATCGGGCGGCGGAAGCCACAAGGAAGGGCTTCACGCCGATGTCGATGAGACGGGCCACCGCCGCCGGGGCGTCATTGGTGTGCAGCGTGGAGAAGACCAGGTGACCGGTGAGGGAAGCGTTGATCGCGATCGACGCGGTCTCCAGATCGCGGATTTCCCCCAGCATGATCACGTTGGGCGACTGGCGGAGCATCGAGCGCAGCGCCGACGCGAAAGTGAAGCCGATGTGCTCGTGCACCTGCACCTGGTTGATGCCCGCGAGCATGTACTCCACCGGGTCCTCGACCGTGATGATCTTGCGGTCCGGCCGGTTGATGTAGTTGAGACAGCTGTAGAGCGTCGTGGTCTTGCCGGAACCGGTAGGGCCGGTGACCAGGAGGATGCCGTCGGGCAAGGCGATCAACCGTTCGAATGTCGCCTGGTCGTCGGCCATGAAGCCGAGTTCAGCGAGACCCAACCGGAGGCCGGACTTGTCCAGGATACGCATGACGACCGATTCGCCATGGGAACAGGGAATCACGTTCACGCGGAGGTCGATGACCTTGCCTCCGACGTTGGTCTGGATACGTCCGTCCTGCGGGATCCGTCGCTCGGCGATGCTCATTCCCGACGCGATCTTGAGGCGCGCGATCACCGACGGCTGAAGCCGCTTCGGGATGTCCCGCATCTCCGTCATCATGCCGTCGATGCGGTAACGCAGCCGGAACCGCTTGCCCATCGGCTCCAGATGGATATCCGAGGCGCGGAGCTTGAATGCGTCGACGATGATCTGGTTGACCAGCTTGATGATCGGCGCGTCGGCATCGACGCCTTCGTTGTCGGCATTGACATTGCCGCTCAGAGCCGCGACCTCGACCTCACCCTCGGTGATGTCTTGGATCATCTTGGCGATCTCGGAATCGCCGCGACCGCCGCCGATCCCGCCACCACCGCCACCGTAGTACTTGTCGAGAGCGGCCTTGAGGTCGTCCTCGCTGGTCACCCGGTACTCCAGCGTCTTGCCCAAGGCGATCTGGAGACCGTCGATGGCTTCGATGTCCGACGGATCCGACAGGGCCACGACCACGGTGCCATCCTGAGAAGCCACAGGAACGGCGTTGTACTTGCGGGCGACGTGACGGGGTACGGCCGCCAAAACCTCGTCGGAAAGCTTGGTTTCCGAAAGGTTCACCGACTCGACGCCGAAGTAGGTGGACTTGGCCATCACCACCAGCGCCGGTTCGAGCCGGCTGGTCTTGACCAGCGTGTCCACAAGCCCTTCTCCAGCCGCCTCGGCTTCGGGGCGGACCTCGTCGACCGCCTCACGGGTCACCAGACCCATGTCGAGCATCGTATCGAGCAGAAAATCGTCTTTGGCGGCCACAGTGTCCCTTTGAATATCCGGAGGCCGCGCACTGATGTGAACGGTTCCCCGGGTAGAAGTGGCGGTGAGTTAAGGAAGCGCCCCCGGCAAAGTCAAACGCGGACGCCGCCGGGACGGCGAAAAGGCATCTGGAAACGCGCCACTCTATCCAAACCCGCTGGCAGGAATGACCTCCACCGG
>JAIXUV010000154.1 GCA_027483345.1 Verrucomicrobiales bacterium | reverse complement strand
TCGACGGCCACCGATTGCGGAGGCGTCCCGTCGATCTCCATGGCGGTGGCGGGGAAGTAGCGCACCAGCGGATGCGAGACGTGGGTTCCCCGCACGAGCCGAAGGAACTGGCGGGCGACCTCGAGGCGGCCCGTGGCGCGGATCAGGCTCACGTTCATCTCGCCATCGTCCATCCGGGCCCCCGGGGCGACGCGCATCATGCCGCCCCCGGCATGGGCGCTGTTCCCGGCGAGCGCGACCACCATCGGCTCGTCCCAGGTCCGGTCGCCGACCCGCACCCGCAGGGTCGGGCACTCATGGCGCAGCAGGGCCCGGAAGAAGCCGACCGAGTAGCAGAGCCGCGGACCGAAGAGGCCCTTCACCCTCGGTGTGGTGGCGCGCAGCAGGTCCGAGGCGAAGCCGACCGCGGCGAAGAGCATCGCGGCCCGGAGGCCGTCCGCGGCGGTCTCCACGGCAAGGACGTCCCGGAACGCGACCCGTCTCCCACGCAGGGCGGCGAGCAGACGCCTGTCGTCGCCGGTGCCGAGCAGCTGCGCGAGGTCGTTGCCGGTTCCCATCGGCAACACGGCGATGGGTGTCGTCGTGGGCCCGGACCTCAGTCGGCCCGAAGCAACTTCGTTCGCGGTGCCGTCCCCGCCGGCCACGACCAGCAGGTCCTCCGGTCCGGTGCCGGCGTCCCGGGCCAGCTCGACGGCGTGGCCAGGCGCCTCGGTGGTCCGGACTTCGGGGACATAGCCGGCCGTGCGAAGGTCCGTGAGCACCGAGGCAAGGCGGCTCGACCGGTCGCGACCGGCGGCGGCCTGGCGGTTCACGATGACGACCGCGCGTGGCATCGGTTCACTCCCCCAGGACCTTGACGAGCACCCGCTTCCGTCTGCCTCCGTCGAATTCGCCGTAGAAGATCTGTTCCCACGGGCCGAGGTCGAGTCGGCCGGCGGTGATCGCGACGACCACCTCGCGCCCCATGACCTGGCGCTTGAGGTGGGCGTCCGCGTTGTCCTCGCCGGTCCGGTTGTGGTCGTAGGCGGTGGTGGGGGCGTGGGGGGCGAGGCGCTCGAGCCACCGTTCGAAGTCCCGATGGAGGCCGGGTTCGTCGTCGTTGATGAAGACCGAGGCGGTGATGTGCATGGCGTTCACCAGCACCAGCCCCTCCTTCACCCCGCTCCGCACGACCAGATCCGCGACCGTGGCGGTGATGTTCTCGAAGCCACGTCGTCCGGGGATCTCGAACCAGAGGTGTTGGGTCAGGGACTTCATCGGAAGGACCGTTGGGCCTGCGCGGCGGTCAGGGATCCAGGGGATGGCGGCGTTCGGCGAGCGGGAACCGGACCCGGCTGCCGCCGAGGGCGGCCTGATACACGCCGGCCACCATCTCGACCGCCCATGCGCCGTTCCGGCCGCTGCACGCCGGCTCGCGGGATTCCCGGATCGAAGCCAGCCAGTCGGCGACAGGCAGGCGGTTGTGGTCCGACGGCGACATCGGCGTGACGCCATCGAGCGGCACCCAGCGGTCCTGGCGCCCGGAGGGTCCCCAGGGTTCCGAGGCACGGAGGAACGCCGACGGCGCGAGATCGCAGTTCAGCCGGGCGGAACCCCGGCTGCCGAGAAGCTCGACACCCCACTTCGCCGTGGCCTCGCGGAGGGACGGATCGCTGGTAAAGGTCCCGGTCACCCCCTCGGCGAACGCGAACTGGGCCGAGACCCGGTCCCCGGCGACCCAGCCCACGTCGTCGGCCACCCGGCGCCGGTCGGAAGCGACGATGTCGCGCCCCTTCTGGAGGACCCGCGCCGTGACCCAAAGCGGATCCCCGGCGTAGAGGCGGAAGAAGTCGAGGATGTGGCTGCCGAGCACCATGAGGTCCTCGCCGCCGGACCGGTGATCCTGCTTTCCCCAGGCATGCATCTCACGGAGTTCGCCGATCCGTCCGGATCGGAGGGCGGCGAGGATGGCCTGTGCGGCCGGGGACATCCGCATGGTGTGGGCGACGGCGACCCGGCGGCCGCGGCGATCCGCCGCCTGAAGCACGGCATCGGCCTCGGCGGGATCCCGGACGAACGGCTTTTCGATGTAGAGATGAGCTCCGGCCTCGATGCAGGCGAGGGCGATCGGGGCATGTTCGTCCGCATGCCGGGAGGCGAGGGACACGAGGTGCGGGCGTTCGACCCGGAGGAGCTCCTTCCAGTCGGCATGCGTCCGGATCGCTCCGGAGGTGGCCGCCGCACGACGGCGGCCAGCCGGGTCCGGGTCCGCGAGAGTGACCTCGGCGATGCCGGGTACGTCCCTGAAGATCGCCTCGAGTCCGTGGCCGAAGTCGCCATGGCCCGTGCTCCCGATGACGGCGGCCCTCCAGCCACCCTCGGGAGCCGGATCGGCGGAGCCCCGGAGAACCGCGGCGGTTCCCGCAGCCAGCGCCGTTCGGAGAAACCGGCGTCGTGGCCACAGGGGGCCGGGGAACGATTGGGATCGGGAGAAGGGGTTCAAGGCTGGCTGCTCGGAGAGTCCGGCCGGAACCGCAGGATCCGCGAGGCGAATCGCGACTCCCCAACCCAGAGGAATCCGCCCGCCCATGCGATCGAGGCCGGGTGCACCAGCTCGCGGCGCAGGGGCAAGGGAGCACGGTCCTGCTCGGAACGCGCCCCGACCTGCACGTCGGAGGGCAGTCCCGAAACGGCATCCTCGACCCCGTTCCATATGTCCACCTGTCCGGCCATCCGGTTCGCGACCATCAGGCGTCCTTCGGCCATCAGAACCTGCGAGGCGAAGCGCAGGCGAACGGGGCTGCCGACCATCTCGGACTCGGAGTCCGCCTGGAGATCGGCGAGCCGCCAGAGGTGGGGCGGCTCCTCTCCACTGGAAGCCGCCAGCAGGTGCCGGCCGTCGGATGTCAGGCGGCCCGGTTCCAACATGAGCAGGGAGAACATCGGCTCCTGGGAAGGTCTCGGGACGCCGCTCCACACATGGACGACGCCGACCTTCCGGTCGGAGACATAGAATCGTTCGGCATCCATGGCCACGCCGGACAGCTCCGTCGGACCTGTCCCGCCGAACGCGCCAGGAAGGATCCGGTCGGGCTTGCCTGTATGGACGGGCGGGCGTTCCCAGAAGTACACCGCGTCCGCGGTGCTCACGGCCAGCCGGCCGTCATGGGCGCAGATGTCGTTGAGGGAGTCCGGGAGGTGGATCACCCGGTCCGGACGTGCACCGGTTTCGTCGGGAAGGCGGTCCCACATGAGGATCTTCCGGTCGCGGGCGGACGCAGCGAAGAGCCGGATGCCGTCGGAAGCGAGCAGCGGGTTGTGGATCCGACCCGATGCCGACCAGACATCTTCATCGACCGTCTTGGAACCCAGCGCGAAGTCGGGCGTGGAATCCGAGGACGACGGAATCGAGTTCCAGGCCAAAACCTGCTGGCGGGAAGTCGAAGTGGCGTAGAGGCGTCCACCGGCGACCACGGCATCCGGTCCGAGCCAGGCGCTCTGGGTTGGAGGTCGGAGGTGGAGCGATGGAGCGCTGTTTGGAGCCGTGGGCAGACGATCCCAAAGTCGCAGATCGTGGCTTCCTGCAAGGAGCAGCCGTCCGTCGCCAAGGAAGGTTCCCTTCAGCCATCCCGGCATCTCGAAATCGGGCATCTGATGGCGGTTGGTCGGAAACGAACGCCACACCAGGGTCCGCATGCGGTTGTCTCCGACGGGATCGACATCCGCGATCGCGAACCAGCCCCTGCCATCGCTTGTGACCGCACGCGGGCTGCGGACCCCAGGTGTGACCAGGACAAGGTTGGGAGCGGCGTTGTCCGCGGTCGGGATCCGATCCCAGATCAGGACCGAAGCGCCATGGGTGGCGACGACCGCGAGACGCTGGCCGTCGGTCCAGACACCCCAGGGCCATCTCAACGGAGCGCTCGGGCCGAAACGGGGCAAACCGGGTGAGGGACCAAGACTGGGCCGTTCATCGGAGCCGATCGGGGGAAGCCCCTTGGGCAATCGAGGCGGCGGTTCCGGCGAGATCTTCCGGGTGACTTGGGGAAGGTCGAGCAGCACGTCCGCCGGCGCGCCGTCCCGATCCGGGATGCCGTTCCAAAGGAGGACCCGGTCGTTCCGGGTGTCCGCGACCACGACCAGGCGTCCGTCCGGGGACAGGGCCACCGAGGCCGGGGAGGCGAGGTGACCGCGGCCGCCTCCGGCGTCGACATGCCGCGGGTCGGGTTGGCCAAAGACGCGGTCCGGAGGCGTGTTGGAAGCCGGGGCACGGAACCAGTAGAGAACGCGGTTGTGCCAGCGGTCGGCCACGGC
>JAIXUV010000063.1 GCA_027483345.1 Verrucomicrobiales bacterium | reverse complement strand
GGTCGCCTCGGTCTCGTCGCCCATGTTGGACACGCGGAAGGTCGTGCCCTTGATCTTGCCGTAGCCGCCGTCGATCAGGACGCCGCGGTCCTTCATGCCCTTCTGGAGCTTGGCGACGTCGACGACGCGGCCGCCCGGCTTGGCGCCGTTGTTGACACAGACGAGGGTCCTCGACTCGAAGCCCGGTTCAGGGAAGAGGGTGAAGCCATGCTTCGACGCCCAGTCGCGGAGCATCTGGTTCGTCTTGGTGTGTCGGGCGTAGCGGGCCTCCAGGCCTTCGGCGAAGAAGTCGTCGAGCTTCGACGACAGCGCATTGATGTGCGGGATCGAAGGCGTGCTCGGGGTCATGCTTTCCTTGGCGTTCTTCTCGAACTCCACGAAGTCGAAGTAGTAGCCGCGGGTCTTCACCGTGGCGGCCTTCGCCAAGGCGGCGGGCGAGGCGGCGAACACCGCCAGGCCCGGCGGCAGCGCGAAGGCCTTCTGTGTCCCGGCAAGGAGCACGTCGATCCCGAGTTCATCGAACCGGTGCGGCATCGCGGTCATCGAGGACACGGCGTCCACGATGAACATGACATCGGGATACTTGGCCTTGAGCGCGGCGATCTCATCGAGCGGGCTCATGGTGCCGGTGCTGGTCTCGTTGTGGATCAAGGTCAGCGCGTCGAACTGGCCGGAGGCGAGCTTCGCGTCGATCTGCTCCGCCCGGATCGGGGATCCCCAAGGCACCTGGAGCGCCTCGGCCTCCTTGCCCACCTTCTTCGAGACGTCGAACCACTTGTCCGAGAACGCGCCGCACATGCAGTTCAGCACCTTCTTCGTCACCAGGTTGGAAAGCGCGCCTTCCATCACGCCCCAGGCGCTGGAGGTGGAGAGATAAACCAGCTGCCTGGTGGAAAGCAGGGTCTGAAGCTGGGGCTGGATCTTCGCGTAGAGGTCTTTGAACCCCTGTCCGCGGTGGCCGATCATCGGACGGGTCATCGCCTGGAGCGTCTTCTCGCTGACCTCGACCGGACCGGGGATGTGCAACTTCACATGAGCCATAAATCGGTTGGGAGTCTCCGGCCGGTCGTCCGCCTTTCAAGGGGCGAATTGTTGGCCATTCGTGCGGTTGATGCTCCCCATGAAGCCGAACAGGACGATCCGGCGGGTGGCGCCGGCCGCGGGCAGGTCCGTTTCTGGTCTGTCACGGTGAACCGGGGTTGGCCGATCCGGGAATGCCGTTCCTCAAGCCCTCCATCGATTCCGGACTTCCTCCCGGGGCGGCCTCGAGCAGCAGTCGCGCCTGCTCTGGGCGACCGGCCTGGGCCAGGCTTTCGGCGAAGGCGGTGCGGATGCCCCGGGCTTCGGGCGAGAAGGCCAGTGCCAAACGGTAGAGTTCCCATGTGGGCCCCTGGAGGCCGCGTCCGGCCAGCACCGAGGCCTGTCCCGAGATGAGGGTGGCGAACGCCGACCGGACCCGTGGGTTGGCGAGGGCCTCCGGGTCCGACTGCAGCCGCCCCAGGGTCTCCTGCCACTTTTCCGCCGCCGCCGCCGCCATGGACGTGAGTTCCCCGGCCGAAGGCGACAGGACTGGAACCCCGAACTGGTAGAGCGATCCGGCCAGCGAAGCCCCGGGGTAGGTCGATGGCATGGGTCCGGATTCCTGTACGGCGAACCGCAGGTCTGGATTGGAGTCGGCGATGGCGCGGACAACGAGGTCGTTGATGGCCATCACGGCGCGGCCGCCACCCATCGTCCGTCTTCCGTCAGGTCCTCTTTCCCCCTGTTCCTCCAGGACCCGAGCGAACGCCGCATCCACCTGCGCGGCGGTGGGCAGCTGGACACGGTCGCCGAGGAGGAATCCCAGATATTCCCGGTAGGATGCGTTGGCGAGGCCGTTTTGGGTGAGCACGATCCCGGGTTCGGCCGCGGTGGTGTTGAGGAAGGTCGGGATGAAGCGGCCTTCGTCGGTTCCGCCGAGATAGACGGCCCCGGCAGGTATCGAATCGAGCACCTGGCGTCCGTACCCGAGGAGGGCCCCGGCAGGCCACTCGCGCAGCTGTTCCTCCACGCCGAAGACTTCCGTGATCCATGGCCGTAGGATGTGTCGCGTCTCCTCGGGCAGATCGGGAATGCCGTTCTCCTGGAAAAAGGCCAGGTACAGTCGCTTCAAACCGTCGAAGTCCCGCCGTTCCGCGGCCGCGAGGAAATCGAGCGCGGCCTGCGGCACCGCGATTCCGCGGAAAGCGGCATAGTCCTGAAGCCGTCGGCGTTGGATGGAAAGGAATCGGGTTTGCAGGCGGCGGACGGCCGCTGCGGCGTCCGTGGGGATGGCCTCGAGGTCCGCTGGCGGCGCGGCGCCGGCGGAGGCGTCGGAATCCGCGGAGCCGGCACCTTGGGTGGCCGGAACCGGTTCTTTCGCCGGATCCTTCCGGGTCGGACGAGAAACCACCAGCGACAGGGTGCCCAGCAGGAGTAGGGCGGCGACGGCGATGATCCGGGACGACCGGGACCGGTTGGAGGAGGTCGGGGAAGGGGCGGGAGTTCTGGATGACGGAACCACACCCGATAGACCGAATGGGGTGGCGGATTTGTATGTCGGGATTCCCGAAGGGGCTGGGCATCAGGGCTTCCATCGCCCGCGGAGGCTCCCGTAGGCTTCACCCGTGCATTTCCGGAAGGTGACACTAGCGGGCGTGGGCCTGTTGGGCGGTTCGCTCGGGCTGGCCATGAAACGGCGCGGCCTGGCGGAGTCCGTCCACGGCTTCGTGCGCCGACAGGCGTCCATTGCCGAATGCCTTTCCCTTGGGGTGGTGGACCGCTGCACCCGGAACGTGGCCGAGGCCGTCGGAGGCGCCGACCTGGTGGTCCTCTGCTCGCCGGTCGGCCAGATGCCGGCGTTGTTCCGCGAGAT
>JAIXUV010000141.1 GCA_027483345.1 Verrucomicrobiales bacterium | reverse complement strand
CCGAGGCGGTCGTCGGCCCATCCGTCGATGAGCCACGCGACGTCGGCCTGGATGGAGTCGACGTACTCGGTGTCCTCCTTGGTCGGATTGGTGTCGTCCATCCGGAGGTTGCACCGGCCGGCGTTCTCGCGGGCCAGGCCGAAGTTGAGGCAGATCGACTTGGCGTGGCCGATGTGCAGGTAGCCGTTGGGCTCCGGCGGGAACCGGGTGACGATGGCCGCGTGTTTCCCGGTACGGAGGTCGTCCGTGACGATGTCACGGATGAAGTCAGACGGAACCGGTGCGGCTGGGGTGTTTTCCGACATACGAAAGACGGGCATTTCTAAGGACCTCGACCGTCGAAGTCGAGAACCGCGGCGGCGACAACGAATCCGGCAGCCGGACCCAAGACCAATCCGGACGTCTGACGGCGGCTCCGGAGGAGGAGGGAAAAGAACTCCACCCCACCGAGCACCGTAGGAGACGAGGTCACGAGTCTCGGACCTCCCCATCGGGCACTGCGCTTCAGCGCTTCAAGAAGTCGACGGTCGCGCTGAGTTCCGGCGTCAGGAAGCGGTCTGGCTCCCGGATCTGCACCTTCACCTGGAGCGTGCCCTTCTGGCGGCTCGCCTCGGGGGCGATCTCGACGACGGATCCCTTGTATCTGTGGTCCCGGAAGGCCCGCGGCATGAGCACGCATTCCTGTCCGATGAAGACCTTGGCGAGGTCGGATTCGTTGATGTCCAACTCGACCTGGAGGTCCCCGAGGTCGGCGACGGCCACCAAGGAAGTGCTGGGCCCACGCGTGCCGCCGAAGGTCTGCGGGGTGACGAGTTCGTTGGGGTCCACGAGCTTCTCGAGCACCAGGCCGTTGACCGGCGAGCGGATGACACACCAGTCCATCCAGGTCTGGATCGTTTTCCGGGCACCTTCGATCTGGAGGATCTGGGCTTCGGCGGACTGCAGGCCGAGGCGGGCGTCGTCGAGGACCTTCTCCATCTCGACCTTGCGCTGGACGAGGTCGGTGGCGCGGCGGAGGTCGATGCGGGCCCGTTCCACGGCCACCCGGGCGACCGCCAACGCCCCGTCGTTCTCGGCCAGGCGCGCGCGGTACTCGGAGTCGTCGAGAAGGACCACGACCTGGCCGTTGGTGACGGTGTCGCCCTTGCGCACGCCGATCCACTTCACCACGCCCATGAAGCGCGGGCTGATCTCGATGCGTTCCCGGGCGACGATGTAGCCGGAGACGGTGAGCACGGATCCCTCGACGGAGCCCGAGCCGGACGAACCGGCACCGGAGGCGGATGCCGTGGCGTTCGTGGACGTGACGACCGGTTTGGAACGGGCGGCCAGCTCCTTGTCGGCGCGGTCGGTGGCCGACTCGCGGGAGGATCGGACGCCGGACTTCATGCCCGAGCGGTCGTCGTCGGAGGCGCGTGGCACCGCGTAGAGGAGGATGGCGACGGTGACCGCGGCGACGCCGATGAAGATCGCCCAGGTGGAGACGGCGGAGCGCTTCTTCCTGTGGGAGGCGATCCGGAGACGTTCGAGCTGTTCGTTCATAGCGATTTCAGGGCGGAGATGACCGGGAGCCGCGAGGCGCGGACCGCCGGGAGGAGGCTTCCGAAGAACCCGATGAGGATGGAGAAGACGACACCCTGGGCCACGAGGTCCGGTGTGATTCGGAACTGGTAGACCGTCTCGGAGAACGACTGGAAGTCGACGGTGCCGAAGGTGATGCCCCGGGCTATCACGTAGAAGTACACCGCCGCGGAGAGGCCGCAGCCGAGCAGCCCGCCGAGGGCCGCAAGGAAGGAACCCTCGATGAGGAAACACAGGACGATCGAAATGCGGGAGTAGCCGAGGACGCGGAGTGTGCCGATCTCGCGGGTGCGCGCGGCGACCGAGGCGTACATGGTGTTCATGGCGGCGAAGACGGCGCCGATGGACATGGCCACGCCGAGGATGCCGGCGAGGATGTTGAAGGGCATCGCGGTCGCGGTCTGCTTCTTGTAGTACTCCGACTCGGGTTCCGCGCGGAGGGCGAGGCGCTTGTCCTCGGCCACGCGATTGGTGAGGGCGGCCAGGGCCGCGGGGTCGCGGGGACGCAGCAGGATGCTGGAGTACATCTCACCGCGGTCGAACACGGCCCGGGCCTCGTCCGAATCCATCCAGGTCTCGGAGTCGAAGGCCGAGCCGCCGGCGTCGAAGACACCGACCACCCGGAGTCGTTCGGGGCCCGCCTTGATGGTGCCCCCGACCTGGAATCCGTCGAAGCGGCCGGCGAGGCGCCGGGAGACGGTGACCTCCCTCTTGCCGGGCTCGAACCAGCGTCCCTCCACGAGCTTCACGCCGGGGCGCAACTCGAGTCCGCGCGGGGTGACGCCGCGGATGAGCGTGTTGGCCTCGCCGGAGCCGCCGAGGCGCGGGGCGCTGACGAGCATGACCAACTCGGCGGAGACGACCGGTTGTCCGGCCGCGTTGCGTTCGATCTCCTCGAAGAACTCGAGCGTGCGGAACTGTTCGCGGGTGATGAGGCTGCCGGACTCGGCCTGGGAGCCCTTGCGGACGATGAGCACGTTCCGCGGGTCGCCGGTCGAGGCGCTGTTCGCCTCGATGCCTTTCGCCAGGGCGCGGAGGAGGACCACCACCGACACCACGGCGGCCACGCCGACGATGGTGAAGGCGGTGGTGCGCCATCGGACGAGGACGTTCCGGAAGTTGTATTTCAGCGGGAGGGCCATGGTGGCGTCGCTCTCAGTCGAGGGTCTTGAGTCCCTCGACCACGCTCATGCGGGCCACGGCGACGGAGGGACCGATGGCGGCGAGGATCCCGAGCACGGCGGCGACGCTCGCGCCGGTGGCCATGATGCGGGGGGTGACCTCGAAATAGGGGAGGAAGCCGTTGGTCAGGGTCTGGAGGTCGATGAGGTTCCAGAACAGCCAGATCCCGCCGATGCCGACCAACGCGCCCAGCATCGAGAGGCCGAAGCTCTCGGCGAGGATGAAGGAGAAGATCTCCCGTCTGCGGAAGCCGATGGCCTTGAGCACGGCCAGCTCCCGGAACCGTTCGCGGATGGCCATGCTCATGGTGCTGACGCACACGAGGACGAGGGTGAAGATCACCACCGCGCTGATGCTGCCGAAGAGGAGCCGGACGTTGCCGAACATGCTCACGAAGCTGAGCTGGAAGGCCCGTTCGGTCTCCGCGCGGACCTCGGCCGAGGTGTTGGCGAAGGTGGCGTTCACCTCCTGGATGACCGAGTTCACCGCCTCGGCGGAATCGGCGAGGATGTACCAGGTGCCGGTCTGCCCCCAGTCGTCCATGAGCTCGTCGAGCAGCTTGTGGTGGAAGAAGCAGTTGCGGTCGTCGACGGTGCCCTCGTAGACCGCGGCGATCCGCAGCTCGAGGTCCACCGGGTAGAACGTCCCGGTGAACCGGAGCTTGTCGCCGACCTTCATCCCGTAGCGCCGGACGGTGTCCGCCCCGAGGAGGCAGGAGTTGCGGTCGTTCACGAAGTCCTCGTAGCTGCCCTGCGAGATCTTCCCCTCGAGGATCAGCTCTCGGAACCGGGCCGGCTCGACCCCGAACTGGGCCCAGCTGGTCGCGGTCTCCTCGGCGTAGAGCCCGCCGAAGAAGGTGAACGGCGTCACCTGCCGGACGCCTTGGATCTTCACGATCTCGGACATCTGGCGCTGGGGGAGCGGCTGGGCGAGGGAGACCTTGTTTCGGGCGATGATGCGGAAGGAGGCGGATTCGGACTCCGGCGGCACGGTGAGTTCCCTCTGGAAGGTTAGCAGGGTCACCAACAGGGCGCAGCTGATGGCCACGCTGGCGACGGTGAGGAGCGCCCTTCGGCCGTTGCGGAAGGCGTTCTTCAACACGAACCCGGGGATGCTCAGGCCGCGGATCATGCCACGATCTCCCCCTTCTCCAGGTGGAGGCTGCGCGTGCCGTAGGCGGCCGCCTTGGGATCGTGGGTCACCATGACCACCGTCTTGCCGGCGGTGCGGGCCAAGGACTGGAGGATGGTGAGGACGTCGGACGCGGACTTGGAATCGAGGTTGCCGGTCGGCTCGTCGGCGATGATCAGGGCCGGGTCGGTGGCGATGGCCCGGGCGATGGCCACGCGCTGCTGCTGGCCGCCCGACATCTGGTCCGGCCGATGGTGCGACCTCTCCGCGAGTCCGACCAGGCCGAGGGCCGTCTCCACCTGCCGCCGGCGCTCCGACCGGTCGAGGTCGGTCAGCAGCAGGGGAAGCTCGACGTTCTCATACGCGGTGAGGACAGGGATCAAGTTGAAGCTCTGGAAGACGAAACCGACGTTCTGGTTCCGCCATTCCGCCAACTGCGACTCGTCCAGTCCGGCGACATTGACGCCCTGGACCTCGACCGTGCCGGAGGTGGCGGTGTCGATGCCGGCGAGGAGGTGAAGCAACGTCGACTTGCCGGAACCGGAGGGGCCCATGAGCACCACGAACTCCCCGGCGGCGATGTCGAGGGACACCTTGTTCAGCGCGGTGACGGAGATGTCACCCTGCTGGTAGATCTTGGAGAGCTCGCGGATCTGGACGATCGGTTCGGCCGGCGTCATGGGGCGGGAGCTTCCTTGCTGGGCTGAGCGGCGTCTATGGGGGAATTCCTTCTCCGCCGATCACCGAATCAAACGGAAGGAGACGGACGGATGGAAACGTCAGGCGCTGAAGCTCTCGCCGCACGAGCAACTGGTGGCGGCGTTGGGGTTCTTCACCTTGAAGCCGCCTTCCTGCAGGGCGTCGCTGTAGTCCAGCTCGCTGCCGGTGACATAGAGGGCGCTCTTGGGATCGACCACCACGCGCACGCCGGCGCTCTCGACGAGGATGTCGCGGTTCTGCGGCGAGTCCTGGAGGTCCATCTTGTACTGGAGACCGGAGCAACCGCCGCCGACCACGGCGACACGGAGCACGCCCTGAGGTCGGCCCTGTTTGCTGAGAAGACCGGAGACCTTGCTGCCGGCGCTGGAGGTGAGCTTGATGAGGCGCTCATCCCCGACGCGGAACGTGGGTTGTTGACTGCTGCTGGCTCCAATTTTTCCGGCGATCATATTTCGGCGGGTTCACCGTACGGACGGAACCCCCGGACGTCAACGTGCCGGACCTTCGAGCCGATAGAGGAAGGACTTGGTCCGGAGGAACAGCGAATCGCCCGCGACCGCCGGCGAGGCCATGGAGCCCTCCTCCAGCTTGTTCTCCGCCAGCTTGCGGAAGGTCCGGGAGGCCTCCACGACCACGGTGTTGCCATCCTGTCCGACGCAATAGAGGCGACCCTGCGCCACGACCGGCGAGGCGGAATAGTTGCCCCCGAGGCGCTCGGACCAGACGACCTCGCCCGTGGCGGCCTCCCAACAGGTGGCGACCCCGCCGTCTTCGATCCCGAACAGCAGGTCGCCGACGAGGGTCAGCGAGGGCTTCTTCGGGGTGCCGCGTTTGGAACGCCACGCCAACGTGAGGGCGCCGGAATTGGTGGCGGAACCGGCGTTGACGTCCAGGACCTCGCCGGAACGGCCCGGTCGGATGGCCAGGGTCTGGCCTTGGGACCAACCGGTGGGCAGGAAGACCATCCCCCGGCCGATCACCGGCCGGGTGCCGCCGGAATGGCTGGTGCGTTCCTCGATGCGCCAGAGCTCGCGGCCGGTGAGCGGCTCGTAGCCGTACACGGCCTTGGCGCCTTGGCTGACGAGATGTTCCACGCCGTCGAAGCGGCCGACCTGCACGGTGGCAAAGGCCTTCCGGAAATCCCCCTCGGCCTCGGGCTTGCCGTCGGGACCGAGGTCACGGTAGTCGAGCGAACGGTCCCGCTTCCAGACCGTCTTGCCGGTCCGCTTGTCCAAGGCCACCACGAACTGGGCGTCCGCGCCGTCGAAGTTGAGGAACAGGAGATCGCCGTGGACCACGGGCGAAGAACCCGCGCCGCGGTAGTGGTTGCAATGCAGGTCGCGACGTTCCCACAGGACCTTGCCGGACTTGGAATCCAGGCAGGCGGTCGCGGCCTCGCCGAAGGAGACGTACACGCGGCCTTCCTCGACCACGGGCGTCGGCGAGGCGTAGCTGTTGTAGCGCTTCCAGACCTCGGACTGGTTGGCCTCGAAGAGCGCCAGGTCGTGGACGACCTTGCCGGTCACGCGGTCGACCGCGAGGACGAACAGGCGGCGGCCGTCCTCGGTGGCCGTGGTGAGCCAGAGCGTGTCGCCCCAGACCACCGGCGAGGACCAGCCCTTGTCGTGGACCGGGGTCTTCCAGGCGACGTTCCGGGATTCGGCCCAGTCGAGAGGCGGATTGGCGTCCGGGGCGAGGCCGTCGCCCGACGGACCACGGAACTGGGGCCAATTCCCCGCTTGGGCGGACAGCAACAGGGCCGGGAGGGCGAGGAGCAGGCGGAAGGACGATGGGATCATGCGGGCTTGGTGGAAGACGAACCCATGAGACGGCGGGCCGCAAGGATTCCCGCGACGAGGGCCACGGCGGCGCAGAAGAGGTACGGGGCGGGGACGCTGACCTTGTAGAGGGACGTGGCGAAGACCGGTCCGAGGACCCGTGCGAGGGTGCCGGCGCTCTGGGCGACGCCGAGGGTGGCCCCCTGCTCTTCCGCGGGACTCCACTGGGAGATCAGGCCCATGGTCGGCGCGCGGTTGACGCCGGAGCCGATCGCGAACAACGCCAAGACCGCGAGCATCGAGGCGAGTGTTCCCGCGAACGGGATCAGGGCGAGGCTCACGGCCACCACCACGAGGCTGCCGCCGATGAGGCTCCGCTCACCGAACGACTTCACCAGTCGGCCGATGCCCCCGCCCTGCACCAGCGCGCCCATGAGGCCGCAGTAGGCGAAGACGTAGCCGACGTGCTGTTCATCGAGGTGCAGACGCAGGTCGAGCAGGAGCGGGAGCGTCGTCTCGAAGGAGGTGAAGGCGAACGTGGCGAGGAAGTAGATGCCGACCAGGAATCCGACCCCGGGAAGGGCGAGCACATGGAGCACCTGTTGGAACCGCGGCCGCCTCGGGGCGGTTGCGGAGCCGGGAACGCGGCTCTCCTTGAGGACGAAGCAGGCCAGCAGGAAGTTCGAGGCGCAGATGGCGGACGCCACCCAACCGGGGCCGGAAAGTCCGAAACGGGAGAACGCGAAGGAACCGATGACCGGTCCGAGGATGAACCCCAGCCCGAACGCCATGCCGATCATGCCCATGCCCTTGGAACGCTTCTCCGGGGTCGTGACGTCGGCGATGTAGGCGGAAGCCACGCCGAGGTTCGCGCCGCAGGCGCCGGCAAAGACGCGGGAGCCGACGAGGATCCAGAACCCGGTGGCGCCGGTGAACTGGGCGGAGACGCCGAAGAGCGCGTAGGCGACCGCGGAACCGGCCACGCTGATCAGCAGGACCGGACGTCGTCCGACCCGGTCGCTCCACTGGCCCCAGAGCGGGGCGAACAGCAGCTGCATCAGCGAGTAGACGCCCATCGCCGCGCCGATCTCCCAACCCACGGCGCCGTAGCGGGACGCGTACTTGGGCAAGAGCGGCAGGCAGATCCCGAATCCGACCAAGTCGATGAACACCGTCAGGAAGATGACCAGCAGTGGGGACCGTTGCCTCATTTCCCGGAATGCTGGGGCCGGGCGTCGATTGGGCAATCTCCAAAGACCCGCGAAAGAGCCACGAGGGGGTTTACCAAGGCGACCGCTTCGACTATCTCCGGCGCCGACAAACCATGTCCGAGATCGAGATTCCCCATCCCGAAGGCCGAAAGAACGAACGCCAGGTCGGCATCATCATCGCGATCGTCGCGGTGGTGCTGGCGGTTTTCGGCTCCTTGGGCAACAACGCGGCGAACGACCGGATCGTCTCCGAGGTCAAGGCCTCCAACGGCTACTCCTGGTACCAGGCGAAGCGGCAGCGTGAGGCGATGAACGACCTCGAGCTGAAGCGGATCGCGGTGGAGCTCGCCTCGGCGCCGGCGCCGGAGCGAAAGGCCGCCCTGATCCGTCTGCAGGAGGGACTCGAGGCGAAGGTCCAGGAATACCGCCAGGAGAACGGCGTGATCCTGGAACAGGCCGGGCTGGCGCGGAAGGCGGCCGAGATCAACGCCCGGCGCAACGACGGCTTCGACCACGCCGAGATCCTGCTCCAGGTGGCCGTGGTCCTCTGCACCTTGACCCTGTTGGTCGAGGCCAAGGTCTTCCTTCGGATCGGGATCGTCGTTGCGCTGATCGGGATCGGCGTCGGAGTCCATACCCATCTCGGGCCCGAGGCTCCGGAAGTCTCCGACACCCAGGGCGGTTCACCGGCCCCGGCGACATCCTCTCCCTCCCGCTCCTGACCCGGCTTTCCGCCACCGCCGACCTTGCCAAGCCCGGGCCGTCCGTGCGAACTAGCCCGGTCATGAAGTCGCTTTCCGCCGTCGTTTCCGCAGTCCTGATCGCCCTCGCCGGGGCCGGTTGCACCGGTTCGCGGAACACCAACCTCACGCCGAGGGACCTGCCTGCGGCACCGGATTCCAGCTACCTCTTCGAGACCACCTTCGACAGCAGCCGCCGCGGGGTGGACCCGGCCAGCGTCAAGGCGTGGGTCATGATCGACCTCACCCTCTACCCGATGCAACGGGTTCCCAACACGGAGAACCGCTTCGAAGCGCTCGTACCGCTGCCTCCGGGCCGGAACAACATCCCCTACCGCTACAAGTTCGAGTTCGCCTTCCCCGGCACCCCGGGTCGCGCGGTCAACTCCACGTGGTCGCAGGAGTACCGGCTCGTCCTCGGCGGGCGCCAGTAGTCCCGGTTCGGGATCCAACCCGGGCCGGATGACCGCCATCGTCTTCAATCCCACCGCCCAGGGGGACCACGCGCGTCGTTTCATCGACACCTTGGCCCACCGGGGCTCCGACGCGAGGCTGCTCCCAACCCAGCGTGGAGGGCATGCCACCGAGTTGGCCGAGACGGCGGTCCGTGAAGGGGCCACCACGGTGGTGGCCGCGGGTGGCGACGGAACGGTCAACGAGGTCCTGAACGGCATCGCCCTCGCCCCAGACGGCTTCCAGCGCGCGCGCCTCGCGGTCCTGCCCTTGGGGACGGTCAACGTGTTCGCCAAGGAACTCGGGATTCCCGACGACCTGGACGGGGCTTGGGAAACGGCCATCGGACCCGGGGAACGGCGGATCGACGTGGCCTGCATGGAATGGGACGACGGACGACGACGCCGATTC
This sequence comes from Verrucomicrobiales bacterium, assembly GCA_027483345.1. Classification (GTDB taxonomy): domain Bacteria; phylum Verrucomicrobiota; class Verrucomicrobiia; order Limisphaerales; family UBA9464; genus SXXZ01. The sequence goes on along the minus strand of JAIXUV010000141.1, from coordinate 15,948 downwards.
GTCCAGATGGCGGGCGCCGGATTGGATTCCCTTTCGATCTCCCGCATCCGCTGGGGTCTGAAGAAGCGCTTCGGGCCGGTCGCCTACCTGTGGTCCTGCATCGAGGTGATGTTCCTGCCCCGGCCCCGGGTTTCTGTTGAGGCGTACGGCGAGCGGTTGGAAGGGGTGCTCGCCGCCATCGGCAACGGACGCTACCTCGGAGGCCGCTATCCGGTCTTCCCCCGGGCATCCCTGGAAGACGGCCTGCTCGACCTGGTCGTATTCCCAAAGGTCGGTTGGTTCACCCTGGCCCGGGTCTTCCCCAGGTTGTGGAACGACACCTTCGCGGAGTCGTCCGACGCGATACACCGGCAGGTCACCACCGTTCGGTTGAGCAGTCCGGCCCCGTTGCCGGTGCACGTCGAGGGCGACAACGTCGGTCACCTGCCCGTGACGATCCGGATGGAGGGCGCGCGTCTGCGGGTGGCGGCCCCTGCGAAAAATCCCACGATCCCGGGGCGCCGCGGTTGACAAGACCCGTCGGCCCGCGGTCACTTTCCGCGCCGCCCACCCCGACGGCGTCCCAATGACCTACGCACTCCTCCAGAAGTCGATCACCCCGCCGCCGGTCGACGCCCTGCAACGTGCCTTCAAGGCCGGGGCGACCCAGTCCCTTTCCGCCGCCGACGCGATCTTCGCCGCGGACGACGCCTTCGGCATCCTCGCCCGCGACCTGCCGGAGAACGACGCCCTGAACGTCGCCGGGGAACTGGCCGCGGAAGGCATCGAGGTCGAGGTGGTCCGGGAACGGGAACTGCCCCGCCTGCCGGAGCCCGAGTTCTTCCTCAGCACGCACTTCAACGAGACCCACATCGAGTTCTTCGACGCCCGCGAGAAGCGAGACCTCGCGCCGTGGGCGGCGCTGACGCTGATCGCGGTGGGCTACGACCAGCGGGACGTGCGCCTGGAGTTGATCTTCGGCGAGGCCACGGCCCGCTACTTCACGACCCTGGAGCGTTTCCACGCGCACCATTCCCCCGAGGCCAACGGCCGTTTCGCGACCGAACGCTTCATCCGGCTCATCCAGAGCCTCTGCCAGCAGGCTCCCAAGGCTCTCCGCAACCGCGGGACGGACCTCCTGCTCGGCGGCGGCGCCGGCGACCGGATCGAGGAATTGGTCGCCTACCCCCGCCCCAGCGCCTTCATCGAGGAGATCACCTGGCTCCTCTGGCGCGCCCGCCGCGACTCCGCCGACTGATCCAGCCCCCGGCCGTCCGCGCCACGGCCTCGGCCAGTCTGCGGAACCCCAACCGGGGAAACGGTTGACCCTCCCGGGTTAAACCGTATGATAATCACCACACAGTCCACCGGAAGATGCGTCAGTTCCTATCCATCGCCTACAACACCTTCATGGAGTTGGTTCGCCAACCCATCTTCCTGTTGTTGATGACCAGTTCGTCCGGCTTCTGCGTGTTCATTGCCGCCGTGCCGTACTTCGGATTCGGAGAGGATCCGAAGCTGGTGAAGGACATGTCGCTGGCGCTGATGCTCCTTTCCGGGCTCTTCGGGGCGGTCCTCTGCGCGTCGTCCAGCGTGGCCCAGGAGATCCGGCTGGGAACCGCGCTGACCGTGCTGTCGAAGCCGGTGAGCCGGGTGACCTTCCTCCTGGGCAAGTACGTGGGTCTCGCCGCCTCGCTGGCGCTGATGACCTACGCGAACCTGGTGGCCGCGCTCCTGGCAGGCCGGATGGCCTTCGACGCCTACGGGGACACCGACGTCCGCTCGCTTTCCCTCTACGCCGGCGCGGTGCTGCTGGCCTATGCCGTGGCCGGGTTCTTCAACTTCTTCCTGCGGCGGGGCTTCGTCTCGGACGCCGTCTTCGGCCATATCCTGTTCACCTCGCTCACGGTGTTGGGCATCCACCTGTTCATCCGCGACGAACGCTCGTTCGGTGAGGTCGCGAACGTCGACTGGCGCATGGTCCCCGCGGCCGTGCTGATCCTGTTCGCCCTGCTGATCCTCGCGGCCGCGGCGTTGGCCTGTTCGACCCGGCTCGACACCGTCCCCACGCTCGCCGTCTGCTCGGGCCTCTTCCTCGCCGGCCTGATGAGCGACTACTTCTTCAAGTCGGCCGCCGATTCCGGCGCCATCTGGGCCCGGTTCCTCTACGCCCTCACGCCGAACTGGCAGCAGTTCTGGCTGGCCGACGCCTTGGAGGACAAGAAGTCGATCCCTTGGTCCTACGTCGCCCGCTCCGCCGGCTACATGGCCTCGTGCCTGGTGGCGGCGCTGTCCGCCGGGATCTGGCTCTTCGAAGACCGGGAGCTGAACTGATGTCCCGCTCCCCGCTCACAACACCGGCCTTCGTCGCCGGACGAAATGCCGCGACTGGCCGGTTGCATTCCGGCCGTCCGACGCTGTTCCATTCCCGACCCGCCTTCACCTGCTGACCGTCACGATGCACCGCACCTTCCAACGCACCGGCCTGATCAACTGGATGGTCCTCCTCGCCCTGGGGGCCGGACTCGAGATCGTCTCCAGGATCACCGGCTCCGCCACCGCCGAGGTCGGCGCCGCCTTCGTCCTCGTGGGGCTGTTCACCGCGCTGGTGAGCTGGTTCCAGATGCGCCTCGAGTCGGCGGAGGAAGCCGAGAGGCTGGAGCTGGAGGATCTCGCCCGTTCCCGCAGTTCGGCCGCGCTGTTTGATTCCACCGCGGCGGAATCGTTCCCCGCCCGGAAGGCCCGTGAGCAGTTCGAGAAGTGGTTCATCCCGGCCCTGACCACGATCCTCTTCGCCATCGAGGTCGCGGCGGTCCTCTATTTCTACCGGGACCTGAAGGAGAAGTCCCCGACCGCAGGCACCGCCTCGACGCTCGGCATGGCGATGTTCGCCGCCATGAGCCTGGTGACCTTCCTGATCGGCAAGTACACCTCGCGTCTCGCCCAGCTGGAAGGTGTCCGCCTGCTCCGCCCCGGCGGTTCCGCCCTGATGATGGGCGCCCTGCTCGCCCTGTTGTCCGCAGCCGCCGAGGCCCTCCAGTGGTTCGGGTTCCCGGCCTACGACCTCCACGTCGCCTGGGTGCTTTCCGGCCTGTTGGCCCTGATCGCGGTCGAAACCCTGCTCGCCCTCGTCTTCGAGGCCTACCGCCCCCGCGTCCGCGGCAAGGAAGTCCGCCTCATCTACGAAAGCCGCCTCGTCGGCCTGCTCGGCCAGCCCACCGGACTCTTCGCCACCGCCGCCCAGGCGCTGGACTACCAGTTCGGGTTCCGGGTCAGCGACACGTGGTTCTACCGCTTCATCGAGGAGAAGATCGGCCGGTTCGCCCTCGTCTGGATCGGCATCCTCGCGCTCAGCGACTGCTTCGTCTTCATCGAGCCCGGCGAACAGGGCCTGCGTGAACGCTTCGGCCGCCCGAGCGGCGAGGTCCTCGGCTCCGGCGTGGCCGTGAAGTTCCCGCGGCCGATCGACGTCGTCCACCGCTTCCCGACCTCCGAGATCCAGGGCTTCAACGTCGGCTTCGTCCCGGACGAGAAGCTCGAGGCCCAACGGACGCTCCTGTGGACCAAGCCCCACTACAAGGAGGAGTTCAACCTGCTGGTCGCGTCGCGCGAGCAGTTCGCCTCGACCAACACCGTGGAGTCCGAGCAGTCGGTGCCGGTCAACCTCCTCACCGTCAGCATCCCGGTCCAGTTCCTCGTCCGTGACGTCAAGGCCTGGGCCTACGGCCACTCCGAACCCAAGGGCCTGCTCGAACGCATCGCCAACCGCGAGGTCGTGCGCTACATGGCCAGCGTCGACATCGAGAAGGTGATGTCCTTCGGCCGGCTCGAGGCGGCCGCCGACCTCCGCCGCAACATCCAGAAGCAGGCCGACACCGCCGGGCTCGGCGTGGAGATCGTCTTCGTCGGGCTCCAGGACATCCATCCGCCCATGGGCTCGAAGGAGAACCAGGTCGCCGCCTCCTACGAGAAGGTCATCGGCGCGGAACAGGAGAAGGAATCGAAAATCCTCGAGGCCGAAGGCTACGCGCTCGAGGCGGTGCCCACGGCCCTGGCCAACGCCGCGAAGACCGTCAACGAGGCGAAGTCCGTGGCCGCGCAGAAGGTCAGCGAGGCCGCCGGCCGCGCGGCCCAGTTCACCCATCAGCTCGCCGCCTACCGTACCGCACCGGGCCTCTTCACCACCCGCAACTACGTCGAGACCTTCGCCCGCGGCGCCGTCGGCAACCGCAAGCTCGTCCTGCTCCCGACCAACACCCACGACGTCATCATCCTCGACCTCTCGGACAAGATCCGACAGGACCTGCTGGACGTGAACATCGAGCCGGTCCGCCGCGACGAGCCCAAGAAGTGACCCCCCTGAGGACGTTCCCCAAACTCCCTTCCCTTTCCTGAGATGAAGAACCGCACCCCAACCATGGTCATCGGCGGACTCCTGCTGGTGATCTTCCTGTTCCTCCTGTTCGCGTTCCAGGTCCGCACGACGGAGATCGCCGTCGTCACGACCTTTGGCAGCATCAGCGGCGCGCCGCGCACCGAGCCCGGCCTCTACCTGCGCCTGCCCTACCCCATCCAGAACGTCTACAAGTTCGACAAGCGCCTCCAGAACTTCGAGCGCAAGTACGAGCAGAGCTTCACCCGCGACAAGAAGTCCCCGATCATCTCGGTCTTCGTCGCCTGGAAGATCGCCGACGCCGAGACCTTCCTGAAGCGCTTCAACGGCGACGTGGTCCGCGCCGAGGCCAGCCTCGAGAACGTGGTCCGCGACGCGAAGAACGCCGTGATCGGCCGCCACGACTTCTCCGAGCTCGTCGCGCCGGATCCCGCGCTGGTGAAGTTCGACCAGATCGAGGGCGAGATGAAGGCCGCCATGTCCGAGACCGCCCTCAAGACCTACGGCATCCAGATCGAGCTGGTCGGCATCAAGCAGCTCGGGCTTCCCGAGGCGCTCACCGCGAAGGTGTTCGACCGCATGAAGACCGAGCGTGAACGCCTGGTGAAGAAGCTCACCGCCGAGGGCATCGCCGAGGGCGTCCGGATCCGTTCCGAGGCCGAGCTGAAGCGGGACATCACCCTCGCCGAGGCCCGCCGTCAGGCCCTCGTCCTCCGGGGCGAGGCCGAGGCGAAGGCCACCGAGTCCTACAAGATCCTCAACCAGGACGAGGCGCTCGCCCGCTTCCTGATCTCCCTCAACGGCCTCGAGGCGACGCTCAAGGAGAGGACCACGCTGATCCTCGACGAGAAGACCGCCCCGCTGAACCTGCTCCGGGGCGACACCGCCGGACCCGCGACCCGCTGACGCCATGTCCGACGCCAAGCCCACCTCCGGCGACCTCCGCCCAGGCCGCCCCTCGATCTCCGCGGACGACGCCTCCAGCCAGGCGCTCTCCGAGGCGCTCGGCAGCAGCCTGCTGTTCGTCCGCATCCTCGGTGCCCTGCTCCTCGGCGCCTTCCTCTTCTCCTGCGTCTTCACCGTCAACCCCAACGAGGTCGCCATCGTCCTCCGCTTCGGGAAGCCGGTCGGCGAAGGCCGCGGCATCATCCGCACCAACGGCCTCCACTTCGCCCTGCCCTACCCCGTCGACGAGATCGTCCGCATCGGCGTCGGCGACTCCAAGGTGGTCCGCGCCAACAACGCCTGGTACGCCGTCGACCCCTCCGCGGAGGCCACCGGCAACACCGCAGCCCCCAACGTTCCACAGCTCAATCCCGCCGCCGAAGGCCACGTGATCACCGCGGATGGCAACATCCTCCACGTCCGCGCCTCCATGCGGTACCGCATCAGCGATCCCGTCGCCTACGCGTTCCGGTTCTCGTCGGCCTCCAACATCATCGAGAACTCGCTGAACAACGCCATCCAGTGGTCCTCCGTCCGCTACAAGGCCGACGACATCATCACCGGCGACGTGGTCGGCTTCCGCGATTCCATCCGCCAGCGAGTGTCCGAGATGATCGAGAAGACGGGCTTGGGCGTGACCATCGAGAACCTCGACGTCGAACGGGCCGCGCCGGGCTTCGTGAAGGAGTACTTCGACGCCGTCATCGCCGCCGGCCAGGACCGCAACAAGCGGATCAACGAGGCCCAGGGCGAATACGACCGCATCACCCGCGAGGCCGAGGGCGAGGCCCGTCGCGTGGTCTCCCAGGGCGAATCCGCCGCCGACCAACTGGTCCAGGGGATCGCCGCCGAGGCCCGGTTCTTCCAGGACCAGCTGGCCACCTACCGCCAGAACCCGGCCCTCTACCGGGACCGCCTCCGCGTCGAGGCCCTTACCCGGATCCTGACCAACGCCCCCGACAAGTTCTTCCTGCCCTCCCGCTCCGACGGCGACCGCCGCGAACTCCGCATCAACCTGAACCGCGAACCGGTCACCCCCAAGAAGCCCGAACCGCCCCGCTGAGTCCGTCCGGCCCCCTTCCCCCATTCCATCATGCAAGTCACCAGCCTCCTCAGCCTCGAAGAGGATCCGAAGAAGTCCGGCGAGTGCGCCGATTGCGGACACGACCACGGTGGACTCGACCACACCCACACGAACACCAAGCTCTCGACCACGATCGTCGGCCTGATCTTCGTGCTGAACTCGTTCGCGGTGGATGCGCTGTTCCAGGACGCGACCCGCGTGGCGGCGTTCAGCGCCATGATCGGCGCGATCATCCTCGGCACGCCCATCATGGTCGTCGCCTTCAAGGACCTCCGGAAGGGCCTGCTCTCCATCAACGAGCTGGTCGCCCTCGGCGTCCTCGCCTGCGCCGTCTCCGGGAACTTCGGGATGAAGGGCGAGGGCTCCAGCCTCGCCGGCGGATTCCAGACCGCCGGCATCGTCGCCTTCTTCATGCTGCTCGGTGAGATCATCGAGACCCGCACCGCCGCTGGTGCCCGCGCCTCCATCCAGTCCCTGATCAAGCTCACCCCCACCAAGGCCCGCCGCCTCGCCGACGGCAAGGAGTCCGAGGTGCCCGCCAGCGAACTCCGCGTCGGCGACGTCATCCGCATCCGCCCCGGCGACAGCATCGCCGCCGACGGCGTCATCGTCTCCGGCCAGGGTTCCATCAACCAGGCCAACATCACCGGCGAGTCCCTTCCCGTGGACAAGGCCGTCGGCGAACAGGTCTTCGCCGGCACGATCAACATGAACGGCCTGCTCGAGGTGAAGGTGAGCAAGGCGGGCCAGGACACGACGCTCGGCCGGGTCCGCGACCTGATCCTCGCCGCGGAACGCACCAAGCTCCCGTTCATGCGCATCATTGACCAGTACATGCGCTACTACACCCCGCTCGTGCTGGTGATCGCTGCGCTGGTCTGGGCCTTCACGCGGGACCTCGACCGCGTCATCACGATCCTCATCGTCGCCTGCCCCTGCGCCTTCATCCTGGCCACCCCGAGCGCGATGGTCGCCGCCCTCAGCGCCGCCGCCCGCCTCGGCATCCTCGTGAAGAACATCGCCGACCTCGAGGCCGCCGCCCGCATCAACGCCTTCGTCTTCGACAAGACGGGCACGCTCACCACCGGCCGCCTCGCCGTCAGCCGCCTCAATCCCCTCGGCGGCGTGGCCCCCGCGGAACTCCTCCGCTCCGCCGCTTCCGCCGAACAGTTCTCCACCCACCCCACCGCCCGCGCGGTCACCGCGCTCGCCAACGAGGCCGGCGTCCCGCTCTCCGATGCCAAGGACTTCCGCGAGGTCGCCGGCAAGGGCGTCTCCGCCCTCATCGATGGTCACCGCATCCTCGTCGGCCGCGCCGCCTTCCTGAAGGACAACGGCGTCGAGGGGGACATCCTCGGTTCCGTCGACCTCGACGAAACCGCCGGGTTCAGCCTGCTCTTCATCGCCCGCGACGGCGCCTGCATCGGCTGGATCGGCCTCCAGGACCAGACACGTCCCGAGGCCGCCGACGCCATCAAGGAACTCCAGGCCAGCGGCATCCGCCGCATCACGATGGTCAGCGGCGACCGTCGCCCGGTCGCCGAACGCGTCGCCCGCGAGATCGGCGTCCCCGAGGTCGTCGCCGAGTGCCTGCCGCAGGACAAGGTCGAGTTCGTCCGCCAGACCAAGGCCAAGGGCTACCGCGTCGCGGTGATCGGCGACGGCGTCAACGACGCCCCCGCGCTGGCCTCCGGTGACATCAGCATCGCCATGGGTGCCGCCGGCAGCGAGGTGGCCATCAACTCGGCGACCATCGCCCTGATGAACAGCGACCTCCGCCGCCTGCCGTTCCTGATCCGCCTCAGCCGGATGTCCCGCACCGTGATCAACCAGAACTTCCTGTTCGGCGTCTTCTTCATCGTGGGCGGCCTGGCCGCAGCTTCCTTCGGCTACCTCAATCCGATCATCGCCGCGATCCTGCACAATGTCGGTTCGCTCTTCGTGGTGTTCAACAGCGCCCGCCTGGTCCGCCAGGGCGAGGAACTCGAGCCGTTCCTGAAGCCGGAGTCGTCCTCTTCCACGTCCGGCGAAGCAACCGCCCACGCCCCCGTCCCCGTGACGGCCTGAACCTTCCGTTCCGAACTGGAATCCCGAACATGTCCGACAACACGAATCCCGCGGAGGTCGTCGTCCGGGCCACCGGCCTCACCAAGGTGTTCAAGGACTTCTGGGGCCGTCCCAAGGCCCGCGCCGTCGACAACGTGGACTTCGAGATCCGCCGCGGCGAGGTGTTCGGCCTGCTCGGGCCCAACGGCTCCGGCAAGTCGACCACGATCAAGATGATCCTCGGCCTGCTTTACCCGACCAAGGGCCACATCTCCGTCTTCGGCCAGTCCCCGCGCGACGTCTCGACCAAGGCGCGCATCGGATTCCTCCCAGAGGAAAGCTACCTGTACCGCTTCCTCACCCCGGGCGAGACCCTCGAGTTCTTCGGAAGCCTGTTCAAACTCGACGCCGCCGAGCGCCGTCGGAGGGCCGAGCAGCTCATCGAGATGGTCGGACTCAACCAGGCCCGCACCCGCACCGTCGGCGAGTTCTCCAAGGGCATGCAGCGCCGCATCGGCATCGCCCAGGCGCTCATCAACGACCCCGACCTCGTCATCCTCGACGAACCCACCGCCGGCCTCGACCCGCTCGGCTGCCGCGAGGTCAAGGACCTCATCCTTGCCCTCGCCCGCCGCGGCAAGACGGTCATCCTCTCCAGCCACCTGCTAAGCGACGTCGAGGACGTCTGCGACCGCGCCGTCATCTACTACGGCGGCCGCATCCAGGCCCAGGGGCCGTTGTCGGAGCTGCTCGCCCGTCCCGATTCCGTCCGCTTCACCAGCCCCGTGCTCTCCCGCGAGACGACCGAGAAGATCCTCGAGATCATCCGCGCCGAGGTCGGCGACAAGGTCCGCCTCGAGAATCCCACCCAGAACCTCGAGTCCTACTTCCTCGGCGTCGTCGAGGCGGCCCGGAAACGTGCCGAGACGAGCGGCGCCACCAGCGGCAACCGCGTGGCCGAATACCTCCGGGGCGGCGCGGAACCCGCCCAGGGCCAGACGGACTCGGTCCTCGACCGCCTGTCCCGCCCCGCCGCCGAAGCAGAACCGGTCGTCACCCGCGTCGCACCCACCCAGGAAGCCGCCTCCGAGTCGGTCCTCGCCTCGCTCCTCAAGTCGGATCCCGCGCCCCAACCCGGAGCCGGATCCGATTCCGCGTCGAAGTCCCCGTCCGCCCCGGCGTCCGCCAGCCCGACGTCCGCCGCCGATCCGAAGAAGGAAGCCGCTCCGGTCGACCTGAGCCGGGCGAACGAGAAGCTGTCCGGCCTGCTCGGCGGAAAGAAGTGACCGTTCATGACGCGCCGCTTCGAGATCTATCGCAACGAGTCCCGCCAACACCTGGCGATCCCGTTGGGCTTCTCCTGGACCGCCGCGGTCCTGGACTGGATGTGGGCGTTCGGACTCCGGCTGTGGGCCGCGGGTGTCGTCCTCCTGGTCGTCAACCTCCTCCTCTCGGTGGTGCTGTATTCCAACCGCGCCGGCTGGAAGACCTACCTTGTCGCCCAGTTGATCCAGGGACTCTTCGCCGGCCTCGCCGCCCGCAGGCTGCGCGAGATGTCCGCCGAACGGCGGGGATTCGCCTACCTCTGCACCCTGCCCGCCACCAACGGCGACGGCGCCATCGCGAAGCTGCTTTCGGTCGGCGGTGAACCGCTCCCGGAATGGCGCGCCCGCGCCATCCACGGCGTCCCCGACTTCGCACCGCCCAACCTGCGGCCCTTCCTCGCCGTGGCCCACCTCACCATCCAGGCCGCGTTCCGGCTGCGCCTGGTGGTCACGCTGCTCGGCCTGCTCGTCGCCGCCGTGTTCGTCCTGCCCAGCGTCATCCGCCACGACGGCTCGGCCCAAGGCTTCACCCAGATCCTCATCACCTACACCCTGGCCGTCATCACCGCCCTGCTCGGCTTCACCTCGCTGTGGGTCGCCTGCGGCACCCTCGCCCGGGACATCGAGGAGATGCAGCTCTTCCTCGTCGCCTCCAAGCCCGTGGAACGTTGGCAGATCTGGATCGGCAAGTGGGCCGGCATCATGACGATCAACCTCGCCATGCTCGGCATCTCCGGCCTGGTCGCCTACGGACTGCTCCAGCTCCGCACCGGCGAGCTTTCCCCGGATCAGCAGAAGAAGCTCCGCGAGGAGGTCCTCGTCGCCCGGGCCGGCGTCCGGGAGCCGTCCGTCGACCTCCGGACGGACATCGAGATGATCCTCGCCGAGCGCCTCAAGGACCCCACGGTCGCGGCCATGGACCGCGCCTTCGTCCGCAAGCAGGTTGAGGAGTCCGTCCGCGCCCGGCAACAGGTCGTCCCGCCCGGCATGCTCCGCCGTTGGACCGTCGAACTCGGGAACGACGCCCGACAACGCCTCGCCGGCCGTCCCCTGTTCATCCGGGTCAAGTTCTTCACCACCCAGTACAACTCCGAGGGAACCGTGTACCCGGCCTACTGGGAGATCGGTCCGCCGGAAGGCCGCCGTCTCCGGATCCAGAACTCCCTGCCTGCCGAGTCGTTCGTCGAGTTCGCCCTCGATCCACGGGCCACCGCCGAGATCGTCGAGGCCAACGGGAAGCTCTCCGTCGATTTCCAGAACTGGACCGAGCAACCGCTGCTCTTCCCCCTGGATGACGGCATGGAGGTGCTCTTCCACGAAGGGGGCTTCGAGCTGAACTACGCCCGTGGGCTCATGATCATCGCCTTCTGGCTCGGCCTCCTCACCGCGGTCGGACTCGCCTGCTCCAGCTTCCTCTCCTTCCCCGTGGCCGCCTTCTGCTCCATCGCCCTGCTCATGCTCGGCATGTCCGGCAACACCCTGAAGCAGGTCGTCGAACAGGGCGGCATCGTCGGCGTCAGCAGCGAGACCGGCACCGTCACCGACCCCAGCCTCGTCAACCAGCTCTCCGTGGTCGTCTACGGCAACGCCAAACGCCTCATCGACCAGGTCGGCGGCTATTCCCCCGTGTCCAGCCTCAGCACCGGACGCAGCATCACCTGGGGCGAGATCCTCCGCGCCTTCCTGGTGATCAACGTCGTCGTCGGCGGAACCGTCTCCGTCGCGGGCATGGTCATCCTCACCCGCCGCGAACTCGCCGCCCCTACCAAGTTCTGATGTCCGCCCGCAAAGCCATCCTGTCTTTGCTGATCGTCCTCGCCCTGGTGGCGTCGCACTTCAGCCAGGCACGCCTGAACCACGACCGGGAGACGCTCGGACTCACCCGCACCGCGATCATCAGCAACGCCCCGCCGATCCTCGCCTTCACCACCGTCGCCCTCGGCGGCTTCCGCGGTCTCATCGCCAACGCGCTCTGGATCCGCACTACCGAGCTCCAGGAGGACGGCAAGTACTTCGAGGCCGTCCAGCTCGCAGACTGGATCACCAAGCTGCAGCCGCACTTCACCACCGTCTGGGTCCACCAGGCCTGGAACATGGCCTACAACATCTCGGTGAAGTTCCCCTCGCCCGAGGACCGCTGGCTCTGGGTCCAGCGCGGACTGGAACTGCTCCGCGACGAGGGACTCCGCTACAACCCGCACGAGGTCATGATGTACCGCGAGCTGGGCTGGATCTTCCAACACAAGATGGGCGCCTACCTCGACGACGCCCACCTCACCTACAAGGCCCGCTGGGCGCAGCGCATGGAGGAGGTCCTTCCCGGCGGACGCCCCGACTACGCGGTCCTGCTCCAGCCCACCACCCCCGAGGCCAGCAACCGCGTCGACGTCCTCGTCCAACGTTACAAGCTGCTGCCGGCCGTGATGAAGGAGGTCGACGAGAAGTACGGCCCGCTCGAATGGCGCCTGCCCGAGGCCCATGCCGTCTATTGGGGCTACCGCGGCCTCGCCGAGTGCAAGAAGGAGTCCGACCGTGCCCCGCTGCGCCGCGTCGTGTTCCAGTCGATGCTCACCACCTTCCAGCGCGGACGCATCTTCACCAACATCGCCAGCCAGACGATCGAGCTGGGGCCGAACCTGAACATCGTCGCCAACGCCAGCCGGGCCTACGAGGACATGATCGCGGCCGACGACAAGATGGGCGACCACTTCGCCAAGGGTCACCGGAACTTCCTGCGGGACGCCGTCTACTTCCTCTACACCGCCAACCGCGAGCGCGAGGCCTCCCAGTGGTGGGAATACTGCAAGAAGAAGTACGCCGCCGACCTCGGCGAACAGATGGCGATGACGGTGGAGCAGTTCGCCGTGGCCCGCGTCAGCGAAGACGCCAACGAGACCTCGCCGGACCGCATCAAGGCCGTGATCACCGGACTGCTCACCCAGGCGTTCGTGGCCTTGGCCAACGGTGACGAAGACCGCGGCGAGGCCCTCCTCCGCCTCGGGACCAAGGTCCACGACAACTACCAGGGCCGGACCACCAACAAGAGCATGCAGCAGCGCATCCCGCTGGCGCCACTCAACGACTACAAGCTCGAGGTCCTGCGCGACATGCTGGCGCCGTCCGACGACGTGAATCCCGCGTTCCAGGCGGCGTTGCGGACCCGCTTCAACCTGCCCGCCGACTTCGGGACGCCCAAGACCAACGCCGTGCCCCAGATTCCGTTCCGACGGAATTGATTCGGGATTAACGATTCGGGATTCGGGATTCTTGATTCCGGAAGCAGGGGCAGCGATGGCGGCGGCGGCAGCTCCCTATCCCCGCGGACGGAGCTACGGAGCGATGGTCACAGCGGCGATCAGGCCGTCGCGAAGCGTTAACCGATAGCGCAGCTGGATCGGACTGCCCGGGAAGGTTCCGCTGACGTGGGCGGTCACGACCGTCGAACCGTCGCCCGAGACGACGTCGACGACCTCAGCGTGCAGCGGACGGAAACTGGCGATGGCCGCATCCATCCACGTCCGGATCGCCTCGCCGTGATGCGAGTGGGACTCGTCGGAAACGACCGCATCCTCCGTGAAGAGGTCGAGGAAGCACTCCGTGTCGCCGGAATTCTGGGCCCGGAAGAAACCGGAGATCGGGGCGGACAGTTCTGCGTTCGTCATGCGCCCGCAGACAAGAGGCCCACGTGATCCGAAGATCAAGGCCTCCCGCACCCGACCTCCTCCGCGCCCCGCCCAGAATCATCCGCAGATCCCGCAGATTCACACAGATCCCCGACAGCCCCGTCCCCGCCATCTGCGCCTCTCTACGTCATCCGAGGATGAACGTCCCTTCCCATTCCCGAGGATCCGCTTCGGATCGCGGATCCTTCGCCTTTCCCTCAGAAATCCGTGAAATCCGTGTCCCAAAAAAGGGCATTCACCCAACGATCCGGCGATGCGCCGCGAAGGCGGGCCGGAGATCCTTGGAGAGCGTGTCCTGGAGGGCCTGGAGCTCGGCATAGACCGCCGCCGACTTCGGGTTGGGCTCGACCGCTTCCGAACGGTTCAGGGCCACGAAACGGTCCGTGATCTCGGACAACGCCACCTTCTCCCCACGGTCCAGGCGCCAGCTCCAAAGGGCCTGGAGCGCCGCGCCGAACGCCGCACCCTCGGCCACCTTGAGGGTCACCACCTCGGCCGAGAAGACGTCGGCCATGATCTGGCGCCACAGACGCGACTTCGCGCCGCCACCGGTTGCGCGGACCTGCGTCGCACGGACGCCCAACGCCGCGAGACGCCGCAGGCCGTAGTTCATGCCCAAGGTCACGCCCTCGAGCGTCGCCCGGGCGAAGTGGCCCGCGGTGAAGGTCTTCGGACGCACACCGAAATACACGCCCGTGCCCTCCGGGACGTTCGGCGTGCGCTCGCCTTCCAGGTACGGCAGGAGCACCAGGCCGTCCGCGCCGGCAGCGACCTTGGCGGCCGCCTTCTCGAAGGCCGCGTGGTCGAGACCGAAGTCCTTGCGGACCATCTCGGTGGCCACCGTCACGTTCATCGTGCAGAGCAGCGGCAGCCACTGGTTGGCCGAATCGCAGAACGCGGCGATCTCCCCCTTGGGATCCACCACCGGCTTGCTGGCACAGGCGTAGATCGTCCCGCTCGTCCCGAAGCTCGCCGTCACCACGCCCTCGCGGGTGTTCCCGGTGCCGATGGCGCCCATCATGTTGTCGCCGCCGCCGGCGCTGACGATCACGCCCGGCTTCAGTCCCAGGGCCTTCGCCGTCGCGGCGCACAGAAGGCCCGCAGGACGATCGCTCGGGGAGACCGCGGGCAGCATCGCGGCCAAGCCCGGGTCGATCGCCGACAGCACCGCCTCTGACCACCGCCGGCGACGGACGTCGAACAGCGCCGTGCCCGAGGCGTCGCCGTACTCCATCGTCTTCTCGCCCGTGAGCCAGAAGTTCAGGTAGTCGTGCGGCAGCAGGACGGTGGCGAGCCTGCGGAAGTTCTCCGGCTCATGCTTCTTCAGCCAAAGGATCTTCGGCGCCGTGAAGCCCGGCAGGACGGCGTTGCCCAAGGCCTGGATCGCCTTCTTCGGACCGCCGAGCGCCGCGGTGATCTCCTCGCATTCCGGCGCCGTGACCGTGTCGCACCAGAGCTTCGCCGGACGGATGACCTCGCCCTGTGCGTCGAGCGGGACGAACCCGTGCTGCTGGCCGCTGACGCCGATCGCCACCACCTCCGCCGCCGTCGCCTTGGCCTCCTTCAGGGCGGCCCGGATGGCGCGGGTGGTCGCGGTGATCCACTGGGCCGGATGCTGTTCCTTGGCACCGGCGGGCAGACCCGCGATGAGGTCGTGGGCGCCACTGCCCTGACCGAGCACCTTGCCCGAGGCGGCGTCGACCACCAGGGCCTTCGTGGACTGCGTTCCAGAGTCGATGCCGATGAGCAACGTGCGTTGAGCCATAGGATGGGGATCATCGTGGTTCGACCGGCCCGAACCTGTCGAGCGCGTCCTCCCCACAGAAAACCGAGAACGTGGGAGCCGTGCCACCGAGACACGGAGGACACGGAGCTGCCCCGACAACCGACGGTTCACGCTGAACCGCAGCGGAGTTCACAACCAAGGGTACCAAGGGTGCCAAGCCCCTCTGAGGTACGGAGTCCCGGCTTCAGCCGGCGGAAACCTTCCTAATCCGAACACCCCAGTATCCACCCACAGAAGCCCGTAAGAGACGACGCCAGCAGACTCACGCACTCGAGTGCATAGACCAGCATATTGCCCCAGCGACGTGTCCCCAGTGGCCAGAAATATCCCACAATTGCGATCAATACCCTCCCAAAATGCTTAGCTCTCTACCGTCTTTTGATATTGTTACGTACAACACACGACGGTAAACGGGTTTCGAATTTGTATCGAGTGGAAATACTACCGCCCGCCATTTTTCATCCGAAAAATATAATCCCATCTCACACTCTTTTGCTAGATCAGATTTGGATAGAGCCCATTTCACAACTTCTTTTGCATCCTGCTCATCAATTTTCTGTTTACCAACCGCGACGGTTGAGTTTGTCAAGACTAAGCCTCTCGGATCAAGGTATTCTCCTGACTCACGCAGATTCAGAATTGGCACTCTATATAATACGATTACAACAACTCCAATCACCAAGACTAGGCAAGCAATCCTTTTTGAT
>JAIXUV010000267.1 GCA_027483345.1 Verrucomicrobiales bacterium | reverse complement strand
TGCAGGCACGGGCGGCTTTTCACCGGAGCGTGCACTCGACATCATGCAGGACGAGGCCGGAATGGTTGATTTTGACGGAGAGGTTCGATTTGTCCGATTCCGACGCGCGGCCTAGCAAGGCGCTTCTGCGGACCCGGCGAGGGCGTTGGCGTTGCAATCCAAGTACTTCGAGCACCGGGTCGCTGAGAATTCTCTGTTGGCCCTTCCATCATGCTTTCCGTAGATCGCAGATATACAAAAAACAGATAAGAAATGAAAACCATCGCCTCCATCATCACGGCTGCTCTACAGGTGACAGCCATCTTCTTAGCCTTGGCACCTCCAGCAATTGCCCAAACGGCAAAACCAAAAGCGCAGCTTCAAGCCGGTACCGCCGCGCTCTCCAAGGCGGACGATGAGGGAATTCGAAAGACAGTAATGGACTATGAAGCGGCGTGGAATAACCACGACATGAAGCTACTCGCCACGCTGTTTCGGGAAGATGCGGAGTTCGTCAATGTCGTGGGCATGCACTGGCGCGGTCAGGATGCCATCGTCAAGGCGCACGCCATTTTCCACGAGATCATGTTCAAGGACTGCCGGTTCAAGACGGACTCCATCGAGACCCGCCCGCTCGGCAGCGACCATGCCATTGCCATTTGGACGGCCACGCAGGACAGCTACACGACGCCCAGTGGTCAAGTGGTTCCAAAGGGGCAGTTCAAGTTAAGTTTGATCCTGGCCAAGGGCCCCGAAAGCTGGAAGATCGCTCATTGTCACAATGTTCGGATTGACGCCGAGGCCGTAAAAAATGACCCGGTGAATGGTGTCCCCAGATAGAAGCGGACGCGACGGATGGCGTCTGGGGTATCGAGTCCCGGCTTCAGCCGGTGTTGATCTTCAGCGACGGTCGGTCGGGTTGGAATCCGAGGTGTTTGGACCGGGAGGATTTCCGCCGGCTGAAGCCGGGACTCCGTACCCTGAGGTCTCTTTATTGATCTAGATGGCAGTCGCTCGCAATGTCGCTGAGTCATATATATTTTCCGAAGAGACCCATTTTGTGGCTAGGGCATTTCTCGTAACTGAACTGGATGAAGCGCATCAGCACCTGAGGTTTCCTTCGGACGTGTCCCCTATGGAGCGCGCGGGGACTCGGAACCGGACAGTCCGCGCAGTTTTTCCCTGTCTCCCTCACTCCCTCAATCCACCTCGCCAATGTGGCTATCATGGGCTATGAGGTGTCGGCGTTTACCACTATGCAGATCTTGAAGTCAGGAGCAGTTTACTTCGCACTGGTGTTCGGCACGGGATTTATCCTGGGAACGATTCGGACTCTTTGGATTGTTCCACGACTCGGCGTCAGGACTGCCGAGCTTATGGAGGCACCGTTCATGTTCATTGCCATCGTGCTGACGGCAAGCTGGATGGGTCGTCGCCTTGGTAACGCAAACGGTTCATCCTTTCGGTTGGCGGTCGGGTTCACTGCGCTCGCGCTGCTGCTGGCGGCGGAAGTCATCATGGGAATCGCCTTACTTGGCTTGTCGCCCGCCGAGGTTTTCACGAAGCATGATCCAGTTTCCGGCACAGTCTATTATGCGCTGCTCGGCGTCTTTGCTGGGATGCCTTGGCTAATCTGGAAGTTTGGAAAACAGGACGCCACCTAACCCATAATCGAGATTGTTCGGGTGGCTGAGCGTTTGGAATTCGACCGAATATAGAATGACAACACATACCATCAGTCTCCACCGCGTCCTCCGAAGCACGCCGCAGCGGGTGTATCGGGCTTTCCTGGATGCGGGCGCCCTGTGCAAGTGGCTTCCTCCCAATGGGTTCACCGGACGGGTTCACCACATGGATGCCACGGTGGGCGGTGGCTTCAAAATGACCTTCACCAACTTCACCACCGGCACGGCCATCTCCTTCGGTGGTGAGTATCTCGAATTGATCCCGTTCGAGCGGATTCGATACACGGACGTGTTTGACGATCCGAATCTTCCTGGCGTGATGCAGGTAACTGTTACCCTGAAGGCGGTTTCCTGTGGGACGGAGTTGAATGTCACGCAAGAAGGCGTGCCTGGGATCATACCCCCAGAGGCGTGCAATCTGGGCTGGCAAGAGTCACTCGTCCTTCTCGCCAAGTTGGTTGAGGTGGAGATTCCTGAGTAAATCTATCAGTGTTTTTCTTCGGACGTGTCCCCTATGGAGCGCGTGAGGTTGGCCGTCCTGAAGCAGGTTGAGACTCCTCACGTCGTCTCCTACGGGTGCGGGTAGGGGGCTTGCTGGAGACGGGGCGCTTGGCGCCCTTGGCACCCTTGGTTGTGAAAGTCTTCTCGGCGTCTCGGCGCCTCAGCGGGAAAGCATCTGAAAAAATTCACGGAGGGACTCGCGGTTGGCCGTCCTGAAGCAGGTTGATGACTCCTCACGTCGTCTCCCACGCGTGCGGGTGTGGTTTGGTCAACCCGGCGGTCTGGGGGTGTCCTTTTCCTTTTCCGATGACGGTCGGCGGGTAGCCTTCGGGGATGTCCTTCCGTGTTGCCGCGCTCTGGGCTTGGTTGCTGTGCCTCGGACTTCCGCTCGTCCGGGCGGGTGAACCGGTCTCCGAGGTCGTCTTCGCCCCGGAGAAGAAGCACAACCACGCTTCCTGCCTCGTCGAACAGCCGGACGGTTCCTGGTTCGTGGCCTGGTTCCGCGGCAGCGGCGAGCGTCAGGCGGACGACGTCGGGATCCTCGGTTCCCGCCAGCGTGGGAAGGGGGGAGCCTGGGAGAAGCCGTTCGCGGTGTCCGACACCGAGGGTTTCCCCGACTGCAATCCGAGCCTCGCGGTGGCGCCGGACGGACGGCTGTGGCTGTTCCATCCGACGATCCTCGCGAACACCTGGGAGTCGGCGTTGCTGCGGGTGAAGGTCGCGAAGGACTGGCGACGTGGAGCGCCCCGTTGGGAACGCAACGACGTGGTGGTGCTGCGGCCCGGTGCGGAGTTCGACGCGGCGATGTCGGCCCATCTTCCGAAGCTCCAGGACCTGCTCCACCGCAGCGACCTGAAGGCGGACGAACGCAAGGAGGCGGCGGAGTTCCTCGAGGCGGCCCAGGGGCACATCACCAACCGGCTCTACCGTCGGCTGGGCTGGATGCCGCGGGCGCATCCGGTTTTCGCCTCGGACCGCTGGTTCCTGCCGCTCTACCACGACGGCTTCTCGGTCTCGCTGGTGGCGCTGTCGGACGACCGGGGCGCGACGTGGCGCGCCTCGGCGCCGATCGTCGGGGCGGGGAACGTGCAGCCGTGCCTGACGCGTCGGCGGGACGGCACGATCGTGGCGTGGATGCGGGACAACGGACCGCCGCCGAAGCGCCTGCTGGTGTCCGAGTCGAAGGACCGTGGGGAGACGTGGACGTCGGCCGTGGATTCGGAGATCCCGAACCCGGGTTCCGGTGCCGAGGTGGTCGTCCTGCGGGACGGCACCTGGCTGTTCATCGGGAACGACACCGAGGAGGGGCGTCATTCGCTGGCGGTCTGGATGAGCGACGACGAGGGGCGCAGCTGGCGTTGGCGGCGGAACGTGGCGCGGGCGGAAGAGGGGAAGGGATCCTTCGGATACCCGAGCGTCGTCGAGGCCCGCGACGGCCGTATCCACGCCACCTGGAGCGAGTCGGCCGGCGGACTGGAGACGATCCGCCACACGCGTTTCGACCGGGATTGGCTGAGGCGGTGAGTTGACCACCCCGAGAGGACTCACGCGAAGACGCCAAGCCGCAAGGTGACGGGAAGGGTTCACGACAGCGGGTGGGAATTGGCCACAGAGACACTGAGGGCACGGAGGAAGGCGTTCGTTGTCTGTGGCTGCCAGCTCGCGGCTTGGCGGTTTTGCGTGATTCCCGCAGCACGGGGCCCGTCGTTGGGGCGGCTTGCGTGAGGGACGGGCGCTTCCCTATCGTCCGGGGCTTCCGGCGCGGCCGGGATCCCACTCATGGCATTGCTCAACGAAAACTACCTCAAGCTCAAGGCCGGCTACCTGTTCCCCGAGATCGGACGTCGGGTGAAGGCCTTCACCGACGCCAACCCCGAGGCCGCGAAGCGGCTCATCCGGTGCGGCATCGGCGACGTGACCGAACCGCTGCCCCAGGCGGTGGTGACCGCGATGCACCAGGCGGTCGACGAGATGGCGGTCCGATCCACCTTCAAGGGATACGGTCCGGAGCAGGGCTACGAGTGGCTCCGTGCGGCGATCGCCGAGAACGACTTCCGGTCCCGCGGCATCGAGGTGGCGGACGACGAGATCTTCGTGAGCGACGGCTCGAAGTGCGACTGTGGCGCGATCCTGGACATCCTGGGCGACGCCAACCGCCTGGCGATCACCGACCCCGTGTACCCGGTGTACGTGGACACGAACGTCATGGCCGGCCACACGGGCGACGCGGACGCGACCGGCGCGTATGCGGGCATCCACTACCTGCCGTGCACGGCGCAGAACGGCTTCGTGCCGGAACCGCCGAAGGAGCCGGTGGACGTCATCTACCTCTGTTCGCCGAACAACCCGACCGGCGCCACGGCGTCGCGGGCGCAGCTGGAGGCGTGGGTGAAGTACGCGTTGGCGCACAACGCGATCCTCCTCTTCGACGCCGCTTACGAGGCGTACATCGACGACCCGACGGTGCCGCGTTCGATCTACGAGATCCCGGGTGCGCGCGAGTGTGCGATCGAGTTCCGGAGCTTCTCGAAGAACGGCGGGTTCACCGGGGTGCGTTGCGCGTTCACGGTGGTTCCGAAGAGCCTGATGGCCTCGACGAAGTCCGGCGAGAAGCGGCCGCTGCATCCGTTTTGGTCGCGTCGGATGACCACGAAGTTCAACGGCGTGTCCTACATCGTGCAGCGGGCGGCCGCGGCGTTGTACACGCCGGAGGGGAAGGCGCAGGTGAAGGCGTTGGTGGAGCACTACATGGGCAACGCGAAGCTGCTGGTGGCCGGCGCGAAGGCGGCGGGGCACACGGTCTTCGGCGGGGTGAACGCGCCGTACATCTGGGTGAGCGCGCCGAAGGGCTTCACCAGCTGGCAGGCCTTCGACCGGATCCTCGGCGAGGCAAACGTGGTGATCACGCCGGGCAGCGGGTTCGGCAGCAACGGCGAGGGCTGGTTCCGGGTGAGCGCCTTCAACAGCCGGGCCAACGCCGAGGAGGTCTCGCGTCGGCTCCAGTCGCTGAAGTGGTGACGGCGGGGACGTTGACTCGACGCTCCGGGCGCGGCGAAAGTGCCGCGTCCCCTTTTTCGCACAGGTCCAAACACACACATCCACCATCATGAGCAGAAAGATCCGTTACGGAATGGTCGGCGGCGGCCGCGGCGCCTTCATCGGCGCGGTCCACCGCATCGCGGCGAACATCGACGGCCAGATCGAGCTGGCCGCGGGCGCGTTCTCCTCCGACCCCGAGAAGTCCAAGGCGAGCGGCGCGGACCTCTTCCTCCCGG
Organism: Verrucomicrobiales bacterium; assembly: GCA_027483345.1. GTDB lineage: Bacteria > Verrucomicrobiota > Verrucomicrobiia > Limisphaerales > UBA9464 > SXXZ01. The sequence continues at coordinate 1,371 of JAIXUV010000267.1, read as the reverse complement.
CGAGCCGCTGCTACGGCTCGTTCGCCGAGATGATCGAGACCGAGGCGAAGCTCCCGGCCGACCAGCGCATCGACTTCATCGCGATCGTCACGCCGAACCACGTCCATTTCCCGCCGGCGAAGATGGCGCTGGAGCACGGCTTCCACGTCCTGAGCGACAAGCCCGCGACCTTCAACCTCGCCGAGGCGAAGGAGCTGCAGAAGCTGGTGAAGAAGTCGGGCCTGCTCTACGGGCTGACGCACAACTACACCGGCTATCCGCTGGTGAAGGAGGCGCGCCACCTGGTCGCCAGCGGCAAGCTGGGGAAGATCCGCAAGGTGGTGGTCGAGTATCCGCAGGGCTGGCTGGCCACCCGGATCGAGGCCTCGGGCCAGAAGCAGGCTTCCTGGCGCACCGACCCGAAGCGTTCCGGCGCCGCCGGGTGCATCGGCGACATCGGCACCCATGCCGAGAACCTGGCCGAGTACGTGACCGGGCTGCAGATCAGCGAGCTGGCCGCGGACATCACGGCCTTCGTGAAGGGCCGCAAGCTCGATGACGACGGCAACGTGCTGCTGCGTTTCAAGGGCGGAGCGAAGGGCGTGCTCCACAGCTCGCAGATCAGCGTGGGCGAGGAGAACAACCTGAACCTGCGCGTGTACGGCGAGCTGGGCGGCCTCGAGTGGCACCAGAAGGAGCCGAACACCCTGCTGGTGAAGTGGCCTGACCAGCCGATGCAGGTGTACCGCACGGCGAACGGCTACCTGAGCGACGCGGCCAAGGCCGCGGGCCGGACGCCGCCGGCGCATCCCGAGGGCTACCTCGAGGCGTTCGCCAACATCTACAAGAACTTCGCCACGGCGATCCGCGCCCGTCAGGCGGGTGAGAAGCTCGCGAAGGACCATCCGGCGAACGACTTCCCGAAGATCGAGGACGGCGTCCGCGGCATGGCCTTCATCGAGGCGGTGGTGGCGTCGTCGAAGGCGAACGCCGCCTGGACGAAGCTCGAGGCCTGAGTCCGGAACGGCTGCAGTGCAAAGGGGTGTGCCTCACGGGGCCCGCCCCTTTTTCGTGGCCGGACCCGGTGTCAGCGGACGCGGGACGGGGCCGGGTTGGTGGGGAGAGGGAGGACGGAGCCCGGTGCGGGTTTCGAGGGCTGGTAGAGTCCGCTTCCGGCGGGCAGGACCGTGGGGTTGCCGGTGGCGGTGCGACCGGAGCTCCAGGCGCGGTAGCCCGCGACGCACGCGGCCACGACCACCACCCCGATCAGCAGGGGGAACGCCCACTGCCAACGGACCCGCGAGAGCCACAGCGTGATGAAGTCGAGCGGACCCTTCCCGCCGCCGGTCAGGCTCGGCGGCTCCGCGTAGTCGTCGGTGCGGCCCAGTTCCT
>JAIXUV010000307.1 GCA_027483345.1 Verrucomicrobiales bacterium | reverse complement strand
CCCCGACCTCGCCGCACGGCCCGACCCGGCCGCAACGCGTCGGGAACTGGCCACGCTCACCGAGGACGACGGCGGCTTCGAACTCGGCACGGACGGCGAGCCGCCCTCGGCGCCGTGGAGTCCCGGGCCGAACGCCGCGGTCCGAATCCAGGCTTCGTCCCAGAGCCCGTTCACGGACGTGGCCCCCGTCGGGGAACGCGGACTGCATCTCGGCAACCTCGGCGTGTACGACGGCTTCGGACGCACGCTGCCCAGGCTCTGGACCGCCGAATCGGCTCCGGAGATCCACGTCGGCTTCGACTTCCGGGCGACGGACGTGGCGGCCGGCGGCGACGGCTCCTGGCGGTTCCACATTGGGCACGGACCCGGGCCTTCACCGGCGGTGGAGCTGTTCTTCAACGGCCGGGAGTTCTTCCGCCGCAGCGGTGACGCCCGCGACGCGGTGGGTCCGATCGCGGTGGGGACCTGGTACCAGGTCCGCGTCGCCCTGGACCTGAAAGCCCGGACCTGGCACGGCACCCTGACCGCGTTCCCGGCAGGCGGGGAACGTCGTTTCGACGGGCGCTTCGCCGAGGGCTGGGACGGCCGGATCGACTACACCTTCATCGACAGCTACGGGCATCGCGGCGGCGTCCGGCCGGTCATCGACGTGGACAACTTCTTCGTACGTCCCACGCCGCTGCCATCCGTGACGACCGTGGCCGCCACGGAATCCGCCGGTGTCCGGGAGGAGCGCCGACGCAAGGTCGCCGCGATGCGGGGACGCATGGCGGACTTCGATCGCGAGGCGACGGAGCTGAGACAGGAGATGGAGCGCCTGCTGGTCGACGGACCGTTCCCGATGGCCTACGCCGTCACCGAGGGCACGCCGCGGGACGCCCGCATCCAACTGCGGGGCGAACCGGACCGTCCGGGTGGGACCACTCCCCGCTCGTTGCTGCCGGCGGCCGGCGGCGGGGCGCTGCCGGAGGGACTCCGTGGCAGCGGACGCCGCGAGCTGGCCGAATGGCTCGCCTCGCCGGCGAATCCGCTCACCGCCCGGGTCATGGCGAATCGGCTGTGGCTCGGCCACTTCGGGACCGGCCTCGTGCGGACGCCGAACGACTTCGGGACGCGCGGACAGCGGCCGAGCCACCCGGAACTGCTCGACCACCTGGCGACGGAGTTCCGGCGGAACGGCTGGTCCATGAAGGCGCTGCACCGGCTGATCGTGAACAGCGCGACCTACCGTCAGCGCAGCGCGGCGACCTCCGGGTCGGAAGCCGCACCGTCCCCGTCATCGGGTCCGGAATGCCCCGCCTGCGCGCCGGCCGGGCCGGAGTCCGCGCCCACGTTCGTGGCGGTGGCCGCCGCGGAGAGCTTCTCCCCGTTCCCGCGTCGTCGCCTGACCGCGGAGGAGGTCCGCGACGCGCTGCTGCTGACCGCGGGACGCCTCGACGAGAGCCCGGGCACGGGGCATCCGTTCCCGTCGCCGACGACCTGGGGCTACACCCAGCACGGACCGTATCTCGGCCAGTACGATCACACGCGGCGGAGCCTCTACCTGATGACGCAGCGGATCCGGCGACATGGGTTCCTCGCCCTGTTCGACGGGGCGGACCCGAACGGCAGCACGCCGGAGCGGCGGACCAGCACGGTTCCCACGCAGGCGCTGTTCTTCCTGAACGACCCGTTCGTCCACGACAACGCCGCCGCCCTCGCTGCACGGATTCACGTGGCGAACGGCGACCCGTTGGTGGGCCTCTTCCGTGCGGTCCTGGGACGGGATCCGACGGACGACGAGGCGCGGCGGGCGGCGGCGTTCATGGACGGCTACCGTCGGCGGCTAGCCGCAGGAACCCCGGAACCCGCACGGGAAGCCCTCGCCGCCTGGGCCCGGGTGCTGTACGGCGCGAACGAGTTCCTCACCGTGGACTGAGAAGGGGAGACACCGGGAAATGACACGCAACCACAGGGCCTTCGATCCGGGACGCCGTTCGTTCGTCCGCTCCCTCGTCGCCGGATCGTCGCTGTTCCCCGGCGTCGTCTCGCAGCTGCTGGCCGAGGACGGTCCGCGCGATCCGCTGCAACCGCAGGCCGCGCACCACACGCCGAAGGCGAAGCGGGTGATCTTCCTCTACATGAGCGGCGGCGTGTCGCACGTGGACGCGTGGGATCCGAAGCCGCGGCTGTTCGCGGACGCGGGCAAGACCGTTTCGGTGGACGAGTTCCAGGGCCGGAAGGGCGACTTCCGGATGTTCGTGAAGCGGCCGCAGTGGGAGTTCGCACGCCATGGGCGGTGCGGGACGGAGGTCAGCTCGCTGTTCCCCCACATGGCGGGCTGCGTGGACGACCTCTGCCTGATCCGGTCGATGACCTCGGACCACACGAACCACTACGAGGCGACGCTGGGCATCCACACCGGCTCGTTCACGTTCGCGCGTCCGAGCATCGGCTCCTGGGTAAGCTACGGACTCGGCTCGGAGAACCGGAACCTCCCGTCGTTCGTGGTGATCGCGCCGAAGTCGCCGTACGCGGGCAGCCAGGTCTGGGGGAGCGACTTCCTGCCGGGATCGCACCAGGGAACCCTCGTGATGCCGGGGGCCGAGCCGGTGGCGAACCTGCGCCGGCGTTCGGCCTCGGAGGAACTCCAGCGGATGGAGCTGGAGGCGATGGCCGAGATGAACCGGACACACCTGGCGCCGCGGGATTCCGATCCGCTGCTCCAGGCGCGGATGCGCTCCTTCGAGACCGCGTTCGGCATGCAGATGGAGATGCCCGAGCTGTTCGACCTCTCGAAGGAGAGCGACGCGACGCTGGAGATGTACGGTCTGCAGCGCGGGAGCACGCAGGGTTTCGCCTGGCAGTGCCTCGTGGCCCGCAGGCTGGCCGAGCGCGGGGTGCGGTTCGTCGAGCTGATCGACGTGGGATCCTCCGACAACTGGGACGCCCATGGCGACATGCTGACCCACACCCCGCTGGCGCGGAACGTCGACCGGCCGATCGCGGGACTGCTCCGGGACCTGAAGCGCCGCGGGATGCTGGAGGACACGCTGGTGGTGTGGACCACGGAGTTCGGAAGGACACCGTTCAACGCCGCCGCGGACGCCAAGGGCCGGGAACACCACCATTGGGTCTTCTCCAGCTGGCTGGCCGGCGCCGGCATACGGCCGGGAACGGTGTACGGGGAATCCGACGAACACGGCATCCGCGTGGCGAAGGACGGCGTCCACGTCCACGACTTCCACGCCACCATCCTGCACCTGATGGGGCTGGACCACGAACGCCTCACCTACCGCCACGCCGGCCGCGACTTCCGTCTCACCGACGTGGCGGGGAACGTCGTCCGGCCGATCCTGGCGTAGCGGATCTCCGGGTCAGAGCTTCTCGGCGAGCAGGTCCTCGACCTTCTTGGCCATGCCGGGATGCGCGTCGAGGTCTCGCAGGATCCCCTTTCGGTCCACCAGCCACATGGTCGGATACT
>JAIXUV010000274.1 GCA_027483345.1 Verrucomicrobiales bacterium | reverse complement strand
TCGCCCCAACCGAATCGCTCAGATCGGCTTGTGATGCATGCGCTCGTGGGCCGCCCGGATGAACCCGGCGAACAGCGGATGCGGGCGGTTCGGCTTGCTCAGGAACTCCGGGTGCGACTGGGTCGCGATGAAGAACGGATGCGACGGGATCTCGATCATCTCCACCAGCTGGTCGTCCGGCGTGGTGCCGCTGATGACGAACCCGGCCTTCTCGAACTGCTCGCGGTACTCGTTGTTGAACTCGTACCGGTGGCGATGGCGTTCCATCACGCTCGGCTTGCCGTACAGGCGGTGCGCCAGCGAGCCCGGCTCCAGCAGGCACTCCTGCGAACCCAGCCGCATCGAGCCGCCCTTGCGCTTCACATGGCGCTGCGTCTCCTGCAGGTGGATCACGGGGTGGACCGTGTGCAGGTCGAACTCGGTCGAGTTCGCGCCCTGCAGTCCCAGGACGTTCCGGGCGAACTCGATCGTGGCGATCTGCATCCCGAGGCACAGGCCGAGGTAGGGCACGCCCTTCTCGCGCGCGAAGCGGGCCGCCTTGATCTTGCCCTCGATGCCGCGGTCGCCGAAGCCGCCCGGCACCAGGATCCCGCCCAGCTCCTTCAGCTTCTTCGTCGGATCGTCGTTCTCCAGCTGCTCCGCATCGATCTGCTCGATCTGCACGCCGCAGTCGTTCGCCGCGCCGGCGTGCTTCAGGGACTCGTACACCGACTTGTAGGCGTCCTGCAGCTCGATGTACTTGCCGACGACGCCGATCCGCACGCGGTGCTGCGGGGCGATCATCTTGCGGATGATGTCCTGCCAGTGGGCCATGTTCGCCGGCGGCAGCGTCAGCTGGAGCGTGCGGCAGACCAGGTCGTCCATCCGCTCCCGCTGCAGCATCAGCGGGACCTCGTAGATCGTGTGGTCCACGTCCTTCTCCTCGATCACCGCATCGAACGGGACGTTGCAGAACATCGAGAGCTTGCTCCGGACGTCCTTGCCCAGCGGCTGCTCGCAGCGGGCCACGAGGATGTGCGGGGCGATGCCGATCTCGCGCAGCTTGGCGACGCTCTGCTGGGTGGGCTTCGTCTTCAGTTCGCCCGCCGCCTTGATGAAGGGCACGTAGGTGACGTGGATGAAGCAGACGTTGCCCGGCCCGGCCTCATGGGCGAACTCGCGGATCGCCTCGAGGAACGGCAGGCCCTCGATGTCGCCCACCGTGCCGCCGATCTCGGTGATCAGGATGTCCGCGCCGGACTTCTCCGCGAGGTCCGTGATGCGGCGCTGGATCTCGTCGGTGACGTGCGGGATGACCTGGACCGTCTTGCCGAGGTACACGCCGTCGCGCTCGTTCTTGAGCACCTGCTCGTACACCTGGCCGCTGGTGGTGGCGTTGGCGCGGCTGAGATGGGTGTTGGTGAACCGCTCGTAGTGGCCGAGGTCGAGGTCGGTCTCGGCGCCGTCGTCGAGGACATAGACTTCGCCGTGCTGGTACGGGCTCATCGTGCCCGGGTCGACATTCAGATAGGGATCGAACTTCTGGAGGGCGACCGTGAGGCCCCGGTTCTCCAGGAGGGTTCCGAGCGCCGCCGCGGTGAGCCCCTTGCCGAGGGAACTCACGACGCCGCCCGTGACGAAGATGTACTTCATGGGCTTGCACGTTCCCAAGCGCTCCGCATGGGCAGCAAGGAAAACTTCCGTCCGGATCCCTTTGGGTTCTCGAATCGGGTATCAGGACCCCCTTTCGGTCCCGGTCGACGGTGCCAAGGAAGGGGAGGGGAGTTTCAAGTGTTCAGTTTTCAGTTTTCAGTTCGGAAGAGGGGAATCGGCGCGAAGAGCAGGGAGGTCAGAGCGACGTCGGGTTTCGGGAGGTGTACTGGGTAGTGGAGGTGTGGCTCCATTCGCCGGAAGGTTCGTCAACCGATGAAGAGACTCTTCGCGTCAACAGGCCTGGTGGCTCTCACCCTGTTCCTATCCGGTTGCGCCACCGACGGCTCCCGGCGGGGTCGCGGCGACCTCGGAGCCTTCATCCTGCAGGAGGCGACCGAGTACGGGGCCCAACCGGCGGCGGTGACCCTGCCGCCTTCCCTCCCGAAATCCGGCTGGCGATATCGACGCGATGAAATGGGCATCGTCATCGACGCGCCCACGACGGCTTCAGCCGGTCTCGACTCTTTTCTCGGCCAGGCCTTTGGGACTCCCCGGATGTCCAACCCGGAAGGCCCCACCCGGATTTGGAAGAGTTCCGGCGTCGCGGTGACACTGTCCACCGACGAGAAAGAAACCCAGGTCATCCTGGTCCGCTCCCTGTTCTCTGCGGATCGGAAGAAGGCCATCAAGAACCTGGTCCGGACGGTCGAGGCGATCCAGACGGCCGAACAGATCAGGAACGAGAAGGCCGGTGCTGCAACCCCGGCGGGGCGCGGGAACCGCTGACCCTCTGCGCCTCTGCCTCTCCGCGGGAGAACTCCTCCGTGGAATCCGTGTCTCTCTCGCCAAGCCAGCCGGCGGCGGGAGCTGGAGGTGTCGCCTTCCTAGAACAACAGCACCCCGGTCTGCCAATGCGGCCTTTGAAATGGCACCCGGACTTCCTTGTTCAACGGGGCGCGCCGCACGCGCTGTGACAATCCGCGGCCATGTCCCTGCGGGATTGAACGCCATGCGAAAAAAGTGGAAGGGATGACCGCTACTGAGTCCGTCCGGAAGACGGGACGTTCAAGCATGACTCTGACATCAATAGCAACCCTCTCCGCGGTCGGTCTTTTCGCCGGCATGCTGATGCTCTTTGAGGCCGGCCGATACGTCGGCAGGAACCGACTGATGCGTGATCCGGACGGCGCCTCAATGGGAGCCGGCCCGGCCGAAGCCGCGGTGTTCAGCGTGCTCGGCTTGCTGTTGGCGTTCACGTTCTCGGGCGCCGCATCAAAATTCGAAGTCCGACGACACCTGATCACCGAGGAAGTCAGCGCGATCGGAACGGCCTACCTGCGGATCGACCTGCTTCCAGGTGCCGCGCGGCCTGAAATGCGGCAATTGTTTCAACGTTACCTCGACGACCGGATTGAGAACTATCGCCAACGCGAGGATGTCGCCGCGGCTCAAGCGCTCAAATCGGAAGTGGAGGCTCTGCAGGCGCAGATCTGGGCGACGGCGGTATCTGCGTGCCAGAAGGATGCCTCTGGAAATGCAGCGAAGATCCTATTGCCCGCATTGAATGAGATGATCGACATCACCACGAAAAGGGCGATGGCGTCGGAGAATCATCCGCCACGTGTTATCTTCCTGCTGCTTGCAGCCTTGAATCTCGTCAGTTCCCTGCTTGTCGGCTACGTCACCTGCGCAACCAGGATACGAAACTGGATCCCGATTGTGGTCCTTGCGGCGACCATGTCCCTCACCTTCTATGTGATTCTCGATCTTGAGTTTCCGCGCCAAGGCATGATCCGGGTCGACACGTCAGACCATGTCCTCATCGATCTTCGAAAGACCTTTCGGTGAGAGTTCTTGAAGCATTCCTGAAACCGTACGCCCGTCCGGCGTTGGACCATTGTCGATTGAATCGTGCGATGTCGTGGACGGCGGCACCTCCCGGGTACGTGGGCGACTCAACGGACAACAAACAACGGACAGCGCACGTGACAGGAGTGGAGCCCTCCGTGAAATCCGTGTCCCAATCCTGAGCCCAGCCGTCGCCCATGAATCGCCACGGAATCATCCCCGGACCGGAATTCCCGCTGTTCTCGGATTCCGTTCCCACCTTCGAGGCGATCGCGGACATCGCCCTGCCTTCCGCCCACACGAT
>JAIXUV010000337.1 GCA_027483345.1 Verrucomicrobiales bacterium | reverse complement strand
CCGTCCCCCGACTTTCGCTATCAGGCGCGCCTCGCCTTTCGCCGCCGTAGCTCAGTGGTAGAGCGCATCCTTGGTAAGGCTGAGGTCGGCAGTTCAATCCTGCCCGGCGGCACCACCTTCGAACCACGACACAGCCCCGAGCGCACCGCGCCCGGGGCTGTTGCGTTTCAGGGCCCGCCCGCCGCCGGCGACTTGGGGCAGCCCTCGAATCGGACCCTCGAGTCCGGCATGACAAGGCTTCGCAAGCGTGGCGGGGCGCCACCGGCGGACATGCCCGACCGCACGCTCCATTCGGGCTGGATGGACCTGCATCCGGTCGGGCTGACGGGCCCGGACGGCGAGACCTGCGAGCGCCAGGTCGACGACTACGGCCGGGCGGCCCGACCTGTTCAGCTGAAGCGTCGGCCGGCCACCCAGCCGGCAAAGCCCGCGACGGTCGTCACGAACATGCCCCAGGCGAGGTCCGGCAACACCACATTGGCCGGGAAGCCCTTCAGGGTGGCCAGGTTGGTCAGGTCGTAGGTGGCGTAGGCGATCAGGCCGAACAGCAGGCCGTGGACCAGCACCGTCTTCCAGGATCCGGACGTCAGACCCGGCTTCACGACGAAGAACACGATGCCCAGCAGATAAAGGCCGTAGAAGATCACCGCGGCGGTCATGTTGGGCGTCTCGAGCAGCATGTCGCCGAACGAGGCCTGGTACATCTCCACCGCGAGCACCGCCAGCCACAGGGCGTCGAGGCCCGCGAACACGAGGCCGGCAGCGGTGTAGGCGGCGATCCAGCGGGCCATGGGTCTCTCCATTCTCCGAGAGCAACCTAGTGCGGATGGGCCGCCCGCCAAGTCACCCCTCGCGGCGGGGCGCCCGGTCGCCGAACCTCCAGGCCGGCGCGCGTCCGGCCAGGCCGGCGGTGTTGGTGGTGATGTCCATGTTTGTCTCCCGTCCTTCAGCCGACCGCGATGATCCAGACCTCGCCGCGCGCGCCTGGGCCGCCCGCGCCCGAGGTGAGGCTGTCCCGACTGGCGCCGCCGCCGCCGCCCCCGCCGCCGGGCGCGCCTCCCGCGCCGCCCGCGCCGCCGTTTGTCGAGGCAATGCCGCCGCCCCCGCCTCCCCCGGCCCCGCATCCGCGCTGCCACGCCTTCGGCGCCCCGGCCGATCCGGCCCCGCCGGCGGTCCCGCCTGCGCCACGGGCCGCCCGGCGTCCGGCCAGGGCGCCGTGGCCCCCTTCGCGTCCCGATGTGGTGGCGGAGGCAGTGTTCAGCCCGCCGGCGCCGCCCCCGCCGCCCGGCCCCAGGCCGCAGGTCTGCTCCCCGCCGGCCAGGGCGTTGCTGGACGTGCCGCCATTGCCGCCCGCATTGCCCGGCGTGGCGCCGAAGCCGCCGGCGCCGCCGTTACTGTTGCTGGTTGTGCCGCCGGCCCCGCCGGAGCCGCCCCCCGCGACGACCAGGACCACCGCCTCGCAGGCCACGCTGCTGTCGGTCCCTGCCCCGCCGGCGCCGCCAGCGTTGACGCCGGTGACGCTCGCTCCGGCTGCGCCGCCGGCCCCGACCACCACGGTCAGGGAGCCGCTGGCGAGTTCATCGACGTCGATGACCTCCCGGATAATCCCGCCGCCGCCGCCGCCGGCGCCGCCGGATCGGTTGACGCTGCTGGTTCCGGTGGCCCCCGCGCCGCCGCCCCCGCCCCCGCCGATCGCGACGAGGACGAGGCGTCGCGCCCAGTCGGGAACGGCGTAGACGCCGTCGCCGGTGAAGACGGCGACCTCCTGCGGCCGCGTCGGCGCGCGGGCGAAGGTCGCCTGGCCGGTCGAACGGTCGATGGCGAGCGCCCGGGTCCAGTCCGCGCCGTCGGGCGAGACCTTGATGCTGAAGTCCTCGTCGCCTGCCAGGCCGACCTCGGCGCGGCCGGAAAAGCCCGCCTGGAACAGCAGGGTGGCTGTATCGCCGGCCGCTTCCTTGTTCATCGTCAGCCGCAGATCCCCGTCGCCGCCGTCGACCACCGGCCGCGCGGTGAGCAGGGCGCCGTTCACCCGGACAGCCAACGGGTTGGCCGCATCGGCCGTCGTACCGAGGCCGAGAAACGGCACGTTCTGCAGATCGACGTCAGGCGTGGCGGGTATCCAGCCCGCCTCCACCCGGACCAGCAGGAGCCCTTCGTCCAGCAGCCAGGCCAGGCAGCCGTCAACCACCGCGAGGGGGCGCCAGCCGCCGGCCTCGAAGCGCATCAGCGTACCGACGGCCTCGCCGACCCAGGCCTCGCCGGTGGCGCCATCAGGCAGGATGTAGAGCGCGCCCTCGACCGGGTCGACCGGTTGGGCGGCGACGACGCGGCTGGCGACCACCGTCTGGACCAGACCGTCGAGCCGGCTCAGAGCCTCGTTGAGGGTCACGTGCTTCTGCGCCTGACCGGCCGCCAGATAGGGCAGCCCGAGGCGGGGTGTGGCGTCGTCGGACATGCGTCGATCTCCCTGTCGTGCGTCACGCCAAGGATGGCCGCCTTGCGACGCAGGGGGATCGAATCGAAACCGCCGGAGCCAAGCCTCTGGAAAGGCTCAACTCCGGCGGCGAAAGCCCGTGCGTTAGTGTCGCTGGCTAGCCCGCGAAGGCCAGCTTCGCGCCCGAGGTCAGGGCGGTCTTGCCGGCGAGCTCCGCCTTGGCGGCCTCGTACTCACTGGCGAACTTGGCGACCAGGTCGCCGGCGCTCAGGACGGCGTCGATCGCGCCGATGCCCTGGCCGCAGCCCCAGATGTCCTTCCACGCCTTGGCTTCCTGGTTGCCGCCCGAGCCGAAGTTCATCTTCGAGGGGTCGCTGACCGGCAGGTTGTCCGGGTCCATGCCCGCCCGGATGATGGACGGACGCAGGTAGTTGCCGTGCACGCCGGTGAACAGGTTCGAATAGACGATATCCTCGCCCGAACTCTCGACGATCATGTCCTTGTAGCCCTGGACGGCGTTGGCTTCCTTCGTGGCGATGAACGCGGAGCCGATATAGGCCAGGTCTGCGCCCATGGCCTGGGCCGCGAGGATGGCCTTGCCGCTGGCGATGGAGCCCGACAGCGCCACCGGGCCGTCGAACCACTGGCGGATCTCCTGGATCAGCGCGAACGGCGACAGCGCCCCGGCATGCCCGCCGGCTCCGGCCGCAACCGGAATCAGGCCATCGGCGCCCTTCTCGATCGCCTTGTGGGCGTGGTTGTCGTTGATGACGTCGTGCAGGGTGATGCCGCCCCAGCCGTGAACGGCCTGGTTCAGCTCCTCACGGGCGCCCAGCGAGGTGATGACGATCGGGGCCTTGTACTTCTCGCAGAGGGCCAGGTCTTCCTCGAGCCGGTTGTTGGTCCTGTGGACGATCTGGTTCACCGCGAACGGGGCCGAGGGCGTATCCGGGTTGGCGCGGTCCCAGGCGGCCAGCTCCTCGGTGATGCGGGCCAGCCATTCGTCGAGCTGACTGATCGGCCGGGCGTTCAGCGAGGGGAAGGAACCGACGATGCCGGCCTTGCACTGGGCGATGACCAGGTCGGGACCGGAGATGATGAACAGCGGCGAGGCGATGACCGGCAGGCGAAGGCGGTCACGAAGGATCGGCGGCAGGGCCATGGCGGGAAGCGCTCCGTCTATGAATATACGCTGTAAGTAAAACGGCCGTTTGATGATCGCAAGCGCTAAATGGCCTCCCCCGGCGGAAGGCAAATCCCGGCGCCGACGCTTGACGCACCTAACGGCAGGGGCGCATCACCCGCAGCGATTGCTGCATCGCACTTGGGAGACGCCACGCTTGTCCGGGACGATTCTGCCGCTGGCCGACGACTTCGCGCCACCCGCCCGTGAGGACTGGCTGCGCCTCGTCGAGAAGACCCTGAAGGGTGAGACCTTCGAGGACGCCCTCGTGCGCAAGACCCCGGACGGTCTCGCCATCGAGCCGCTCTATACAGCCGAGAGCGCGCCGGACGTGGTGCGCGACCTGCGCGCCCGCGACGCCGACCGGCCCTGGGACCTGCGCATGCGGCTCGCCCATCCCGACCGCAAACAGACCGGCGCCGAGGCCCTGAAGGACCTTGAGGGCGGCGCCGCCTCACTGCTGCTGGCGATCGACCCCGCCGGCCTGACCGGCGTCGCGGTCGGCTCGGCCGCCGACCTCGGTCAAGCGCTCGACGGCGTGCTGCTGGACCTCGCCCCGGTGGCGCTGGACGCCGGTTATCTCGGACCGAAGGCGGCAGACTGGCTGGGGACCCTGGCCAAGGCCGCGCCCAACGCACCCCTCGCCTTCCACATGGACCCGCTGACGACCTTCGCCGCGACCGGCGCCAGCCCCGGCCCGATCGAGAGCCACATCGTCTCGGCCGCCACGGTCGGCGCGCGTCTCTCGGCGACCTACGCCAAGGCCTCGCTGTTCCTGGCCAGCGGCCGCGCCGCGCATGAAGCCGGCGGATCGAACACCGAGGAGCTGGCCCTGATGGCCGCCTCGGCCGTCGCCTACGCCAGGGCGCTGGTTCGCGCCGGCTTGCCGATGGACGAGGCCTTCCGCCGCATCACCCTGGGCGTCAGCCTCGACGGCGAGTATTTCACCGGCATCGCCAAGGTGCGCGCGGCTCGCGCCCTGTGGTCGCGGATCACCCAGGCCTGCGGCGTCGACGTCCCGGCGGTGGTCGAGGCGCGCTCCTCCCAGCGCATGCTGACCCGGGCGGACGCCTGGACCAACCTGCTGCGGCTGACCAGCGCCGGGGTCGCCGGCGCCCTGGGCGGCGCCGACGCCATCGTGCTGGGCGCCTTCACCGACGCCATCGGCCTGCCCACCGCCTTCGGCCGTCGTCAGGCCCGCAACACCCAGCTGGTGCTGATGGAAGAGAGCCACCTCGGTCGTGTCGCCGATCCGGCCGGCGGGGCCTGGTACCTGGACACCCTCACCGATCAGATCGCCCGCGCCGCCTGGACCGGCTTCCAGGCCATCGAGTCGGCCGGCGGTATCGTCAAGGCGCTCGAAGCCGGCCTGGTCGCCACTGCGGTGAGCGCCACCCGGGACGCCCAGGCCGCCGCCTATGCCGACAAGTCACGCAAGATTCTCGGGGTCACGGTGTTCCCGAACGCCCAGGACAAGGCTCCGGAGGTCGCCGTCGTCGACCCAGCCGCCTTTGCGGTCGACGGTCCCGATCCGCGTCTGCCCGGACCGGACTCGACCTGCCCGCCCCTGCCGCCCATCCGTTTCGCCGCCGCGTTCGAGGAGGCCTGAGCCATGACCACGACCTTCCCGAACTTCGCGGATCTCGCCTTCGCGCCCGGCGACCTCGCCGCCCCGCCGTCGGACGGCCCGGTGTGGCAGACGCCGGAAGGCGTGGCCGTCGCGCCCGCCTACGGCCCCGCCGACGTCGCGGGCCTCGACTTCCTGGACGGCTACCCGGGCCTGGCGCCGTTCGGCCGTGGCCCGTACCCGACGATGTACGTCACCAACCCCTGGACGGTGCGGCAGTACGCCGGCTTCTCGACCGCCGAGGACTCCAACGCCTTTTACCGCCGCAATCTGGCGGCCGGTCAGATGGGCCTGTCGGTGGCCTTCGACCTGGCGACCCACCGCGGCTACGACAGCGACCATGAACGGGTGAAGGGCGACGTCGGCATGGCGGGCGTCGCCATCGACAGCATCCTGGACATGCGGACCCTGTTCGACGGCATCCCGCTCGACAAGATGAGCGTGTCGATGACCATGAACGGCGCCGTGCTGCCGATCCTGGCCCTCTACATCGTCGCCGCCGAGGAACAGGGCGTGCCCCCGGAGAAGCTGTCCGGCACGATCCAGAACGACATCCTCAAAGAGTTCATGGTGCGGAACACCTACATCTATCCGCCCCTGCCCTCGATGCGGATCATTTCCGACATCTTTTCATATACTTCGAGCAAGATGCCGAAGTTCAACTCGATCTCGATCAGCGGCTATCACATGCAGGAGGCCGGAGCGACGGCCGACCTGGAGCTGGCCTACACCCTGGCCGACGGGATCGAGTACGTGCGCGCCGGCGTCGCCGCCGGCATGACCGTCGACCAGTTCGCGCCGCGCCTGTCGTTCTTCTGGGCCATCGGCATGAACTACTTCATGGAAGTGGCCAAGATGCGGGCCGCTCGCCTGCTCTGGGCCCGCCTGATGAAGCGCGAATTCGATCCGAAGGACGACCGTTCGCTGTCCCTGCGCACCCACAGCCAGACCAGCGGCTGGTCGCTGGCCGCCCAGGACGTGTTCAACAACGTCGCCCGCACCTGCGTGGAGGCCATGGCCGCCGTCAACGGCCAGACCCAGAGCCTGCACACCAACAGCCTGGACGAGGCCCTGGCCCTGCCGACCGACTTCTCGGCCCGGATCAGCCGCAACACCCAGCTGTTCCTGCAGATGGAAAGCGGCACGACCAACGTCGCCGACCCCTGGGGCGGCAGCTACTATGTCGAACGCCTGACCCACGATCTGGCCGCCCGGGCGCTGGTCCACATCGAGGAGGTCGAGGCGCTGGGCGGCATGGCCAAAGCCATCAACCAGGGCCTGCCCAAGCTGCGGATCGAGGAAGCCGCCGCCCGCACCCAGGCCCGTATCGACAGCGGCAAGCAGAGCCTGGTCGGGGTCAACCGCTACAAGCCCGAAGTCGCCGACGACATCCCGGTGCTGAAGGTCGACAACACCACGGTGCGTAACGCCCAGCTCGAAAAGCTGAAAAGACTCAAGGCTGAACGCAACGAAGCTGAGACGACCGCCGCGCTCGACGCGCTGGAAGCCGGGGCCCGGGCCGACGGCAACCTGCTGGCGCTGGCCGTCGACGCCGCCCGCGCCAAGGCGACGGTCGGCGAGATCAGCTATGCTCTGGAGAAGGTGTTCGGCCGGCACCGGGCTGAGATCAAATCGATCACGGGGGTCTATGTGTCCGAGGCCGGGTCCAACGCCACCGTCGCCCGCGCCAAGGCCATGGTCGAGGCCTTCGAACAGGCCGACGGCCGTCGCCCGCGCATCCTGATCGCCAAGATGGGCCAGGACGGGCACGACCGCGGCCAGAAGGTGATCGCCACCGCCTTCGCCGACCTCGGCTTCGACGTCGACATCGGCCCGCTGTTCCAGACCCCGGCCGAGGCCGCCCGGCAGGCGGTCGAGAACGACGTCCATGTCGTCGGCGCCAGCTCGCTGGCCGCCGGCCACCTGACCCTGGCGCCCGAGCTCAAGGACGAGCTCGAGAAGCAGGGCCGGGGCGACATCATGACGGTCATCGGCGGCGTGATCCCGCCGCAGGACTGGCAGGCCCTGAAGGACGCCGGCGTCGCCGCCATCTTCCCGCCGGGCACGGTCATCGCGGAATCGGCCATTGAGCTGCTGGAGAAGCTGAACAGGCAGCTGGGCTACACGCAGGCCTGATACAGGCCTTGCTTGCATCCTGGCCCGGAGCAGGTAATGTTCCCATTATGTTCGGACGCGAGAGGGCGATGACGCGCGCCCTGATCCTTTTCTCGCTGGCAGCCTGCCTCACGGCAAGCTCCGCCGCTGCGCGTGAGCCCGCCGCAACTTCCCCGGAAGCGATGACCGCGGCGCAGGTCAGACTGACGGCCCGTATCGAGGCGGCCGGGCTCGGCGCCCCTCCCCCGCTCCTTTCGAACGCGGAGGACGCGACGCTGTTGCGGGTCGCGCTCGACCCGCGCGGCCTCGGGCCGGTGACGGTCGCGACTTTGGGCGATGGGCTGGCGAGTTGTGACGTCTCGAACCGGTACAACGTAGCCCTCGCCTTCATCGGATCGCGGAGGGACGAGTTCAAGAACACGCCCCCGGAAGAGGCAGCAGCCCTTGTTCTGGAACGGACCACCAAGAACCTGGCGAAACATCAGGACGAGATGGCGCTTGCCCTGCGCTTCTCCGCCGTCTGCATGGCTCGCCTCGTCAAGCCGGCCGCCGACTTCTGGGTCGCACTGCCGGAGGCCCAGCGGACGCAGGTCCGTCTCGAGGGCCTCAGACGAATGCGGGACGGCATATCCATGGTCTACATCGGGATCATCATCACCCAGGGCGATCCCGGCATCCGCGAGGCCAACCGGCTGCTGCTGCTCGACACCCTCCTGGATGACAACGCCAGCCTCGCTCAGGGTCTGTCGCCGGAGGGCCGTCGCAAGGTGATCGATGCGATCACCTCGACGATGCCGTCGGGATCGGCGATCGCCCGGGAACGGCTTACCCGGCTGCGTGACGAGCTGACCGCCCTGCCCTGCCTTGATCTCTGCTCGATCTAGCTGATCACCGGCAGCCCGCTGTCCACGGCCAGCGTCTGACCCGTCACACAGACGCTCCCGTCGCTGATGAAGAACAGGGCGGCGTAGCCGATCGCACAGCCGGTGGCCTGGCGGCCGAAGAACCGGGGGGCAGCACCCCCGCCCGCACGCCCTTGGGACTGACGCGCTGCCGGAGACTAGGTCGACCGCTTCTGCAGCCGCGCGCGCAGCAAGCTGACCAGGAAGATCAGGACAAGGCCCACCGCGAGGACATGCCACAGCGCGACCACATAGCCGCCGACCGGCAGGCTGGCGTTGACGATGGCGTAGCCCATGCCGTGTTTGAACAGGTCGCGGAAGTCGGAGATCCAGGCCGCGTAGATCAGGCCGCCGAAGATGATCGTCGCCAGAAGCCCCAGCCCTGTCCGACGTCGGCGGGGCCGGTGCAGCACCGAGTCCATGCCCTCGGGCACGCCGTGGCGGGCCTCGATATCCTTCTGCAGCGACGCGGCGGCCAGCAGGTGGCCCTGCCAGAGCATGTCGACGACCTCGGACGCGCCGGGGATCGGCAGGTCGGACAGGATCATGTCGACGCCCAGAAAGCCGGCCATCTTGGCGAGGGTCGTAAACGAGGCGCCGCTGCGCACCGCGCTCCACAGCAGGAACATCGACGCCCCCGCGCTGTAGATCAGGCCCGCGCCGGGGATCCAGGTCAGCAGACCGTCCAGCCCGACCCCGAAGGGGCCGAAACCGATGACGCGGTCGGAGAGCTTCTTCAGCGTCTCCGCCGATCGATAGGCGCTATGGGCGCGTTCCTTGCTCATCGGCCTGAGCCTAGATCGCGCGACGGCGGTTAGACCAGAGTGAATCTAGGCCTTCTGGCTCTTGCCGAGAAACACCACACGGCGCTTCTCCTTGCCGGCGCGGACCCGGGCCATCAGGTCGCGATACTCTGACGAGGCCTGGGCCTGTTCGCGGCTGCCCTCGAAATAGATGGTCTCGTCCATGTGGCGCAGCAGCAGGTCGGCCGCCCATTTGTGGCCCGTGAACAGGGCGTCGAGCACGCCGCCCGCCTTGGGGATGTACGGGGTCAGGGTGTCGATGGCGAGGATAAGGGTCATCTCGGCCAGCACCATCGGCGCGGCCCGGGCTCGCACCCCGTCGAACACCAGCACAAGTCCGGCCCCGGCGCTGTAGGCCGAGCCGAGCGGCGGCACGAAACCGAGGAGGGCGTCCAGACCGAGCCCGAACGGGCCGATCTTGATGACCCCGTCCGACATCTTCTTGGTCCGGTCGATGCTGCTGCGGATGTTGTGCAGATCAAGGTGCGATCGCGCGAGAACCATGGCGGACGCGTCTCCCGGGGGCCCGGCGCCCCTGCCGACGCCCAGTCTGCCCCAGAGCCCGTAAACCTCAAAGGCCGTTGGCGCGCTTTTCCCCTGCGGCGCAACACCCTGGCCGAAACGGGTCGCCTGTCAGGAGAGCCCTCGCTCCCGGCCGCGTTTAGCCTTAATACTGGGTCGGACAGTTGTCGGAGCAGGCGGATGCTGGTCACGACCACCCCGTTCATCGAAGGTCGCCCTGTGCAGGCGTACAAGGGCGCGATCTACGCCCAGTCGATCCTCGGCGCGAATGTCGTCTTCGACCTGATGGCCGCCATTCGCGACTTCATCGGCGGTCACTCCCGCTCCTACGAACGCCTGCTGGCCAGGGCGCGCGAAGACGCGATGAAGAACCTGATCAAGGAGGCCGAGAAGCTCGGCGCCAATGCGGTGATCGCCGTCGATCTCGACTACAATACCGTCGGCCCGCAGGCCTCGATGCTGATGGTTTCTGTTTCCGGTACAGCGGTGGTCATCTAGACCCCTCCGGTGACCCGGATTCCTGACATCGCCGATCTTGAGGCCCGCATCCTGGCCGGCGACCGCGCCGCTCTGGCGCGGGCGATCACCCTGGTCGAGAGCCGACGCGCCGATCACCAGGAAGCGGCCCGCGCCCTGCTCGAACAGCTTATGCCCCACACGGGCAAGGCCCAGCGCCTGGGGATCACCGGCGTACCGGGCGCCGGCAAGTCCACCACCATTGAGGCGCTCGGCTGCAATCTGACAGCCGCCGGACTGCGGGTGGCGGTGCTGGCCGTGGACCCCTCCTCCAGCCGCACCGGCGGTTCGATCCTCGGCGACAAGACCCGGATGGAGCGGCTCGCTGTCGACCCGAACGCCTATATCCGCCCCTCCCCGTCCGGCGGCACCCTCGGCGGCGTGGCGCGCAAGACCCGCGAGGCGATGCTGCTCTGCGAGGCCGCGGGCTTTGACGTGGTGATCGTCGAAACCGTCGGGGTCGGCCAGTCAGAGACCGTGGTGGCCGACATGGTCGACCTGTTCATGGCCGTGCTGATCCCGGGCGGCGGTGACGAGCTGCAGGGCATCAAGAAGGGCCTCATCGAGATCGCTGACCTGATCCTGATCAACAAGGCCGACGCCGACCCGCCCCGCGCGGAACGGTCGGCGCGGGAGTACCGCACGGCGCTGCATATCTTGACGCCCGCCTCGCCGGACTGGACGCCGCCGGTGCTGACCGCCTCGGGCCTGAACAATGCCGGGCTGGATGTGCTCTGGCAGCAGATCGAGCGGCACCGCGACATCATGACCGCCAACGGCGAGCGGGTCGCGCGACGCGCCTCGCAGAATGCGCGCTGGATGTGGGCGATGGTCAGCGACCGCCTGCAGGAGGCCTTTCGCCTGCAGGCCGACGTCGCCGCCCTCGCACCGGACCTCGAGGTTGCGGTGCGGGGCGGTCGGCTCCCGGCCTCGGCGGCGGCGGACCGGCTGCTGAAGGCGTTCGGTCTCTAGCCCCCCTTGTGAAGGGCGAGCGGGTGGGAAGGGTCTGGAACAAGGCCTGACCGTTCCGCCTCGAGACAGACAATGCTCATCGCTCTGATCGCCCTGCTTGTCGCGGGAGAAGCCTCCCCGACGACGACGCCGCCTGCCGCAGCGACCGCACAACCCGCACCGGCCGGCGCGCCGCAAGGCGTGGTCGGCGTCGATCTTCCAGCCTTTCCCAGGCCGGTGAGGCCTGCCCCGCAGACGCGCGAAACGTCGGGCGAGCGACCGTCCCCGCAACTGGGCTTCAATTCGATCCCGATGCTGGGCGAGGCGTCGACGCGACCGCCCGCAACGCCCACAGAGAGCCGAGACGACAACGCGGACGATGGCCCACGCTGCCGTCGCAGGCAGACCGCAAACGGCTTCGTCTATTCCTGCGGCGATCCGGCAACGGCCCGCGAGCTGGAAGACCAGACCGAGCGCATGCTCGAGGATCTGCTCAAGCCGCGCTAGAGGCTGAATCGGCCGCTAACCGCTTGATTCAAGAGCACTTCAGAGACCGGGCGATCCCGCCCGGCCCTGGCGCGACCTCCGCGCGGGTCAGCCTGCCGCCAGCCGCCGGGCCTGGGCGATCCAGGCTTCGCGGTCGATGCGGCCCATCAGCTTCATGTCCTTGTCGAACCGGGCCACGTCGTCGGCCGTCCAGGCCGCGATCTCCGCAAAGCGGGTCACCCCGCGCTCCGCGAGCGCCTGCGCCAGCTTGGGACCGATGCCGGTCAGCCGCGTCAGGTTGTCAGCCGCCGCTTCCGCGACCTCGACGACGGTCTCGACGGCTTCCGGCGCGGCTTCAGCGATCGGCCCGGCGACAGCCTCGACCGCGTCGAGGACCACTTCGACCTGCGCCACCGTCGTCTCGACGGTCGCTTCGATCGCATCGGCGGCGACCTCGAGGGTCGCGTCCTGGGCCTCGACGGCCAGCAGGACAGCATCCTCGACCGCCTCGACGATCGGCTCGGCGGCCTCATGCGCGGGCTGCGGCAACGGCGCGAGAACCGCCTCCAGGTTCGTCGGCTTGAACCAGGCCCGGGCCCAGAACATCGCCGCGCCCGCAGCGGCGGCGCCGGCGAACATCAGCCACAGAGGCGACGCCATTCCGACGGGCAGCGTCAGGGCTTTTTCGGTTTCAGGGGTGATGAGTTTGGTCATGCCGGCGGTCTCCGTGGGGCAGAGCGCGATATTTGTGCGCCGCAACATAACACGGATCCCGCGTTCGCAACTGCGAAATCTTCGTCAGGCGTCTGTCGTCCATACGGAGGCCTTGCCGCCGGTTTCCCCAAGGGTCTCAACGACCCAGCCACAGATCGCCTCAAGGTCGACGGCCAGACCCGCCGGCGCATTGGCGATCACCATCGCGCAGCCGTTCATCTTCATGGGGTCCGCGAGAGGCTTCAAACGGGCCTCGGCGACGAGCAGCGACGGAGCGGCCGGCTCGACCCGCCGCAGGAAGCCGTCGAAGGTCTCCAGATCCTTGAGCGGCAACCAGATCGCGACGCAGGCCCGACGGTTTGTGGCCAGGACCGCGTCGAGAGTCGCGGCGATCCGCTCATAGTCATCGGCGCGCTCGAACGGCGGATCGATCAGCACGAACAGACGTCCAGCCTGCTGCGCCGCGCGTTCGGCAGTGGCAAAGCCGTCGGCCTGCACCGCCCTTGCCCCGGCCTGCGCGGCAAGGGTCCGGGCCAGCAGCGCGGAGTCGTCGTCGCGCAGCTCGCAGGCCGTGTAGACGTCGCCCTGGCGCAGCAGGGTGGCGATCAGGCTCGGCGAGCCCGGATAGAACCGTACGCCCCCCTCAGGATTGCCCCTGCGGACCGCCGACTTCAGCCCGTCGAACGGCGCGGGCGCGGTCGAAGCCGCCATCAGCCGGAACACGCCCTGGGCCGCCTCCCCCGTTCGACGGGCCAGTTCTCCGTCAAGGTCATAGCCGCCAGCCCCGGCGTGGGTGTCGACGATCGTCAGCGGCGCCGGATCAGACAGCAGGGCCTCCAGAAGCCGCAGGAGGGTCCCGTGCTTCACCAGGTCGGCGAAGTTCCCGGCGTGGAAGGCGTGACGGTAGTTCACGAGGCGCTCGCTCTCGGCGTGGACGGAGAAAGGGTTGTCCTACCACGTTCGCGATCCGTCGGAAGGAGTCGGCGGCGAGGGCGATGAGGGGTGGACGCCGGCGCGCGAGGAATGGCGTCACACGTCCCCCCGGAGGACGAATCGCGACACGGAGGGGCCGGCTGTCGCCGGGGATCAGCCCGCGTTGACTCAACGCGGCCCGGCGGAACATAGTGTGAACAGAGGTGCGTGAATGAATGTCGCTGAGGCTTCCAGTCAACGTGTGAAACCCGCCCCGGAGGTCCGGGAGTGGCCGGTCGCGTCCGCCTTGCGCGAAGGCATGCATCTGCGGGCGCGCTGCTGCAATCCCAGGTGCGAGCAGGTCGCGGTGTTCGATGCCTCCTGGTGGGCCGGAGGCTACGGAGCCCATGACCGGCTTCACATGCTCGAGCGGCGGATGCGCTGCTCGGTCTGCGGCGCCCGGGAGGCCGAGCTTGAGGTATGGAGCGGGCCACAGCCCCGTTCCGGCGCCCGGGGGCCCTACCTTTTCTGGTGAGCGTTTTTTCCAGGCCGGTGACCCGACGTCGCCCCTAGTCATCGCCTTACGCGCACGTCAGAGTAATCGCAGATCACATAATGACGTCTGGGAGGGCGCGACGTGGCCGGGACCAAGCTTCGCTTCGGGGCGTTTATCGCCCCCTTTCATCCGCTCAACGAAAACCCGACCCTGGCGCTGGAGCGGGATATCGAGCTCGTCCAGCACATGGATCGGCTCGGTTACGACGAGGCCTGGATCGGCGAGCACCATTCCGCCGGCTATGAGCTGATCGCCAGCCCTGAGCTGTTCATCGCAACGGTGGCCGAACGCACCAAACACATCCGGCTGGGCACCGGCGTCGCCTCCCTTCCCTATCACCATCCCCTGATGCTGGCGGACCGCATCAACCAGCTCGACCACATCACGCGCGGCCGCGTCATGTTCGGCGTCGGGCCCGGTGCGCTGCCGTCCGACGCTTTCATGATGGGCATTCCGGTCAGCGCGCAGCGCGATCGCATGGATGAGGCCATCGATGTTCTGGTCCCGCTGCTGCGCGGCGAGCAGGTCAGCAAGAAGACCGACTGGTTCGAACTGAACGAAGCCCGCCTGCAGATGACGCCCTACAGCCGGCCGTCCGTCGAGATCTGCGCCGCGAGCCAGGTGTCGCCGACTGGAGCCTCGGCCGCGGGCCGGCATGGCCTCGGCCTGCTGTCGATCGGCGCCACCCAGAGCGGCGGCTTCAACGCCTTGGCGTCAAACTGGGCGATCGCCGAGGAAAAGGCCCGCGAGTGCGGCCATGCGATGGATCGCAACGGCTGGCGCCTGGTCGGGCCGATGCACATCGCCGAAACCCGGGAGCAGGCCCGCGAGGACGTCCGCTTCGGTCTGCAGAACTGGCTCTACTACTTCCAGGAGGTCGCTGCCCTGCCTCTGGCGCCACAGGACGGCAGCGATCCGGTCGACGCCCTGATCGCGTCGGGTATGGCGGTCATCGGTACGCCCGACGACGCCATCGCCCAGATCGAGCGGCTGGAGAAGCAGTCCGGCGGCTTCGGCGCCTTCCTGTTCATGGACCACAACTGGGCGGAATGGGATCGCAAGAAGAAGTCGTACGAGCTGATGGCCCGCTACGTCTTCCCGAAGTTCCAGGGCCTGAACGAAAACCGCGAGGCCTCGCTCAAATGGGCGGCCGAGAACCGCCCGCGCTTCATCGGCGAGGCGATGGCAGCCGTTGGCGCGCGCGTCGCGCAGCACATCCAGGAGAAGGGCGGAGACAACATCCGCCCCGAGATCCTCGAAGCCATGGGCATGGGCAAGAAGCCGGCCGCGGAGTAGGTCGGTCCGGAGGCTGTCCCAGGGCAGCCTCCGCCTTGGACTATCGGAACAGACGCTCGAGCAGGGTGCGCTTGGCCGGTGGGGCATTGCCCAGCTGGCGGGCGGCTTCTTCAAGAACCTTTCGACGCGCGGTGCGGTTTGACGGACGCAGCGCCTTTTCCTGAGCGATCTGACCAGCCGCGTCACCATGCAGTTTACGCAGGATCTGGATCTCGATCTGCACCTCGCGATCGAACGCGCTACGCCTTGCCTTGCTACCGAACATACCATCCCCTCGGATCCGAGACGGCATGACCGTCGACGGCGGGGGGAATTTCCCCCAGAACGGGGGGAAGGACAACTCTCGGACAACGCCGATCAGCGGAATTCACGAGACTGTTCAATTGCTGGCCTGGCCCACCCGCCGGATCTGTAGCGCGCTCATTCCAAAAAGGTTGCAGCCAAACTCACCGTCGCCGGAAATCCTTCAGGACGGCGCGGGCGGCGTTGTGGCCCGGCGCTCCGGTGACGCCGCCGCCGGGGTGGGTCCCCGCCCCGCACATGAACAGGCTCGGGACGGGAGATCGATACGCCCCATGGCCCAGCACCGGGCGCGCGGAAAACAACTGATCCAGGCTGAGGGCGCCGTGGAAGATGTCGCCACCGATCAGGCCGAAGTCGCGCTCCAGGTCCAGGGGGCTCTTCACCTGGCGCCCCAGGACCGAGGCCTTGAAGCCCGGCGCCCAGCGATCGACGGTATCGATCATCAGGTCGGCCACGGTCTCGCGGCAGTCATCCCAGCTTCTCCCGCCGCCAAGCGTCGGCGCCACATGCTGGCAGAAGAGGCTCGCGACATGCCGCCCTTCAGGCGCCAGACTGTCGTCCAGAATGGACGGTATCAGCATCTCGACGATCGGCTCCCGCGACCAGCCGTCCCTGCGGGCGTCCAGAAAGGCCCGGTCCATATAGGCGAGGTCCGGGGCAATGATGATGCCGGCTGTCAGATGATCTCCGGCCTCCGGCAGCGCCGTGAAACGCGGCAGCTCCGACAGCGCGACATTCATGCGGAAGGTGCCGGACCCCGACCGGTACCGCCCGATCCGCTCCCTGAAGTCGGCCGGCAGCACCGCCGGATCGAGCAACCGCTCGAAGGTTATCTTCGGATGGGCGCCCGACACGATCGCGCGCGCGGTGATCACCTCGCCAGAGCGGGTGACCACGCCTGTGGCCTTCCCCTGTGTCGTGAGGATTTCCGCGACCCCCTGACCGGTCTGGATCTCGACGCCCTTCTCCCGACAGGCGGCGGCCATGGCCTGGGTGATCGCGCCCATACCCCCGATGGCGTGGCCCCAGGCGCCCTTCCTGCCATTCACCTCGCCGAAGACATGGTGCAGCAGGACATAGGCCGAACCCGGGGTATAGGGGCTGGCGTAGTTGCCGACCACGCCGTCGAAGCCAAGCACAGCTTTGATCGGGTCGCATTCGAACCAGCCGTCGAGCCAGTCGCCCGCCGACTGTGAGAACAGCGCCAGCAGGTCGCGGCGGGCGGTGACGTCCAGCCGGGACAGCCGCCTGCCAAGGCCCGCGCTCTTCAGCAACTCGGGAATCGCGGCGCTGATCCCGCCCTCGACCATGTTTGGCGGCGTTTCCAGGATCACGGCGCGCAGGACATCGGCGATCGCCTCCAGCCGCGCGTCATAGGCGTCGAGGCGGTCTGCATCCCGCTGCGAAAACTTTGCGACCCCGTCCCGCGTGCGGCCCTCGCCGGTGAGCAGGTAGCCGTCTTCCCGCGGCAGGAAGTTCGCCGCCCGCCGCTCGACGATCCGCAAGCCGTGTCGGGCCAGCTCCAGATCGGCGATGATCTTGGGGTTCAGCAGGCTGACGGTGTAGCTGGCCACCGAATTGCGGAAGCCGGGATGAAACGACTCGGTCACCGCGGCGCCGCCGACGACGTCGCGGGTCTCCAGCACCCGTACTTTCAGCCCGGCGGAGGCCAGATAGAAGGCGCAGACCAGGCCGTTGTGCCCGGCGCCGATGATGACGACGTCGGTCATGGGTTGTGCAGGAACGCGGAAATGGCGGGAAAGGCCGCGCGATCCTGGATCAGGAACATATGGCCGCCCTCGAACATGCGCAGCTGGGCGTCCGGGATACGCTCCGCGAGGCGCAGCTGGGTTTCGGGGAGCGCGATCCCATCGTAGCGACCGCCGCAGATCAGGGTCGGGGCGGTGACGGAGGCCAGGCGGTCCCAGGTGTCCATATCCTTGCGGGCCATCAGCTGCAGCTCGGCGCCCATGGCGCGGCGCGGCTCATCCGCCCAGGGATCGCGGGTGCGGAGGTCCATCATGATCCTGAAGGCATCCGGGTTCGCGGCCTGCCAGGCAGCGTCGTGGCGGGTATCGGAGATCGGGATCACCAGCCGCGCCTCTGCCTCCCGATCCATCCCGATCAAGGTGTGCAGGGGCCAGGATGCCCCCCCTTCCCCGCCCGGCGAGGTGCAGCACAGCACCAGCCTGCGGATCCGATGCGGATGGCGGATGGCCAGCTCCTGGGCCACCATGCCGCCGAACGAGACCCCGACCACATTGGCCGTCGCCCAGTCGAGCTCGTCGAGCAGGCCCGCCGCATCAGCGGCGTAGTCGGCCATGGCGTAGGGGCCGTCCGGCTTGTCGCTGCGACCCAGGCCACGCTGGTCATAGGCGACCATCTCGAACTGACGTGCGAGCGGGCCATCCAGCGCGTTGGGCTTGTTTCGCAGGTCGCCGCCGCTTCCGGAGATGAACAGCAGGGGCTCGCCGTCACCCTTGCGTTCGACCCAGAGATTGAGGCCGCCGACCGTGATGTAGCTCATCGTCGCAGGTTCCCGTGCGCCGCTTTCAGCGCCTTCGTATCGCCGGGCGCGCTCACATCGGCCCGCTCCACCGATACAGCCCACGCGTCGGGCTGGCCACTGCCCGATCTGCGGCTTCCGACGACCGCGACGCGGTCAGACGGGTTGCAGCGGTCGGTGCGGCCCCGGTGGAAGCGCGACAACGATGGCGTCTCCGGGGCGAACCGCACCCCCGACGATCACCACGCCCATGATCCCCGCCCTGCGGATGAGGCCGCCGTCAGCGTCGCGGTCCAGGACGGCGTTCATCAGACCCGGCAGGAAGTCGTTGAGCTGGCTGCAGGGATTGCGCAGGCCTGTGACCTCGATGACGGACTCGCCGACGGTCAGCCGCGCGCCCGTCGGCAGGCCGAGCAGATCGACGCCGCGGGTGGTGATGTTCTCGCCCATGTCGCCGGCAGCGACCCGGAAGCCCTTGCCGACCAGTTCATCGTGCAACTCCGCGTGGATAAGGTGGACCTGCCGAAGATTTGGTCGGCTCGGGTCCCTGGCGACGCGGGAGCGATGTTTGACCGTCTCTCCGGCATGGCAGTCCCCTTCAATGCCAAGGCCGGCCAGGAGACGGATCGACGGGTGCGGCGCCTTGGAGAACCGGTGCCTTTCGCCCCGGCCGACGCTCTCGACGACGCCCGTCATCAGGGCTGCCTCGCGCGGGCCTTGAGGGTGAAGCCCGGCGGCGCGGAGGTCTCGACGTAGTCGGGATGGTACATGTCCATGTAGATGAGGGCCTCCCTCGGCCCGGCCTCACCCCCACAGACGACCTGGTAGCCATCGATGATGGAGCCGAAGACTCCGGGGCCGAAGTTACCGACCCGTTCATAGGCCGGGGGCGCACCGTCGCTGCAGCGAAGACGCCCCAGATAGGCCCATTGGCCTTCCGGCCTGTTCACGCGGACCGGATTCTCACGACTGCCGAGCGGGTGACCGGACGCCGTCCTGATCGCCGCCTCCAACGCCGCGCCTTTCAGCCGGCCGCCGCCGAGCAGATCCGCAAGGTCAACCGCTGCCGCGTCCTCACGGGCGGCGGCCGGGCCCGGGCCGGCGCCCGCCACGATGAGGGCGACCGCAAGGACGACGAGAGGTTTCATCGGGGCAGCTCCGGCTTAGTGGGCCGCAGCTTCCGCCATTCAACGCCCGGATCAAGCCCCGGAGAGCGACGACTGCGGCCAGAACGACAAAACCCGCCAAGCCTGAGCCTGACGGGTTTTGTAGAAAGGTTGGTTGCGGGAGGGCGTGACCGCCTCTCCCTAAATACGGATTCTGGAATGCAGGTATCGATGGTTGCGGGGGCTATTGACCGCCGCAGCCTACGCGGCCGCATCCCAGGCGAATACTCGGTTCCGTGCGATCCCACCAACCCCCTGAGCCTGCTCTTCAACGCCTATGATCTGACGAACGTCCGCAAGGACGGGGCACCAAGTTCAAATCCCTGATCGGGATTTGAACCGACTGCCCGTGGGCATTCGTCAGGTCGGCGGCTGGAGAGCTGCTGATGTCGAAGACACAAGGAAAACGGACGCCACCGTTTTCGATCCGGCTGACGTTCGAGGAACGCGCCCGGCTTGAGCGCAACGCAGGCACCCTCGGGGTGTCGGCATACATAAAGAGCCTTCTCTTCGCGGAGGATGCGCCGCGCTACCGCGCGCGCTCGAAGTCGCCCGTGAAGGACCAGCAGGCTCTTGCCGAGGTGCTGGCCTGTCTCGGCGCGAGCCGCATCGCCAACAACCTCAATCAGCTGGCGCACGCCGCCAACCTGGGGAACCTCTACTTCGACGATCCGACCTGCGCCGCGCTCACACAGGCCTGCGCCGACATCCGTGTGATGCGCCAGCTGCTCATGAAAGCGCTGGGCGTCGAGAACGGCAGCGAACCGAAGCCGAAGCAATCCACCTCGCAGAGCTTCGCCCGCGCCACCGCGCCCAAGGGATTCAAGCTGTGATCCTCAAGGGCTCACAGAGGTCGGGCGCGAAGCAGTTGGCGGGCCATCTGCTGAACGATCGCGACAACGATCATGTGAGCGTGGTCGAGGTGCGTGGCTTCGTGGCCAACGACCTGCACGGGGCGCTGGCCGAAGCCTACGCGGTCTCGCGCGGCACGCAGTGCAAACAGTTCATATTCTCGCTGAGCCTCAACCCGCCGAAAGGCGCGGAGACCGGCGAAGAGGATTTTCGGCGTGCGGCGGATGAGGCGGAGAAGCGCCTCGGCCTGGAAGGCCAGCCGCGCGCCATCATCATTCACGAGAAGGAAGGCAGGCGACATGCTCACGTCGTCTGGTCGCGCATCGATCCGGACGCGATGCGGGCGGTCAACCTCTCGCATTTCAAGAACAAGCTGACCGCGCTCTCGCGGGAGCTCTACCTTGAAAACGGCTGGTCGCTGCCGGACGGGCTGCGCGAGCACGGCGGCAAAAGCCCCCTGAACTTCACCCTCGCCGAATGGCAACAGGCCAGGCGGCT
This sequence comes from Verrucomicrobiales bacterium, assembly GCA_027483345.1. Taxonomy (GTDB): domain Bacteria; phylum Verrucomicrobiota; class Verrucomicrobiia; order Limisphaerales; family UBA9464; genus SXXZ01. Next base: position 23,445 of record JAIXUV010000337.1, on the reverse strand, counting down.
GGGTCTCGATCCGCGCGAGATCAAGGACGTGTTCCGCGAAGCGTGGACGCAGTCCGATAGCGCCAAGGCGTTCGCGGCGGCGCTGGAAGAGCGCGGCTACTTCCTCGCCAAAGGCGATCGGCGCGGGTTCGTCGCGCTCGATGTCGAAGGCAACGTCTTCTCGGTGCCGAAGTATCTCGGCGTGAAGACCGGCGAGGTCCGGCGCAAGTTCGGCGACGGTGAGACTCTTCGCGAGCTGACCGACGTTCGCAGCGCCGTCGCTGAACAGGTCACGGCGAAACTGAAAGGCTTCGTCGCTGAAGCGAAGGCGGCGCAGGCACAAGACCTGCGCCCGCTGGTGGCGAGGCGCGATGAGCAGCGCAGCGACCATCGCGCAGAGCGGGAACGCCTGAAGTTCATGCAGGCCGAACGCTGGCGGCAGGAGACGGACGCCCGCGCGCAGAGACTGCGCAAGGGCCTGGGCGGCTTCGTCGACATGCTCAGCGGCAAGGCCGCGGAGATCAAATCCAGAAATCAGATCGAAGCCTTCGAAGGGCTGCGCCGCGATCAGGCGCAGCGCGATCAGCTGGTCTTCGACCAGATGAGGGAGCGGCGCGCCCTACAGGAGCGCATCGACAAGATGCGCCTGCGCCATGTGCAGGAGCGCAAGGCGCTGAACCGCGACGCGATCCGGTTCCTGCACGCCTCCCGAGACCCGAATGCCCCCGACCGCCGCATCGACGGCGACGGCCCGCATCGCCGCCCACGTCGGCGCGGCGTCACCCATGAGCTCTGACAGAAGGAACTGGAACTATGCCCAGGATTGACTGGAAAATTGCCGCCGCCCTTGCGGTGGTGGCCACGGTCCTCATCAAGACCGTTATCGACAAATATATGGGGCTGGCTGCGGTCACGCAGATCGCCACGATCCTCATCGCAGCCGGCGCGGGTTACGCCATCGGCTGGTTCTTCTCGCCGAAGGCCGCCAAGTTCCGCATCATCATCCTCGCCGGTGCGCTGGCGATCATCACCTTCCTCTCGCTCGGCGATATGGGCGTGGCGGGGATGGGCTTCACCTCGATCGTTTCGTTCGTCGCCTTCTGGGCGGCGCTCGGTCTCTGGCTGGGGACGGCCGCCAAGGCGTTCCTCGATCGCCCGACCACGTTCGGCTCCGCCGAATGGGCGACCCTCCCCTATCTGGAGCAGCACGGCCTGGTCGGCGAAAGCGGCGTCCGGCTCGGGCAGTTCGAAACGTCCGAGCGCAGCGCGCCGATCCACTATGCGAGCGACCGGCACCTGCTGACGATCGCGCCGACCCGCTCGGGCAAGGGCACGACGGCGATCATCCCGAACCTGCTCACCTACAGCGGCTCGGTGCTCGTCATCGATCCGAAGGGCGAGAACGCGATGATCACGGCGGCCCAGCGCGAGCGCATGGGCCAGGACGTCTACATCGTCGATCCGTGGAACATCGCGTCGGACGGAAAGTCGGCGCGGTTCAATCCGCTGGACTGGCTGGTGAATGGCGACATCGACATCACCGAGAACGCCATGCTGCTGGCCGACGCCCTGATCGTCGCCGATGGCGAGGGCGACAAGTTCTGGGTGGAGGAATCCAAGGCCCTGCTCCAGGGCCTGATCCTCTACGTCGCCACCGACAAACACGAGGAAGAGACCCGCACGCTTTCGCGGGTGCGCGACCTGCTGCTGCTGGACGGCGACGACATGAGGCTGCTGTTCCAGCGCATGCTGGATTCCGATCACCACATCGTCGCCAGCACCGGCGCGCGGTGTGCGCAGAAGGAAGAAAAGCTGCTCGCCAACGTCATCGCCTCGGCGCAGGCGCAAACTCACTTCCTCGATAGCGCCAGGCTGCGCGAGAGCCTGTCGTCGTCGGACTTCCGCTTCGAAGATCTGAAGACGAAGCCGATGTCGGTCTATCTGGTGCTGCCCGCCGACCGGCTGAACACCTTCAGCCGGTGGCTGCGCCTGATGATCCAGCAGGCGATCACCGTGAATGCGCGCAATATCGAGGTGAAGCCGGCCAAGCCCGTGCTCTTCCTGCTGGATGAGATGCCCTCGCTCGGCAAGCTGACGATGGTCGAGCAGGCGTTCGGCCTGATGGCCGGGTTCGGGATGCAGCTCTGGGGCATCGCCCAGGACCTCGGCCAGCTGAAGAAAATCTACGGCGAGGGCGGCTACGAAACGCTGATCTCGAACAGCGGCATGATCCAGTATTTCGGGTCGCGGGACCGCATGACGGCGGAGTATTTCTCCGCCCTGTGCGGGGTCACGACGGTCTGGAACATCAGCACCGCCATCGCCAGGGCGTTCGGCTATTCGTCGGGGCCGAACGGCGGCAGCTCCTCGAACTCCACCACGACCACGGAAACCAACTCGGCGATGCAGCGGAAGCTGGCCTTCCCTGACGAGCTGATGCGGCTCCCGGCTCACCGGCAGCTGATCCTGATCGAACACCATGATCCGATCATGGGCACGAAGGTGCGCTGGTTCGAAAATCCCGCGCTCAAGACGCTGGGGCGTGACCTCACGAAAGGCTAGACCACCCTACCGCCGGAGCGAGCACGATGGACAGGAAACGACCCAGGAAGCCGTTCTCGCTGGCCGGATCAAAGGAGCCCGTTGTCCGCGACAAGGACAACGCGGCTCCGAAGATCAAGCCGCCGGAGCAGACTCATCTGCATCATCCCCGGCTTGCCCCTCCGGGCATGTCGGGGATCAGGCCGAGCCTTCAGCAAGGCCTTCCCCGACCACTGCCGCCGGTCTCGCAGGCGAGGTCGGAACAGGAACGACAAGGGGCTGCGAAGCGTGCCTTTGCGCCGCTCGTCCAGCGCCAGTCCAACAAGGATCGCGGTCCAGAGCGTTGAGCGCTCTAGGCTTCGGCCTTGGGCGTCACGTCGACTGTCCAGAGCACGCGCTTGTCGAGCCCCGCTCCGAGCACGATTTGCCAGCGACCAAATGTGACGGACTGCTGAGCCGTTACCGATGGCAGTGTTCCGTTGATGACGGCGACCAGGACTGGGCGGGGACTGTTGTTGTTTCGGGCGTAGAGCGACAGCGACTGTCCGCGTCGGCTTATTGCACCGAACGGAATGGAGCCATTGGTGTCGATGATGCTCGTTTGATCGACCTCGATTTCAATCGCTGGAATGACCAGCCCGACCTCGTCGTAGTCACTGTTTATCGGCCAACTGGCGAACGAATGCTCGCCGTCGAGTTTGAACAGGATCGGCTGTCCCTCCGTGCCACCCACCAGAAAGTTGCCTTCATCGGCAGACCTGGCGAGGACAAGGCTGAGCGGCTTAACGGCCGCAAGGGTTTCGACAGAGAATTCGCTGAGCTTGAGCATTTTGTCCGTCCTCACCATCGCTGCTGAAGCGGCGCGATCAGCATGTCCCAATAGAGCTCGGCCGCGCCCTCCTGCGAGAGCTTCTGTTCGGCTCCGTTGCCTCGGCGGACCATCGCCATGCCCATGCTCTGAAGGAACATGGCCTGGTCATCGGCCTCCACGCGAAGCGTTTCATTGATTGAGTTGCTGCTACTGGTTTCGCCATCGACGTAGTTGATGCCGCTCGCAAATCCACCGCCGCCCAGGAACACCGTGCAGCGGGCTTTGGCCTTTCCATCCTTGTAGATGGCCGCCGTGAAACGGTTGGCGTCCACCCGGCGGAAATCGCCTTCGATGCCGGGGTTCCGCTTTCCGAGTTCGCCAAGTGAGTTTTCGAAGAAGCGCGCGACGAACTCGAACGTCTCCTGCTTGAAGCGGTCCTTTTCGCGCTCGGTAAACGTCTTCGCCAGTCTCAGATTGCTGGACCTCGGACCGGCCACGGGCTGCGGTTCCGGCGCGACAGATGCCGGGCGAGCCTGCGCCGGCTGGGGCGCGCGGCTACCGAAGGCGAAGCGCTCGGCGGCTTTGCGCACGGCCTTGGCGACCTCCAGGAACGCCTCGTCCCGATCGGTCCATTTGGTGATCGGCTTGCCGTCCGGCGGACTGGCGTTGAGCTTGCCGAACGGAGCGGGTTGCCAGTCACAGGGGCGCAGGATGACGGGGATGACGATGGCCTCGCCGGCCTGGTGGCGCTCCATCGCCCTCTTCATCTCGACGTCGTAGCAGTAGCGCGATGCGATGAAGTCCGGGCTGACCAGCAGGAGGATGATGTCGTCGCCGTTGAGACGTTCATCGATGGCGCGATCGATTTCTTCACCGGCACCGATGCGGCGGTCGTGCCATGTCTCGATCACGCCCTGCCGCTTGAGCATGGAGAGCTGCTTTTCCAGCTCGTCCCGCAGCGTCTCGTCGGCATGCGAATAGGAAAAGAAGACGCTCGGCACAGATCCCCCTTGGGTTGTTCCTTCAGTATCCGCCGCCGATTGGCGAGGGAGCAAGGCCTTCAAATGGTTAGCGCCGCGCCACTTTGCCAACAGGGCGTTTTGTCCGCCCTAAACGGACAAATTTGACAACCTTCAAAGTCATGCTTTGAGACACTTTGAAAAAGTGCTAGAATGTCCGTTATGAGCGGACAAAACGATCAAAAGCTAAAGTTGGTGCTGGATGCCGTACCGAACGGCTTCCTGATCGATTCGCACTGGATGAGCGCCAGAAGTGTCGCGCGCCAGTCGGTCCACGACTACCTCGGTCGAGGCTGGCTTGAGCGCGCCGGTCATGGCCTGTACCGCCGCCCCGGACCGACGCGGACCGGTTCAACCGCAATGGTCGATTGGAAGACGGCGGTTCTCTCCGCGCAATGGATCATGGACTACCCGATCCATGTCGGGGGCGAGAGCGCGCTGCAACTCGCCGGGCATGTTCACTACATGACCCTGGGTGTTGGTCAGCCAGTATTCCTGTACGGCGACCCGTTCCCGACCTGGCTCTCCAAACTGGACCTCGGTGTCCGGATAGAGAAGCGATCGACCAAACTCTTCAGCGGCAATCCATTCGGTCTTGAGCCCGAAGGGGACGCGACCACGCCAACCGCATCACTCAGCGGAGGGGACGATGGCCTTTGGCCGCTGCGCACCTCAACGCCGGAACGCGCAATCCTCGAAGCGCTGGATGAGCTTCCGAAGACAGCGAGCTTCCATGTCGTCGATATGGCGTTTCAGGGGCTGACGAACCTGCGCCCCAAGCGCCTCTCCAAACTCCTGAGCCTTTGCAAAAGCGTGAAGGTAAAACGCCTGTTCTTTGTCTTCGCTGACCGGCATGGGCACGCTTGGCTGAAGCATCTGGATCGATCGCATATCGACCTAGGGCAAGGCGACCGCGAACTTGTGAAAGGCGGACGCATGCACAAGACCTACCGCATCACGGTCCCGGCCGAGCTAATGGAGAGAGGCGTCAATGCCGACTGACTACGCCTCCGTCGTCGACCTTCTCATCCGCACCCTCCCGAGCGTGGCCAAGGAGCCGGCCTTCGCTCTGAAGGGCGGCACGGCGATCAATCTGTTCTACCGCGACCTGCCGCGACTTTCGGTCGACATCGACCTCACATTTCTGCCGCTGCTGCCGCGCAAGGAAACGCTCGTAGAGATCGACGCGGCGCTCGATCGCGTCATGGGAACGATCGAAAAGGCGCTACCCGGCGCGACCGTGAAACGCAACACGGGCGGCGGCGATGAAGATACGCGGATCGGCGTCCAGGAAGGACGCAATCAGGTGAAGATCGAGACCTCGCCCGTTACGCGCGGCACGATTCATCCGACCGAATTGCGGGTGGTGACGGACGCCGTCCAGGAGCGGTTCGGCTTTGCCGAAATGAACGTGGTGGCGTTCGAGGACCTCTATGCCGGCAAGCTCGTCGCAGCGCTTGACCGTCAGCACCCGCGCGACCTTTTCGACGTGAAACTGCTCTACGAGAACGAAGGCCTGACGGATGATCTGTTCCGCACCTTCCTGGTCTACCTCGCGCAATCAAATCGGCCGATGCACGAGCTCATCCGTCCGAGCGCGCAGCCCCTGGAAGATCGATACGCAAAGGAGTTCGAGGGCATGGCGCTTGTGCCGGTCGAACTGGCCGATCTTGTTGCGGCGCGAGAACGACTGTTCGCGGACGTCGCCAGCCGCATGGACGATGGGGCCCGCGCCTTCCTTCTTTCGCTTCACGACGGCGAGCCGGATTTCGGACAGATCAATCGACCACAGGGCGCTGACCTGCCCGGAGTCAGATGGAAGGTTCAGAACCTTCTGAAGCTGAAAGAGGTCAACCCCGGCAAGCATGCTGAGCAGCGTGAGCTGCTGGCGACCATCCTGGGCGATTGAGCATTTCCTCGGCTTGGAACGTCGCGAGCCGGCGCGCAAATTCGCGAGCATCAAACGGCAGGCACACGGCCATACAATCAAGTCTAAATTACCCACTGTGAAGAGATTGGATAATTAGGCTAACATCTAAGGATGATTACTGACAGGAGCGATCGAGGTTCAATACTATTCATAATATTGATTTCGATTATTCTATTTTCCGCCCTTTCATACGCCGTTACAAACTCGATGAGTTCAAACGGGAATGATGCATCGAAAGAGCGGCAAGGCGCACTCGTGGCATCGCTGATGCAAAATATGTCCCTTCTCGAAAACACGATAATGCGGGCGAAGCTTGTAGACGGCGTTCCAGAGCATGGCTTTGATTTCAGTTACACTGGAGGCTGGGCCAGCAATAACTCAGCATGCACAACAGCCAATTGTGAGATATTCGACGTTATTCCAGTTTTCGAGTTTCCGGATTGGGCGCTAGCCACAGAATTTCCGCCCTATTTTTGGTCGGTTAGAATTCTCAATGTTGGCACAGATGCCCCAGAACTTGTCATCGCTTATCGGGGAATCTCCAGCGATGTGTGCAATGCCATCAACTCGGAACTCGGCCTTGGAGATATAGACGCTCCCACGGACAGCTGGGGATGGGTTGGCGGCGTCAGCGCATACTACACAGGAACACTAAGCGCATTCCCTGCCGGGTACGCCACACTTGGGAACACCAACGCCGCGCTAAAAGGTCTCAAATCCTTCTGTTTCAGCGGAAGCGAAGGCTACTACTTTATCCACGTCCTAATGGAGCGTTGAAAGCTGCTCAAACCGCCATCGTGGAGATGACGGCCTGGACCGTAGTCACTTCCCTAGCGATCGATCGAACCACTGCACAAAACCCCCCGCATGACCCGGCTCCCTAGAACAGACTGAGCTGCCGGCTCTCCTGTTCATGGCGACGCCATTCGGACGACTGCGCCATGTAGTCGAGCCAGGCGACGGCGTAGGCAGTAGGGCCGCCGGACGCTTCCACTTCGCCCATCGGGAGGAAGTGGGAGCGATAGCCGGTTTCGGTGACCGGAAGCTGCGCCCTTTCCGGAGAGATCGACCGCAATTGAAGATGGGCGGTGGCGTGAGTGGAGCCGCGCGCGGCGGCTCCCAGCCAGTCGGCTTCGTAGTCCACCTGGATCGTGATCCCGCGCCAGATGAAGGTCTCGGTTGCGATGTCGCGATCGGGGGTCATTTCTGACCCCCTTCGGCGCTGGCTTCCTCGCTGGGCTGACGCAGGACGATGCGGCCGTTGATCGGCAGGACTTCCAGCTGGAGCGTCAGGCCTTTCTTGTCCTTGTGCTGCCAGCAGGCTCCGCATTTGTTCCAGTAGGATTTCTCACCCTTCTGGGTGACGTGCCAGGCGATGAGGTCCGGGGCCTTGGGCGCGGTGGCGGGGGCGGTTTGAGTGCGTGCCATGTGAATTCTCCTTTGGTTTGGGTTGGCTCGTTACGCCTTTCCAAAAGACCGGACGGAGAAGGCCGGGCGTCATGCCCAACACGGGTGCGCGCAGCGCACTGGCGCGGGCCGGGCATTGACGACAGGCCGCGTCCGGTCAGGACCAAGGCGTGAAAACGAGCCACCCCGGACATCCAAACGGAGTCCTCTGGCCCCCTCTCGATCCCCGACCACCCATTGCCCACGGCGTCTCCAGCGAACGCCAAGCGACCACTCAGAGCTCTTGAGAAGACCGGATGCCACAGGAGCCCCATAGCTGGCGGCAAGGGCGCAAAGCGCCCTGCTCCACTGCCTTTTCACCCTACCGGTGCCGCCCTGGTCCTTCTGCGACGACCGATCAGCGAGACAAGAGCCCGAATGGTTCGGCTCGGCCAAACGCACAGGAGACCGCCATGCGCCACATACTCATCAGGATCGAAGACCTGGAGACACTCACAGACCGCGAACTAGAAGAGCTCGTGCTCTTCCTGCGGCAAATCCTCCAACACTCGCCGGACCTTTCTCCAGCTGAACATGCCGCCGTCGCGAGACTGCTGGCGGCAGCGCAATCGGCGACGCGTAGCGTTCGCCAATCCCGCCCCTGAGGGCCAAGGCGGAATCGCGGCTATTCCCAATCCCAAGTCGTCGATTTGGGCTTGCGCGCCATGATTTCACGCTGAGCGGGGGTAAGGGCTGGAGAGATCAGCTCTCGCTGCCAGTCTTTCAAATTCTGAAGCTGCGCCTTCTCTCGGTTGCGCTTGACCGTGAGCTTGAAGTCGCCGGGGCGATGAACGATGCCTCGGGTCCTCAAGCGCCAAAGGACCAGGACCAGCTGGCTGGGCGTGAAGGCTCCGCGCGTGCGCAAATAGACAATGAACGACTGGATATCGAAGTCCGTTTCGGCGTGGGCCAATGCGACCAGCGCTGTGATAACGCGCCTGCTTCTCGCATCCTCGATCAGCTTTCGCCGATCCCGCTCGACCTTCCTGCGCGTGCCGGCTGCATCCAGCGCGCGTCCTTCTTCATCAGTTGCGGCGATGCCAAACCGATTGATGCATTCCGACCCGATAAGGAGTTCGTGCCCGGTCTTCAGGTTACGGATTTCAAACTGATATCGAATGTCCGGGTGATCGCAGAGCTGGCAGGTTTCCACCGGCTCTTCGAGATCGTGGAAGTTACCGGTGTACCTCCACTCTCTCAGAGCGTTGGCAAGGTCACTACCCTCTTCGCTGAGGGGCAACAGGTTTGCAGCAGCTCGACCAGCCCAGTTCATCGCACAGCCTCCGATTTAGGTTCATCATAGCGCAACTTAACGCGGCCATGTCGAGGGGCGTAAAGAGTTGCGGCCTAAGCCGCGTCCCGACGCTCCACGCCAGCGACGCCAGCCAGGTACTCGGCAGCTTTGCTGGCCGCGCTCGCGGCCGCGAAGATCGCCTTGCGGTCGCCCTTCATGATCCGCAGCCAATGCTCGATATAGGCGGCGTGATCCGCACGGGGTTCCGCGGTGATCCCCAGATCGCCGCACAGGAATGCAGCACCAATCTCAGCGACCATCTCTTCCATCGCGTAGGCGTCATCGCCGAAGCGCTCGCCAAACTGGCGATCCAGTCGGCTGGCCGCGCCGGACCAGTGCGTCAGCTCGTGAAACAGTGTGCTGTACCAGGCCTCGGTCGGTGAGGTTTCCGAAGTGCCGGTGAAACGCCAGCGATCCGGCATCGCAATCGTGTCATCGCTCGGTCGATAGAAGGCGCGCTCGCCGCCCTCGCGGATGATCGCACCCGTGCGGGCGATAAAGCCTTCGGCGCTCTGATCTCGCATGACGGGATCCAACGCCTGATCGGGCTGATCGATCGCAAAGCCATCGACCTGGGCGACATTGAAGACGTGCGACGCCTTGGCCATGAAGCGACGTTGAGCATCATGGTCCTGTTGGTCACGTTGCTGGTCCTGATCGTCGGCAGCATCGAACTGCTTGTAGAAGATGATGAGGGAGGACTTCTCGCCCTTGCGGACCTGAGCGCCGCGCTCCTGCCATTGGCGATAGGTGCCCCACAGGCCCTGATCGAAGCCACCGTTGGCGGCGGCGGCCCAGAGGGCGATCACGTTCACGCCGCGATAAGCGTTGCCGCTGGCGATGTTCGCCGGGCGATGAATCGAGGCTCCAGAGCGGTGCCAGGGCATCTGGACCTGGCCGACACCGGCCTCGATGGCGGTGATGATCTGGTGAGTGATGGCTTCGTAGACGTCGAAGCGTTGAGTGGATGAAGTGGTCATGTCCTGTTCTCCTTTCGCTGTTCCCTGAGGACGCGATGGAGACGGACGGGGCGGATCGCCGGCTGGTCAGCGCAGCGAAACGGGCAACACGGGAGACGGAGCACAGTGGAGGCGAATGGAGCGGACAGCCCGTTGACCGGCAGGCAGCCCCGTCCAGTGTCGCGGGCTCATCTCAGGGGCAGCGTGAAAGGAAAAGGCATGGCCTTGAACATGCTTCAGTGCGCTTCAGTAACTGCCGACAATCTTCACCACCTTGCGGCAATGCGCACGAAGTTCGGACGGTACGGGCGTGGTTCCGCCGCCATGCATGTTTGGTCGAGTGTACTCGTTCAGGGCAAGCAGATCGGCGACGTATTGCGCCATGGGGTCTGATGAGCCCGCTGCCTGAATGGCATTGGCCATCTCGAAGATGTGGGCCTGATCCGGGAAGCGACCGGGGAAGCGAACTCGGAGGTAGTCCTCAAGGAACGGCCTTATGGCCTGGTGAATGGAGTTGAGCGTCTCACAGTTCAATAGCGTGCCATGCGTCGCGTATTCCCTGATCATTTCGCTCTGCTGGATGTAGAGCGACTTCAGCTCGTCGGCGCTCGACCAAGCCCGAAGAGATCCTTCCCCAGCGTCGCTGCATTGTAGCTGAAACGCGCGGGTCAGCGCTCCATCCGCGTTCTTTTCGATCAGCTGAAGGAAGCGCGGATCGTGTGAAAGGACGATAGTCTGACACGCTTTTCCGCTGAGCGCCCGTACATGACTTGTCGTCTGAAACTGACGGTCCAAGTCCTGACTGTTGAACGGGTCATCGAACACGATGATCGCATCCTGCAATTTGGGGTCGGCAGTCACTTGGGCGAGGAAGAAGGCCAGCGCTAGCGTTGTCTTGTCCCCGGCGCTCAGAACGGTCTTGAAGCTTGGCTCAGAGTCGGAGCGGTCGCCGGCCTTCACCTTGTGAGCACCGATTTCAATGGCGAACTCGGTGTTGGGCTCACGGCCTACGAAGTTAGTTTTGGCGTCCACAACGCGAAAGCTCGTGCCGAAGTCGGCGAGCAGCTCGTTAACGGCCTCTTGGCGCGCTGCCATCGTCGTCTTGGTGTAGGTGGTTAGCGTCGTTTGAGCGGCAGCTTTCTCGGTCTTGATCTCGCTGAGGCGGGTGTCAGCAGCGAGATAGTCGGCGACAGCGGCCTTGACTGGATCAGCCGACCGCTCGTCCATGGCGACCCACTTTGTGTGATTTTTCTCGGCTTGCGCTAAGTCGCCAGAAGCAGTTTCGGCGCGGGCTTGGTCGATCACGGCCGCGCAGGCAGCAACACCCTCATTGTAGACTTGAAGGCGCTGGACGGCTTGGCAGATGACATCGGAATCAAGGCCGAGGGCGATTGGCTCCAGCGGATTGGCGCGTTTCTCGCTGACAAGTGTCCTTAGCTTCGCCAGGCCGCTTTCGACGGGCCCGCGTTCGTCAGCAGGCAGCGACGGCGCGCCCGGAAGCTCGCAGAGCTTCTGCCAATAGATGAACTCTGTGTCGTTCGCGTCGATGAGCGCACCCAGCTTCTCAGTCGTCAGTTTGTCGAGCTCATCGGACAAGATGTCGACCTCGCCTTTGAGCGCCTTCAAGCCTTCGCTGAAGAAGGCTTTGTATGCAGAGACCAAGGGCAGGCCGATGGTATCCTGAGCGCAAAAGGGACAGTGATGCTCGGGCGCGTGGGCCGTCCCATACTGCAGCCAAGCGTGGGCCCTCTCGCCGAGATCGTGGGCAGCAAGATGCTGCTGCACGCGCTGCACTGCATCCTGGCCAAGCCCGTCAATGGTTCTCGCCAACAGCGCGGCCGCGCCTTCGAGACCTCCTAGCGGAAGCGCGGGCGGATTCTTCTTCTGCTTGACGACATCTGCCTGCTTGATCAGCGAAACGCGCTGGGCCGCAGCTTTCGTTTTCTCGGCGAGGTCGGCGGGCACGTCTGCTTTGCAAAAGCTATCAACATCGCTCTCCTGCAAACCCTTGCAGCGAGCGGTGATGGTTCTGATCGCCTGCTTGCGCTTCTCGTCGACGGCCCGCTGCTCTGCATCAAGGCGGTTGACCTCATCCGCCAGCTTTACCCCTTCATCGCCCAAGACCACGGGTAGAAGGCTACGCTTGTTGTCGCGTGTCACGCTGTCGCCAACGTGAAGATTTTTGGCGACATACTCCTGATCGAAGACATGAATCTTGCCGGGACAGCTATTCCACTTGCCTGCGCTGAATGACACTGTCGCGCCAGATGCCCATGTAGATTGAACACGGGAGTCGCCTGTCGCCCCGAGCTTGCGACGGGCGCTGATATGGCTGGCGTTGCCGTCGGAGGCTGATCGGAGGATGGCGCAGAGCGTACTCTTCCCGTAGCCATTCCGCGCAAAAATCAGAGACAGTCTAGTGAGCGCTTCCGCCTTGTGCGTGAGCTTGGAAAAACGCCCTATCTCTTCAATTACATTTAGACGCTGAAGCATCAAAACCTGCCCACCCTACTTATAGGATAGGCTCACAGCCCCGCTGCCTCAAGGGTTGTTCTGCCGCCTCACGGTCAAGCTTGGGCCGAAAATCGGCACTCTCAGTTCGATAAAATCGGCGCGGCTCGACCTTCAGCTGGCAACAAGCCGAGCAGCCGTCGGGTCATACACAAAATCCGTAATCGACCCGTCCCTGATCTTTCCTACCGCCTCGTCAATGACGAATACCGGGACCAGGAACCACTCCTTCGGGATCACCGGCCGGCCGAACCTGTCCATGATCTCGATGTCGAGGCGCGCGGGATCGAACACCTTGTGGATGAGGTGTTCGAGTTTAGCGCGGTTGATGTTGAAAAGCTCATAGGTCGCGACGACTTCGACGTCGGCCATGAGGAAAGTTGGCTGAAGCCTCGCACCGGCGATCCGCTGCTGAACGCTCAGATTCGTCACGCCGATCTTGTGAACAAGTTCGCGATTGGCCGCGACCAGCGGGTGATCGGATTTGCTCTGCAGCACATAGATCGTACCGCTGGCCTGATCGTCGGGCTCTGCCTGGTCGGCGAACAATGGCCCCGCGATCGGGTCGCTGATGCGTCGCCCGGCCTCGTCCTTGTTCAACGCCCGCTGTAGCGACCGCATGAGCATATTGCTCTCGGTCCCGTTGTCGAAAATCACCCGCAGGCGGGCGTCAGTGCGCCCCTGGGCGTTCGTGAATATTTCGCCGACGCTCTCGACATAAGCCTTCTGGCCGCTGACGATAAACCACGTGCCCGGCCGGATTTGCGCCTTCAGCTCAAAGGGACGCGCCTGTCGCACACCTTCCTGAAGATCCTTTTGGACCTGAGCGAAGAGCGGCTTGAACTTCTCGAAATCAGCGCACCGTTCGCGGTTGGCGATGTCCTCGGCCTCTCGGCGCTCCTCGGCTGTCCGGACGTGGCGCAGTTCGGTAAGCGCCGACTGCGGCTCTTCGGCGACGCCCAACTGAGCGAGCAACTCATCATCATCAATATCATCGGCGATCCCAACCGGCGGCGCGAATTCCCCGGAGAGAAGCCCCTGCCGATCGAACTCGGCCAACAGTGCGCGGCAATCCTCCTGCCCCCGCAACCGGTCAAGCCGGACGGCATAAAGCCGTTCGAAGATGTCCAAATCTTCGCCATGCTGTGGCAGTCGACCATGCTCGTCGACAAATCGCTGAATGTCCTCAAAGCCCGCGATTATCCGCTCCTCGCGGGCTGTTCTCGAACCAGCTTTCTTGACCTCAACCTCGACACCCAGTTCGGCGAGAAGGGCGTCATCTTCATCCGTGAAATCAGCCATCCGTCGCCTTCGCTTTCATGCGCTGGAGGAAGGCAACGCCTTCGGCCATGCGCTGCTCCCAGGCGTCGGGTGAGGTGATGGATGGCAGGCGGCCGCGCTGGTTCTTGAACTCGAGCGCACGTTTGGCCAGGGCGCGCGCCTCTTCCATGTTGAGGTTCACGCGCCGAGCGTTGATGACGGCCTGAACCTGCTTGAGGCTGTCCTCGCTCATCGTCTTAGCGAGAATAGCATAGGCCTCGCCGAACGGGTTGATCCGATCGATCAGGTCGATGTCGAGCTCGGTGACGTGGAGGGCGAACTTGCGCACCCCGTCGACGAACGCCGTGTTGACCGAAGCCTGCGTCCCGTCATCACCAACAAGGGCAATGTCCTTGGCCTTCTGGGTGAAGTTGAGGGCCGCGACGGCGTGTTGGCGAACGGCCTCTTGGTCAGCTTCATCGAGCTCGGGGTAGCGCTCCTTGACGATCTTGCCCATGCGCAGCTGGGTCAATTCCTCTGGCACGAGCTCCGGATCGAAGAGACCGCGCTCAAGCGTGGTCTTCTCCTGCACAAAGGCCGCGATGACCTCATTCAGGTCCTGGCTGCATATCCGCGCCGCCTCGGGGCTCTTGGGTTCGGCAAGGCCCTTGATCTCGATCTGGAACTTGCCGGCCTCTTCACTGAAACCGACGTTGCAGCGGGCCGGATCGTAACCGCCCTCACCATAGTCGAACCCCGGCGTCGCCACTGTGCCCTCGCGCTTAGGCTTGAACTCGAAGCGAGGCGCGAGAACCTGTTCCATCAAGAGGCTGGCGGCGATCGCCTTCAGGGTATCGTTGACGGCTTCAGTTACGGCCTGCTCGGACGCGTCCGGCTCGGCGATGAGGTTCGTGAAGCGAGCCTTGGCCTTACCCGGCGCATCGCGGGTCGCACGACCAATGATCTGAACGATTTCGGTCAGACTGGAGCGGTAGCCGACGGTCAGAGCGTGCTCGCACCAGATCCAGTCGAAGCCTTCCTTGGCCATGCCAAGCGCAATGATGACGTCGACATAGTCGCGATTATTCTTCTGCGCCGGGTCCTTCAGTGCCCCCGCGACGCGGTCACGCTTGGTCGGGTCATCATCGACCAGATCGGCGATCCGCAGCACGCGCCCTTCGGCAGTCTTGACCAGCTGAAACCCGGTCGCGACATCCGTGCCCTGCCACTCCCCGAGCGCTTCCAGGATGTGCTCGACCTCCCGGATTTTGTCCTTAGTGCTCTCGCGGGAGTTCACATTGGGGATGTGAACGATCGTCTTTTCCGCAGGATCGAGGACCTTCAAGATGTCGTCCACATACTCCCCTGAGTAGAAGTAGTAGCCGATGTCGAGCTGCTTGAGGTGCTCGTAGCCGTTGAGCTGCTCATAGTAGGTGTAGGTGACCGTCTCGAATTTCGCTTCGTCTCCGGGCGAAAGCACCGCCTCGGCGTCGCCCCTGAAATACGACCCCGTCATCGCGACGATATGGGCCTTGTCCCTGGCCATGAAGTCGCCGAGGTGCAAGCCGAGCTTGTTGTCGGGATTGGCTGAGACGTGGTGGAACTCGTCGATGGCGATCAACCGGTCATCGAAGGCTTCAACACCGTACCGATCGACCGCAAAGCGGAAGGTCGCGTGGGTGCAGACCAGAACCTGGTCGTCCGACTCCAGAAACGCACCTACGGAATTGACCTTGCCGCCATCTTCACCGGGGGCATTGCAGAGATTCCAGCGCGGCGCGACCGTCCAGTCAGCCCAGAATCCATATTTGGTCAGGGGCTCGTCATTGAAGCTCGCGCCGATCGACTTTTCAGGTACGACGATGATCGCCTGCCTGAGGTTCTGGTTCTCCAGCTTGTCGAGGGCGATGAACATCAGCGCCCGGCTCTTGCCTGACGCCGGCGGCGACTTGATCAGCAGATACTGCTCGCCCCGCTTCTCGAAGGCGCGTTCCTGCATAGGCCGCATGCCAAGTTCGTTGGCCTTGGTCGATGCCCCGCTGCGCGAATAGGTGACAGAGACCGACGGAACGGGATCGTTAGGATTGGTCACGCGGCGGCCTCTGCTTTCCGTTTGGTTTTGGCCCCCTGGCCGGATGTCATTTTGGTGTAGAGCTCGAACAGCTTCTCCAGCCGCTCGGTGTCGTTCTTGAACCGTCGGCCGATATAGATGCGCTCCAGCACCTCGTCGTTGCGCTCATGCGCGGCAAGCAAGTCCTCCGGCATCGCCTCGGGATCATAAAGGTCGGCAATGGTGGCGGGGAAGTGAGCCTCACGCGCCAGAAGGATGTCCTCGGCGCACCGTGTCAGGTCGGCTTTGTTTTTCTCGGTTAGTGCAGGGAGGGGAAACGTGTTCCAGCCCATCTTGTTCGAATAACTGTAGTCCGTCTTCATACGTCCGCACACAGTCGCGATCCAACAAACATGCACTTTCGAAGATAGAATCGCAAAATTCCACAGTTCGGCATCGTATAGGGCATACGATTTGTTGGTCATAGAGCATGGTCGCCAGATGACATCGGGTGTGAGAGATTCTCGGTTCTCCGAACTTACTAAAGGAACCGCGATAGTGTTGTGCCGCGCACTATTCATTTCACGAAATTGATGCGGCCGGGTAGCCATTGACCGAGTTCCCGCGTCTTTGCTCGAAAGGCGCATTTGTCGAACGCGTTCGATGCGGTCTTGTATCTCCGGAATGCTCTGCGCCTCCGTGAGATCGCGGTCTTCAATCCAGATGCATTGACGCGTGACGCCATCAATGATTTCGGCTGAGCCGAGGAGGGGTCGGAGCCACTTGCGAACCAGATCGCCAGACCAGTTCAGTTCACGAACCTCGTCCGCTCGAAGTATGAGGTGTCCACCGTCATAGGGCGCGTTTCCCAATGACATGAAAGCTAGGCCAGATATTGACTGGGGCTTTGGCTCAACAATCGTATTTGCCCCAGGGATGAGGTAGGGGCCGATTTGATCGACTGACAGCTCCAAATGTTGTTCGCCATTCGATTGAAAGAGTCGCTTTCTTCCGGGCCTCACCTTTTCGAGACCAACAATAACAACGATCACACCCGCATTATTGCTAGCGAGATTTTTCCATTTGAACGATTGGTAGGCGAAGGCGATTTGCAGGCCGTGTGCGAAAAGCATTGGCCAAAGCACCGGCACATGGCTGCCTTGGCAGACTGAGTTCGTGCTCACGAAGGCAAATGTCGCTTCGGCTAGTCTTGCATACTGGGAAGCCTTAAAAAACCACCCCGAAACATAGTCTAGCGTTCCGCTACGAGTGGTGTGTTCATCGAAAACGAGCCTGAGGTCATCCTTTTCTTCGGCTGTTTGATTTTTCGTGCCCTTGTATGGGGGATTGCCACAGATGTAGGTTTCACCACCCTCGTTCTCGAAGTCGATCTCCGTCTGATCGAGCGGTGTGCTGAAGAGATCATCCCCGCGTAGCTTGACCGCAGCCCCCGTTGGTGGACAAACGCTCAACCAGTCGATCCGAAGAGCATTGTCGCAGACAATCCAGTTCTCCGCCCCGAGCGGGAGGAAGTCGCGCAGGGCCTCCTTCTGCCCTCGATGAAGGACGTCGCACTGATACTCGGCGATGATCAACGCCAGGCGCGCGATCTCGGCCGGGAAGTCGCGGAGTTCAATTCCCCGAAAGTTAGTGAGCGGAATCTCTGAGCGACGGTCGGGCTCCCCCCGGCGCTTGTTGATCTCGGCCTCGATCTCTCGCATCTGCTTGTAGGCGATGACGAGGAAGTTTCCCGAGCCGCAAGCGGGGTCGAAGACCCGTATGCGCGCCATCCGGTTTCTCAGATTCAGGAGCTTGCGAGCGTTGTCGCCGGCCTCGCCGAGCTGCTCACGCAGGTCGTCCAGGAAGAGCGGATTGAGGACTTTCAGGATATTCGGCACGCTCGTGTAGTGCATGCCGAGCGAGCCACGCTCCTCGTCATCGGCGACCGCCTGGATCATCGAGCCGAAGATGTCCGGGTTGATCTTTTTCCAGTCAAGATTGCCGATGTGGAGCAGGAAGGACCGCGCGATCTTGCTGAAGCGGGGCACGTCGGTGGAGCCTGAGAACAGGCCGCCGTTTACATAGGGAAACGGGTCGGCCCACCGCGGATTCCCAGCTGCTTGCCGAGCGGCGGTGGCGGTGTTCATCGCCGCGAAGATGGTGCTGATCACCTCGTGCGTGTTGGACGAGTCTTTCGCGCTCATCTGCTCGACGGTGTCGATGAAGAGGCGCGGTTTGACGAAGATGTCCGTGTCTTCCGCGAAGAAGCAGAAGATGAGCCTGGCCATGAAGTGGTTCATGTCCGGACGGCGCTCGGCGGTGCCCCACTCGGGATTGTCCTTCAGCAGCTCGATGTAGAGCTTGTTGAGGCGACCGGTGGCGCGGATGTCGAAGGCGCTCTCACGGATCTGCTTGACCGTGGAGATGCCCGCGAGCGGTAGGAAGAAGCCGAACTGGTTCGGGAAATCACGGTATGGACAGACGACCGGCGGAGCATCGCTTCCGAGCTCTTCGGCTTCGAGCGTCTCACCGTCGGTAGCGAGGATGAACTTCGCCTTGCCCCGGGCGGTCGCCGAACTCTCCCTGAGCGCCTTCAGCGTTGCAGAGACTTCGCCCTGAGGGGCGACAGCGATGTGGATATTGTTGACTTGGAGAATGCCGCCGACGTCGGACTTGTTCGACGCCCCTGTGCGGAGTCGCCTGAGCGTCGTCTCTTTGTTTCCGAAGGCTGCGAGGAACGCATAGGGGAACTCCTCCCGGTCGAACGGCTGCTCGGCCAGGGTGGAAACAGCTTCCTCGATCTCGACAGCATTCATCGGCGCGATGATCCCCCACATTTGCCCGACAGGCGGAGCTGGCTGCGCAGCCTTAAGGCGGCACAGGGAAGCACGATATCATCGCGCGTCTCCGCCGAATCCGGACGTATGAAGTGTATCGGCCGGATTCCAGCGAAGCTAGGCGAGGCAGGCGGTTGGACCGCGAGGGTGTGGATAACTTGAGGGCTTTGCGTCCGCACAGTTTTACGCCGGGGTAGTCCAGAAGGGCGCGTAGCCCTTTGGTCGATGTAGGGTGCAGGGAAGAGAGCGAAGTCGCATCCCTGCCCGTGGGGTCCAGGGGGCGCGGAAGCCCTTTGGTCGATGGGGGTGCAGGGGGAGAGTGACATCTCCTGTCTGCTCGATGGGGTGCCGGGGAGAGCGAAGTCTCCATGGCGAGTGGCGCAGCGGCGATACGGTGCCGATGACGGGGACCGGGCTGACATGCCGAAGCATGTTCGGGTCGTGAACCGCGTCATCCTAGCCGGGGTATCCAACAGGGGGGCTGCGCCTGAGCCCCCCTTTGGCAAGATGTGTGGTACTACCGCACACATCTTGCGGTCACCATGAGGTGACAGGTAACGGAAGTCGCTGCCGCTCCTGAGTCTTGCCGTTAGAGGGCTGCGGCCCGGTTCATGAACCATTGCGGGCCGGTGCTGACACGACCATGCCTGAGGCCGATCCCTTCACACGCTACGCCGTCGAGCGACTGAGATCGACACCCTTCATGCCGGATGGGGATGCCCCCGAAGAGATGGCATTCGCCGCTTCTTTGGCCAGCTTCCGAAAGCTGCATGAGCGTGACTGGGGCGGGACGAACGCGCGCGGCGAAGCCCTGTTCGTCGACGCCGGCTACCTGGAGTCGATGACCCCAAACGCCTTCGCCGATATCCATGACGATCGGCACTTCATCGGCATGCATCAAGCGCTGCTGGTGACGATCATGGACCTGGCGCTCTTCGCGTTCACGCAAAGCGCGTTGTTTCCAACCGTTGGGGACGCGGAGGGGGAAGCATCGCCCTCGCCGGCCCATGGCGGCGTGCCCGGCCTCTATCTCCTAGAGCTCACGCTTCGGGGCGAAGGCGTCGAAGCTGAGCTCGCGAAACACCGCGTTCCACAGGACGCGGACCGGCATGTCATGGCGGTGTATCTGGCCATGCTGATGGCGCGGTTCGTATGGGAACATGAACTCGCCCATTGCCAGCTCGGCCACGTCCTCTTCCTACAGATCGAAGGCCAGGGCGCTCATCTATCTGAGGCCCCCTTCGGACCGGAACTCGTCGGCCGGCAGCCGTCGCGGCGCAGCTCCGTCGAGCTATCCGCGATCCGCCACGCATTCGAGCTAGAAGCCGACGCGACGGCCCTGCGCAACTGCATCGCTATCCAGCTCGAGAACATTGAAAACATCCCCGGGATCCGCGCCCTCGATCCCGGGCTTCGGATTCAGATGTCGGTTTTTGGTGCGTATCTGATGACCTGGTTGTTCGAGGCCTATGGTCACCACGCGGCGATCGAAGGAGCCGCTAGCCATCCGGAACCGATGATGCGTCTCGCGAGCCTCCAGCGAACAACGAGGACACTCCTCGGCGCGCTCGATGGGTTCGATGCATTTCACCAGGGCATCGTCGACCAGTTCGAAACACTGATCGACGCCCTCGGTGTCGAGACGCAGGTCCGCCCGTCACTGAACACGACTGCTTCGACGGTCACAGCGACGGTCGATCTGCTGGCTGCGTTCCGGTTCGTTCAGCCTAGCTGACGAACAGCACATTGAGCCTCATCAGCTGCCACTGACTGCCGGCGACTTCCAGGCGCTCGGCGAACGCCGTGAGGTGATGGCTCTGCACCTCCACGCGGGCAGAGAACCCCGCTCCAATGTCGCGAACCAAGGTGTCATCGGCGACAAGCACTGCGAACCTGTGTCGACCGACATCGCTCTCCTCTGAGAGCGGCGCGGGTTCGCCGCCCTCCCCGGCGTCGGGAAGGTACTGTGAGCCTCGCGAGATCGCCTGATGAAGGTGGTCTGGCGAAAGCGGTAGCGGGAACCAGCGCCCCGCAACTGACTGGAGCGCAAGCGCCGCTCCGGCGCGCACGCTGTGTAGTCGAAAACAGAACGGCTCGCCGAGCCTGAGGGTCGAGGTGGCAAGAGGCTCAGACGCGGCGAAGGCGACAACGCCGGGACGCTGCTGAGCCAGCGAGACGATTTCCAAGCTACCGTAGCGGCCATGAGCGCCGAGGAATGCTTCCCACGCGCCCGCCCTTGGCTGGCTGATGTCGCCAAGGGCGGCATCGATCCGATCAGCGATGCCGGCGTGGTTGTCCCTGATCCAGCGATACAGGCGCGCAGCCTTGGCGCGGCCGATGCGGCCTGATCTGAAATTGTCCTCGTAGCCTTGGCCAGGCGCGTTCGCCTGACCAAGCGCCTCTCGATAGAGTCGCGACCATGTGAGTGACGAACTGTCGATCAGTCGCTTGGTGTGCCGGTAGAGGATCTTGCGCGCTTCTGGCGAAGCGGTCAGCCAGTCGAAGCCGTCCTCGATCGCCACGTCGTCGCCCCATGTACCCGCGTAATGCCCACCGTTTACAGCCGCAGCCGCGCTAACGGTCAACCACTGCGCCGCCTGGCGGACGCAGCGTATGTGGGCGGTGCGCAATAAGAAGTATGTAAATAGCGCAACCCTCTCATGCTATAATGAAACTATGAGAGAGAAGATTTCAGATGGCGAAAGACGCCGATCTAAATAACAAGATCGCCACGCTGGATTTCAGCGCTGTCTCCGCCGACTCCAAAGCCGCGCTTACTGAGCTAATCCGCCATCTGGCGCGCACGGCTGCGGATAATGACTACAAAGAGTTTCTCAAATCCGGACGGATTCCTTATGCTGGTGTCTCACCAGAAAGGAGCCGCCCATGAACCGTGTGGCTATCTATGCTCGGTACTCGTCCGATCTGCAATCGGATGCGTCGATCGAGGACCAACTCCGGACCTGCCGCGAGCGCGCTGAGCGCGAGGGCTGGACCGTTGTCGGCGAGTACGCCGATCACGCCGTGAGCGGCGCGAGCATGATGCGGGCTGAGATTCAGGACCTGATCCTGGACGCACGGTCGCGCAAGTTCGACATCGTCCTTGCTGAGGCGCTGGACCGCCTGAGTCGCGACCAGGAGGACATTGCTCATATCTATAAGCGCCTGACATTCGAGGGCGTGAAGATCGTCACGCTGAGCGAAGGCGAAGTCGGGAAACTCCACATTGGCTTGAAGGGGACTATGAATGCCCTCTTCATCGAAGAGCTGGCGCGCAAGACGCATCGCGGCCTTCAGGGCCGAGTGCTCGCCGGCAAGAGCGCCGGCGGCAAGTCATACGGCTACAACGTCGTCCGCAAGTTCGATGCGATGGGCGAACCCGTTCGCGGCGAACGTGAGATCAACGAGGTGGAAGCCGAAGTGGTCCGACGGATCATGCACGACTACGCGCGCGGGAAGTCGCCGCGCAAGATCGCGCACGAACTGAACGCGGAAGGCATTCCGGGTCCCTGCGGCCGCGCCTGGGCCGCGAGCACGATCAACGGTCACCGCTCGCGCGGAACCGGCATCGTGAACAACGAACTCTATGTCGGCATTCAGGTCTGGGATCGTCGGAAGTTCATGAAGGACCCGACGACGGGCGCACGTACTGCGCGCATGAATAGCAGCGCCAATGTGACGAGGGTCGAAGCCCCTCACATGCGCATTGTCGACCAGGACCTGTGGGACGAGGTCCGCGCCTATCAGAACGGGCTCGATCGCACGTACGCCGTCGGCGACAAGCGCCGGCCGGCGCGCCTGTTCTCGAACATCCTGAAATGCGGCTGCTGCGGCGGCGGCATGTCGATCGTCGCGAAGGACCGCTACGGCTGCTCGACTTCCCGGAACAAGGGAACCTGCGACAACCGCCTGACTGTCACAGAAGCGGAGATCGAGCGTCGCGTCCTCGCGGCGCTGAGCACGCGTCTCATGGACGCTGAGCTCTGCGCGGTCTTTTGTCAGGAATACACCCAGCATCTGAACCGTGTCCGGATGGAGCAAAACGCTTCGCGCGCGCGGCACGGCCAGGAGCTGGAGCGGATCGAGCGGGAGATCAAAAAGATCATCCAGTCCATTAAGGACGGAGTAGACGCCACGCTGATCAAGGACGAGGCGAACGCTCTCCAGCGGCGCAAGGAACAGCTCACTGCGGTTCTGGAGACGACGGAGGACGCCCCGGTCCTCATCCATCCGAACATGGCGCACCGCTACAAGGTGCAGATTCAGAATCTGATGGGCGCGCTGAACGATCCTGAGCACCGCGACGAAGCGGCTCAGATCCTGCGCAAGCTCATCGACCGAATTGTCTTCACGCCTACGGAAGACAAGAGCGCCCTCACGATCGACATGATCGGTGACCTGGCAGGCATCCTGCTGATCACTGACAAAAAGTCGTCGGGGAAATTGAATGGCAACCCGGCATCGCTGAGCTCGGCTCAGCGGTCCGAAATTGAGCAGGTGAAGGACGTTGTTGGCGTAGCCGCCAAACGAAAACTGCCCCCCGTTTCCGGAGGGCAGGTAACGGTGGTTGCGGGAGCAGGATTTGAACCTGCGACCTTCAGGTTATGAGCCTGACGAGCTACCGGGCTGCTCCATCCCGCGGCAAACCGGGGAGACATCGTAAAAGAAGGGTCAGTCAGACTTTCAACGTATCCCTTCGGCGGACCTGGCGGCGACCTACTCTCCCGCGCCTTAAGACGAAGTACCATTGGCCCTGGGGGACTTAACGACCGAGTTCGGAATGGGATCGGGTGGGGAACCCCCGGCAT
>JAIXUV010000101.1 GCA_027483345.1 Verrucomicrobiales bacterium | reverse complement strand
CTTCGCCGGCGGATACAACGCCATGTGCCAGCCCTCGAACACCTGGCTCTGCATCCCGTGGGACGTCCCGTAGCGCATCTCGCCCACCGACTGCAGGGCCTTGTCGAAGGCGACGTTGTAGAAGCCCGTGTCGTCCCGCTCGTCGGCCACCACCAACGTCCGGACGTCGTCGCGGCTCACGTAGCCGCGGGAGACGGTCCCCGTGTTGCGCACGGCCGGAACTCCGCGCCCCAGCAACGGCATCCATCGGTCGGCACAGGTGGTCACGCACAATTGCGACTTCCCCTGCGCCGGCGCCGGGTAGTGCTCCTCCCAAGGCCACACGGCGACCGCGGTGATCCGTTCGCCGACGAGTCCGAGGTTCGTCCAGGTCGTGCCGCCGTCGACGCTCTTGAGGAAGCCCTTCGACTCGGTGCCGACGTAGAGGGTGTCCGGCCGTCGGAGGTCGAAGGCGACGACCTCGCCGCACAAGGCCGACGGGCCCACGGCGTCGAAGTCCAGTTCCCGGTCGGCCGCGAGTCGGGTCCAGGAATGGCCGGCGTCGCCGGAACGCCAGAGCGTCCCACCCGCGCCCCGGCCGCAGGCCCGCACCAGGATGCGGGGATCGGCCGGGTGGATGGCCACGCTGCGGACCGCCAGGGCTTCGCCGTCGAGCCCGCCGTCGGCCTGATTCCAGGTGGCCCCACCATCCTCCGTCCGGAGCAGTCCCCGCGAGGTGGAGCGCACCACGGCGACCTTCGGGTCGGATCGCGCTGTGACAACGCCGGTGATCCGGTCGCCGTCGGTGCCCCGGGCGACCGGGGGCTCGGGGACCGCGGCCTCGGGCGGCGCCCCCGGTTGGATCTCCAGCGACGAGACGCGGGCGCGGTAGTGGGCCTTGGCGTCCTGCGGCAACGCGCTGAAGAACAGGCCGACGTCGAGGGCCGGGGCCATCTTCCGGAACTGGTATGCGCCGAGTTCCCAGGATTTCCCGTCGGCGGAGCTCCAGGCGGTCCAGATGGATCCACGTCGCACGATCCGGAGCCACGGGTGTCCGTCGGGCAGCCGGTAGGAGGAGACGCGGGTGGCGCCGAAGTCGGTGAAGTCCGCCGATGCGCGGAGTCCCTCGGCCGCGGTCTGCACGAGGTGGAAGTCGCGGCCCCATTCCCAGTTCCGGCGTTCCGCGTGCTCCCGCGCGGTGAGGCCGACCCAGGCCTGGCGGTTCACCGGTTCGCCGGCGGAACCGTGGAAGGCGTCGATGCGGCAGGTCGCCGTGAAGTCCCCTTCCACACGCCGGGTCACGACGTGCATGCCGTCGCCGAAGAACTGGAAGGCGCCCGGACCGGTCTGCCAGAGGCCCGCCGAGGCGTGGTCGTCGCCGACGTTCCGGACGGTCCATCCCGGATCCGCCGCGGGACCCGAGACCGTCAGCGTCACCGGATCCGAATCCACGGTGCGGTCGCCGTCGTGGAACACCCGGGAACGGAAGGTCTGCGGCCCCTTCGGCAGCGGGCCTTCGTAGACGAGGTGCGGGCCGTCGGCCCGGGCCAACTCCAGGGCCCCGAGGCGCAGGACGGTGCGGTCGACCTGGTGTCCACGGGCCTCGACGACGACCTCGATCCGGCCGGTGCCGTCGCCCGGTGCGGTGGCGCGGAGCACGGCGGTCGGCTCGTCGTCGGCCAACTTCGTCCGCAGCGCCTCCAGCGGGATCGGCTGCAGCGGCATCCCGGGACCTTCCCAATCGAGGCGGAAGTTGCGGGCGGGGAGTTCGTCGTACAGGTGGACGACCTCCAACGCATGGTCCCCGGCGGCGAGGTGGCGCGTGCCGACCACGGGGACGGTTCCCCACTGTCCGTCGCGCGAGAGCAGTTCCGCGCCGTCCACGAGGATCCGGAAGGCGCCGTCGACATGGGCGTGGAACGCGTGGAAGCCGTCGTGAGAGACCCGCAGCAATCCGCGGAACACCAGCGCGTAGCCCGAGTCGATCTCCTCGCGGAGGCCGATGTCGAATCCGCGGGAACGTCCCTCGCGGAGGCGGCGGCCGTCACGGATCTCGTCGAGATGGAGCCAGTGGTGTTCCTCGTTGGGCCGCTGGGCCGGCGGGTGGAAGTGGGAGACGCGCCGCTTGGACTCCTTCCGGAACAGCGTGTACCGGAGTCCCTCGGCGGAACCCGGGACGGCCTGAGGCGACGACGGCCGGGGTGACGGCTCGGCTCGGACGACCGTGGGCGGCGTGGACTGGTCGAAGACGTCGGTCACCGTCAGCCGCACGCCCGGCGTGGCGAGGGCGTCCGGGAGGTCGACAAGCGCTTGGCGGGCGGTGGGTTCGCTTCGATCGAGGACCAATCGGGGCGTGCCTTCGCAGGCCGGGGAATCGAAGACCTCGACCCTGAAGCCCAGCTGGGGCGCGGCGGAGTCGGGAACCGACCAAGTGACGAGGAGCTGGCCCGGTGCGAAGACGGCGCGGACGTCCGACACCGCGGGCGCATCGAGCGCGGGGAGATCGGATTGTCGCACGGTGAACCGGTGCTTCCGGTCGCCGGCGAGCGGCTTGCCGGACAGTTCCCGCGGGAGGAGGTCGGGGCGCTGGGCGTACTCGATGGCGACATACTCGTGGTCGTCCTCGGGCAGGACGCCGACGACCACGAATTCGGTCTTGTCGATGGAGATGGCGTCGGACTTCCGCCAGGCGCCGTCCTTGCGGAAGTAGCCGAGCCTCCGGTGGAGGGACCGCACCGCCTTCTCGCTGCCGAGCGGTTCGAGGAAGCCGCTGTTGCCGGTGAACGACGTGGCTGGGATCGGGAGGCGCGCCTGTCCGACGAGATGCCAACGGCCGTTGGAGACGTCCTTGATCCAGCGACCGACGCGGGCGGAGCCGGGTTCGGAGCCGTCGGGCTGCCGCCAGACCCGGGCGAGCATGGTGTACCAGCGTCGGACCTCGACGAAGCGCCAGGGTTCGCCACCGAGCGTCCCGCTGCTGCCTTCGCCGCCGTAGTCGTTCTTGATGAAGAGATTCGGCGCGACGTCGGTGAAGCGCACCGGGGTGCCGTCGCGACCGGCGCCCCAGAAGGTCCAGACCGACCCGGGCCGGAACGACGACTGGAGGCCGGCGTCGGGATTGGGGAGGGAGCCCGGGCCGTCCGGGACGTCGGAGACGAAGCCGGCGTAGAAGCTGAGGTTGTTGGGCTTGGGGTTGAACCCGGAGTTCCAGTTGGCGAAGTAGGAGCCCGACGGCCACCAGGGCCAGCGGAGGTCCATCATCACGATGTCGGCGCCGTCCTCGACGTTCTCCTGGTACCAGGTCGCGTGCGCCGAAGGGACGACGACAACGGCCGCGAGGGCGCAGAGGAGTGGCGCCAGGCACCGGAGGAGGCGGGACTTTCGGGGCATGGCCGGTTCGGGATGGTTCGGGATAGGCGGGCTCGGGGCCGTCGGGCGGACCTGCGAGGGCGAAAAGAATCCGACCGCGAGGGTGGAAGGCAAGCGTGGCCCGGGAAGCGGCGCTCCCGGTTCGGGCGGAACCCGCCGGTCAGGCCATCGCGGCGAGCAGTTCGTCGAGCGGGACCGAGGCAAAGCTGACCGCGGAGTCGCTCATCGCGTAGGGGAGGATGAGCTGGTCGCCGTGCAGGAGCGCGCCGCAGGTGTAGACGACGTTGGGCACGTATCCGTCGCGTTCGGACTCGTTCGGGCTGAGCAGGGGTTCCCGGAGGCGGCCGACGACCCGCGTGGGGTCTTCGAGATCGAGCAGGAAGGCGCCGAGGCAGTACTTCCGCATGGCGCCGACCCCGTGGCTGAGGACCAGCCAGCCGGCGGCGGTCTCGATGGGGGAACCGCAGTTCCCGAGCTTGATGAACTCCCAGGGCTGGTCGGGCGAAAGCAGCACCTGGTGGCTCTGCCAGAACCGGAGGTTGTCGGAGAACATGAGGAGGATGTTCTCGTCGTCCTGCCGCGAGAGCATGGCGTAGCGGCCGCCGACCCGCCTGGGGAAGAGGGCCATGCCCTTGTTCTGCACCGCGGGCCCGTTGAGCGTGCTGAAGGCGAACCGGAGGAAGTCGGACGTCTCCAGGAGCTGCGGGAGGATCACCTTGCCGTCGTAGGCGGTGTAGGTGGCGAGGTACACGACGCGGCCGTCCTCCTCGACGAAGCGCACGAAGCGGGCGTCCTCGATGCCGTTGCTCTGGCTGGGTGCGGAAGGGAAAAGCACGCGCTGCGACAGGAGGCTGTCGGCCGGGAAGGTCACCTCGAAATTCGACTCGGCGAGCAGGAGGATGCCCCGGGCGGCCCAGACCGCGGTGGCATCAGACGTCTCGGTGAGGCCCGAGGCGAGCAGGACCTGGTGGAGTTCCCGGAGCGTGAAGTCGTCGTGGAGCCGGTCGAGGACCCGTCGGCAGAACTCGTTCCGGACGCCGGCCTCCTCGAGCCGATGGATGAACAGGCCCTTGGCGAAGGCCCCGCCCTGGGTGCGGTCCGGCTCGATCACGAAGGGGACGTTGGGGGCGAGGACGACGCGGTGGTCCGGGGTGACGACGCCGGTCCGGAAGGTGATGGACGAGATGTGGCCCTCCCCTGTGGCCCGCAGGCTCAGGATGAAGCGCAGGGAGCCGGGAACGAGGCCGGACTGGTCGGGATGGGGGACGATGGACGGGTTGAAGAGGGCCGCCGACTCGATGGCGTACTCGTTGGTGAAGTAGGCCCCGATGAGGAGCTGCCTCAGGGTGGAGGGCTCGGCCCCCGGCGGCAGGTGGATGCTCACCTGGTCGAAGCGGTGCCGGAAGGTCACCTCGACGTCCCGGTGCCGGTCGGCGAACCCGCCGAGCACCCGCCTCAGGGACGCGGCCGCCTCCTCCTCCGGCATCGCCATGACCCGCGCGACGATGCGTCGGGAGATCTCGTCGCTGGACGGCCGGAAGGGGCGCGTGAGCACGCGGGACCGGTCGGGGAGCAGGGTGGGGCCAATGCGCCGGGCCTGGAGCGTGGTGGGAGGGATCGCCGTCATGGTTGTGGGTGATTGGGCGCGGGCCATCCGCCGGCCGGTTCCCGAAAGCTGGTCAGGGAATTCCGGAGCGCCTGCATCTCGGCGAGGGCGGTCAGGAAGGCCAAGGTCGACTCGGCGCCTTGGTTCTGGCTCAGGCGGTCCATGTGGAGCCCGTCGCGGCATCCGCCCGTCGTGGCGTCGTAGACGGCGAGCCCGAG
>JAIXUV010000078.1 GCA_027483345.1 Verrucomicrobiales bacterium | reverse complement strand
TCCTTCACCGAGGTGTGATCGAGCATCGCCGCCATCAGCCGGACGCAGGACCGCACGGTGTCCATGGAGTCGAACAGGCGCTCCTTGTCCTCCTGCATGTCCCGGTTGTAGGTCATCGGGAGCCCCTTCAGCAGCACGAGCAGCGACACGAGGTTTCCGATCACGCGGCCGGACTTCCCGCGGGTCAGCTCCGCGATGTCCGGATTCTTCTTCTGCGGCATCAGCGAGGAGCCCGTGGTGTAGGCATCGGCGATGCGGATGAAGTTGAACTCCGAGGTGGCCCAGAGGATGACATCCTCGGCGAGGCGGCTGAGGTGGACGGCGATCAGAGAGGCCGCTGCGGCGGACTCGATGACGAAGTCGCGGTCGGACACGCCGTCCATGGAGTTGCGGGTGATGCGGGGGCGGCCCTGTTCGTCGATGAACCCAAGGAGCTTCGCCACCAGTTCCCGGTCGAGGGGCAGGGTGCTGCCTGCGATGGCCCCGCTCCCGAGCGGACAGACGTTCAGTCGCTCGAGGGCGTCGCCGATGCGTCCGTGGTCCCGGTCGAACATCTCCACGTAGGCGAGGCAGTGGTGCGCGAAGAAGACCGGTTGGGCCCGCTGGAGGTGGGTGTAACCGGGGATGACCGCCTTCGGATGCCGCGCGCCGAGCCCGACCAGGGAACGTTGCAGCGTACGGAGTTCGTCCTGCAGTTCGAACAGTTCGTCCCGCAGCCACAGCCGGACGTCGAGGGCGACCTGGTCGTTCCGGGAGCGGGCCGTGTGGAGCTTCGCCGCGGCCGGCACTCGGCGGGTCAGCTCCGCCTCGATGTTCATGTGCACGTCCTCCAGCTCGGGCTTCCAGCGGAAGCGCCCGGCCTCGATCTCCGCGCCGAGGGCGTCCAGTCCCGCATGGATCTCGTCGCGCTCCTTCCGCGTCAGCACGCCGATGGTCTCGAGCATCGTGGCGTGGGCCTTGGATCCGAGGATGTCCTGTCTCCAAAGCCTCCAGTCGAAGGAGATGGACTCCGAGAAGGCGGCGACGTCGGCCGCCGGGCCGCCGGAGAACCGGCCGGAACGGGAGACGACGGCGGATTTCTGGGACTTCGTTTTCTTCATGCCTTGGGCGGGCGGAGATTCTCAGCGGCGGCCGCGAAGTCACGCGGGAACACAGCGGATGCGCTTCGGGACTGGCTGACAGGTTGCCGGGCGGCCAGACTGGTGCCCGGTGAACCGACGTCGCTTCCTGTTCCTTTCCGGGGCCGCCGCCACCGTCGCGCCCCGTGTCGCCGCTGCGCGGGTCCGTCAACCCACGGGCATCCGGGCCGACGTCCTCGTCGTCGGTGGTGGCGTCGGCGGGGTCGCAGCCGCCTTGGCCGCCTGTCGGGCCGGCAGACGGGTGGTGTTGACCGAGGAGACGCGTTGGCTCGGCGGACAGTTCACCTCCCAGGGCGTGCCGCCGGATGAGCATCCGTGGATCGAGCAGGCCGGCTGCACCCGTTCCTACAGGGAGTTCCGGGATCGCGTCAGGGAGTTCGACCGCCTCCGTCCGCTCACCACCGCCGCCGCCGCGGTGGAACACTCCAACCCTGGTGGAGGTTGGGTGTCCCGACTTTGCTGCGAACCGCAGCTCGCCCGCGAGGCATTGCAGTCGCAGCTCGCCCCCCACATCGCCAGTGGCCGGCTCACGATGCTGCTCGGACATCGGCCGCTTTCCGTCGAACGTCGCGGCGACCGCATCGGCTCCGTCGTCTTCGAGGGGCTATCCGGTGGGCCGCATTGGACCGTGCAGGCGCCGTACGTCCTCGATGCCACCGAACTCGGAGACCTGCTTCCCCTCGGCGGTGTCGAACACGTCACCGGCGCGGAATCCCGACGCGAAACCGGCGAGCCGTCCGCACCGGAGACCGCCGATCCGCTCGACCAACAGGCGATCACCTGGTGCTTCGCCCTTGAACACCATCCGGGTCGCAACCACGTGCTCGACCGTCCCGAGGATTACCTGCGCTGGCGGGACTACATCCCGGATCTCAAGCCCCCCTGGACCGGTCCGCTCTTCCGCTGGGAACATCCGGATCCGATCACGCTCCGGCCTCGGTCCCTGCCGTTCGATCCGGTCGGGGAAGGGGGCTTCCCCAACCTCTGGACCTACCGTCGCATCCGGCAGGCATCGAGGTTCCGCGATCCCGCCGCCTTCCCGTCGGTCTGCCTCGTCAACTGGCCCCACAACGACCACTGGCTCGCGCCGCTGGTGGGGCCCGACGTCACCCAGGCCCAACGTCATGCCCGGATGCAGGAGGCCAAGGCGCTGGGCCGCTCGTTCCTCCATTGGCTGCAGACCGATGCGCCGCGTCCGGACGGCGGCACGGGTTGGCCCGGACTCAGGCCCGCATCCGGAGTGCTGGGAACGGCCGACGGCTTCGCATTGGCGCCGTACATCCGCGAAAGCCGTCGCATCCGCGCACGTTTCACCGTGCTCGAGCAGCATGTTTCCACCGAGGCCCGCATGCGGGAGACGGGTGCGTCCCGCGACAAGGTCCGGTCAACGGAGTTCCCCGATTCGGTCGGAGTCGGGGCCTACCGCATCGACCTCCACCCCTCGACCTCGGGACGCAACTACGTCGACCTGTCCTCCCTGCCTTTCCAGATCCCGCTTGGGGCGCTGATCCCGCAACGGGTGGAAAACCTGCTCGCCGCCGGCAAGAACCTCGGTGTCACCCACATCACCAACGGCTGCTACCGGCTCCATCCGGTCGAATGGAACGTGGGCGAGGCCGCCGGGGCCCTGGCCGCATTCTGTCTGGAGAAGAAGCAACCGCCCGCCGCGGTCCATTCCCGCCCTGAATTGCTTCGGGAATACCAGGCCACGCTTCGCGCCCAGGGATTCGAACTCGAATGGACGGTACCGACACGGCCGCTCTGACCGTTCTTCGGTTCGGGACCGGATGGGTTCCGAGAAATCCGGTTTGTCCGGCCCCGCCGCTTCGGCTCTGATCTCGCGCCGCCGAACATGAAGAAGCTGCTCTCCAGGAAGTCCCTCCAGTCCAAGGCGCCCAAAGCCGCCGCGAAAGCCGCCTCCAAGCCGAAGTCGCCCTTGGCAAAGCCGGCCACGAAACCGGCCCGCAAGCCGGCCGGCTCCGACCGCTTCGTCATCATCATGGCCGGCGGTCGCGGCGAACGGTTCTGGCCGGTCAGCCGCGAGAAGACCCCGAAGCAACTGATCCGCCTTCTCGGCGAGCGTTCCTTCCTCCAACAGGCGGTCGACCGCGTCCGGGCGGTCGTGCCGCTCGAGAACATCCTGATCATCACCAACGCCGTCCAGGCGGCCGAGGTCCGGCGACAGCTGCCGGAGCTGCCCAAGGACAACGTGGTCGGTGAACCGGTCGGTCGCGACACCTGCGCCGCCGTCGCGCTCGGTGCCGCCCTCGTCGGCGCCCGTTCCACCACCGCGGTCATGGCCGTCCTCCCCGCCGACCACGTCATCCCCGATGAGAAGAAGTTCCGTCAGGTCCTCTCCGACGCCCTCGAGGTCGCCTCCCGCGGACAGGCGATCGTCACCATCGGAATCCAGCCGACGGGCCCGGAGACGGGCTACGGCTACATCCAGTCCGGTGACGTCCTGCCCGCGCCTTCCGGCGCCAAGGTCCTCAAGACCGCCTTCTTCAAGGCGGAGCGGTTCGTCGAGAAGCCGAACCTGGAGAAGGCGCAGGAGTACCTCGCCGCCGGGAACTACCGCTGGAACGCCGGCATGTTCGTCTGGTCCTTCGTCACCATCACCAACGCCTTGGAAACGCATCAGCCCGAGCTGAACGAGGCGTGTCGTCGTTGGTTCGAGGCGGCCGGCAAGGGCGCCGCACGGTTGGCTTCCGTCCTCGCCAAGGAGTATCCGGCGATCCGGAAGATCAGCGTGGACTTCGCCATCATGGAGAAGGCCAAGAACGTCGTCGTCGCCGACGGATCGTTCGACTGGGATGACCTCGGCGCGTGGCCCGCCCTCGCACGGCATGTGAAGCAGGATCCCGAGGGCAACGCCGCGGTGGCCCAGCTGGTGCACGTGGACGCCGCGCGCAACGTGGTCTTCGACGGCCGTACCCGCGGCCGCACTCCCATCACCTTGGTCGGGGTCAAGGACAGCATCATCGTCCTCACCGACGACGCGGCTCTCGTGGCCACCAAGGCCGAGTCCCAGAAGATCAAGGACCTGGTGAAGAAGCTGGCTGCGGACCCGGTTCTGGGTCGGTTGGTCTGATCCGCTTCCGACACGTTCCTGGCGAGGTACGGGTCGGTGTTCGGCAGTGGCACCAACGAGACTGTGTCCCGATCAGGGCACCGTCACGAATCGCAGGCAGACCGGTGATCCCACCGACAACGACAGCCCGGTCGGGATCAGGCTTCCGGTCTGCGGATCGATGCGGAACTGGCGGATGTCATGCGAGTTCTGGCCGGCGGCGAAGAGGTACTTGCCGGTCGGGTCGAAGTTGAAGTTCCGGGGCGTCTTGCCGCCGGTCTTGGTGATCTCGCTCAACTTCAGGCGACCGGTTCCCGGATCCCTCTGGAACACCGCGATCGAGTCGTGCCCGCGGTTGGATCCGAAGACGAAGCGTCCACCCGGATGGACCCGCACCTCGGCCGTGGACGTGTCCTTGCCGTCGTTTCCCGGCGGCAACGTCGAGACGGTTTCCACCGGGGTCATCCGGCCGGCCTTCCCGTCGTAGGCGAACGTCGTCACGGTCGAGAGGAGTTCGTTGATCACGTAGGCGTTCCGTCCGTCGGGGCTGAAGGCGAGGTGCCTGGGGCCGCTGCCCGGCTCGAGGACCGCGTCCTGTTGTGGCAGCGCCTTCACCAGTCCGCGCGACGGTTCGAAGGCGTAGGCCAGCACCCGATCCGTCCCGAGGTCCGCCACCCAGGCGAACCGTCCTTCTGGTCCGAGGTTGACCGAGTGCGCATGGGGTTCGCCCTGGCGCGCCTTGTTGACGCTGCTGCCACGGTGCTGGGCGAAGAAGTTGTGCGGACCCACCGAGCCGTCGGCGAGGATCGGCAAGGAGACGGTGCTGCCACCGCCGTAGTTGGCCACCATCAGCTGGCGTCCTGCCGGGTCGGTCGAAAGGTGGCATGGCCCGCCTCCCACGGTGGACTGCTGGCCCAGTTCCCGGAGCCGACCCGACGCGGTGTCGATCGCGTAGGCCGTCACATACCCGCCGTCCTGGCCCTTCCATTTTCCGGTCTCGTTGGCGGCGTAGAGGAACCGGCCGTTGGGATGGATGGCGAGGAACGTCGGATTCTCGGTGCGGGCGACGAGCCCGATGGCCTCGGTGGCACCCGTGGAATCGTCGAAGCGGAACGCGTGGATTCCCTCGCTCTTGGGGCCGGTGTAGGTGCCGACGAAGAGCAGGTGGCTGGCGGCGGTCAAGGGCATGGCGAGAAGCGTGGACGTGGCGATGGCAGCCGTGAGGGAGTTCATGGCCCTAGGGAACACGGACCGCCGAGGGAATCCAGCCCCGGTTGGCGCACGCCAACGGTCCCGCTGACCTACAGCTGCGACGGCGAGAGTCCAAGTCCGACGATGCTGCAAGCCCGGATGACCGGGAGACCGAGGGCTTCCGCCGCCTTCACGACCTCCTCCGAGTCGGTGCCGGGATTGAGCCACAGTTCGTCGCATCCACGCGCGGCCAGTGCCGGCAGCACCCCCAACAGGATCTTGGGAGGCAGGTAGACGCTCACCACATCGGGGCGGCCGGGCAGGGAAGCGACATCCGGGAAAGCTACGAGTCCTGCGACGTTGGCTTCGCGCGGGTTCACCGGCCAGACGGTGTATCCCTGTCGCACGTAGGCGAGCACGGCCTTGTGGCCGAACTTGGACGGATCGGTGGAGGCTCCCAGGATGGCGGCGGTTTTCATGAGGCACTCTGGGCGGGAAACGACCCGGAATCCAGTCCGGGCTCCATTCCGAACGGCTTCAATCCAGCCAGTCCCAATCCGCGAAGGAGGCCGCCTGACCCGCGGGTCGTCCTTCGGAATCGACCACGTTCCAAACGGTCGCCCTGTGGATCCGGAAACGGCGGCCGTTCCGGCTGATCCTCACCCCGGCGTAGTCGTTGATGAATCCGCGGGCGGTGACGGCGGCCATCAGACGGGCGCGTTCCTCCCGTTCCGGCGCCTCCGCGGTGAAGCGCGAGGGGGTCGACGTGAATTCCGCCCAGTCCATCTGCCAAAGCCCCAGGGCGGTGCGGTTGCCGTACCACAACACCGGGTCCGCCTCGGTGCCGTGGGACACCACCACGAAGGGTGCGGCCCAGACGCGCTCCGCCAAGTGGGCTGGGTCGGCATCGGGCACCAGGTCCCGGCCGGTCCAAAGCCGATGGCTGTGGACCAGGCATTCGATCCGACGTGCGATCCCGGGTGACTCCCAAGGGTTCATGCCCGCAGAGGAGCCCAAGCCGTCGGTGTCGGTCGACCCAAAAATCCCGTTTGCAAGATTCGCCACACCCGGTAGAAGAAGCGTTCCGGTTGGGCGGAAATCTGGAGATCCACCCCGCAACGGCCGGGAGAAAGACCATTTTATGTCGCAGCACAACAGCCTCCGTGCCTCGAGCAACCTGGGCGCCAAGCGAAACGTCCTGAAGCGCTTCGAGCGCGTCGCCATCCTCAAGTCCCGCACCCAATGGAAAGAGGGCGATCGGGTTACCGGTCTCCGCAAGACCAAGCCCCCGGAGTAGTCCCTACTCAGCCCGGATTCCTCTCGACGCCGGCTGCCGGGCCACGATTGCCCGTCAGTCGGCTTCGCATTTCCACACCATGGCTTCCGTCCGACTCCAGAAATTCCTCGCCGACGCCGGCGTCGCCTCGCGGCGCGCCGCGGAACGGCTCATCGCGGGCGGTTCTGTGGCTGTCAACGGGCGGACCGTCACCGAACTCGGTACCAAGGTGGATCCGGACCAGGATCAGGTGGTCGTGGACGGAAGGACGCTCCGATCCCGGAAGAAGTTGTATGTGGCGGTCAACAAGCCTCCCGGATTCCTGTGTTCGCGCACCGATCCGGAGGAACGCCGCATCGTCGGGGAACTCCTGCCACCGGAATGGGCCCAGCTGTACACGGTCGGACGCCTCGACCGCGACAGCGAAGGGTTGATCTTCCTCACCAACGACGGGGACTTCTGCCTCAAGCTCACCCATCCGCGCTACGGCGTGCGAAAGAAGTACGTCGCGGTCGTGGAAGGCCGACTGGAGTCCTCCCAGATCGCCCGCTTCACCGAGGGTGTCGAACACGAGGGGGAGATCCTGAAGGCGGAACGGGTCCGCCTCGTGGACTCCAACAACTCCCACAGCGTGGTCGAGTTGGAGCTGGCCCAGGGCAAGAACCGCGAGGTTCGTCGTCTGTTTGAAGTTCTTGGCCATGAGGTCGTCCAGCTCCGCAGGGTCCAGATCGGACCGATCAAGCTGGGGGAGCTGCGGGTGGGCAAATGGCGCGTCCTGACGCCCGCCGAAATTCGTTCCCTTCTGCCCAAATCCGTTTCCTGACCCGCTTGGAGCCCGCCCCGCATGAATCGAATGCACCTCCTGCTCGCCGTCGCCGTCGCCCTGGGAACCGTGTTTCCCACCGCGGCATTGGAAATCCCCGAATCCCGGGCCGTCCGGACGGACCGGGTCAATGTCCGCGTCGCGCCGTCCCGCGAGGCGGAGGTCCTGGCCACTCTCAAGCGCGGTGACCGGGTTCAGGTGCTGGGCGCCGACTCTGGCGGCTGGACCCGCATTGCCGTCCCGGTCGAGGTGCCGATCTGGATCTTCGGACCGCTGGTGGATGTCCCCGCCCAGAAGATCCGCGCCAAGGAGGCCAACCTCCGTTCCGGTCCGGGGAAGAACTACTCCGAACTCGGACGCCTCAAGCAGGGGGACCGCATCACCGTGGTCCGCGAATCCGATGGATGGGTCCAGATCGAACCCCCAGCCGACCTTTCCGCGTTCATCTCCACCGGCCTGCTCACGGGCTCCGGTGACACCTCGATCTCCATGGAGAAGTCCGGGATCGCCCGGAATTCCCAGGCGGAGATCATCCGCACCGTGGAACCGGTTCCCGAACCGAAGGCCCTGCCGGCGGAGCAGTCGTTGCCGGAAGACCCTGGATCGAAGGTGACTCCGGTGTCCTCCGAGGTCCGCTCGGTCCGCAGGACGGAAGTCCTCGAGGCGAAATCTGCCAATTCGAACTCCGCCATCGTCGCCAATTCGGTCTCAACGGTTCAGGTCCCGACCACTGTGGCCACGACGCCCGTGGCGCCCGCGACTCCGGTTTCTGCGGTGACCTCGGTTCTTCCCTCGGCGCCCGTCACGACGGCGTCATCGTATGTCGAAGGCTCCCAGGCCCTCCTGCGCTATTCCGAAACCGTTCGGTCTGTAGTTCGGGTCGGTCGTGTCGGCTTGAGCCTGGAACCTCAGAGCCCTTCCTATTTCGAGCTGACCAGCGTGCTTCGCGGTGAAGGTCGACTGGGATTCCTTGTCTCCGAAGACAACTCGATCCGTTTTGGGGCCTTCCGGGGGAAGGTCGTCCGTGTCGTGGCCGACGAGTTCCAGACCGCCGGTTCGCCGGCCAAGACCGTGCTTCGGGTCAAGTCCATCGTGCTCGAGCCCGGGTACTGATCCGTCTGCGCCGCGCAGTTCCAGAAGCCCCGGAATGCCGAAGGCTTCCCCGGGGAGCATCGTTTCCGGAGCCGTCGCGATTCCTTTTCAGAAATCATGAGTCAACTCATCGACGGAAGGGCGATCTCTGCCCAGATCCACTCGGAAACCGCCGCCCGCGTTGCCGAACTTGCCCGCCGTGGGATCGTGCCAGGACTGGCCTTCGTCCGAGTGGGTGAAGACCCGGCATCCGTGGTCTATGTCGGGATGAAGGAAAAGAAATCCCGGGAACTCGGCATCCGCTCGGTCACTCACGTCCTGCCGGCCAGCACCACACAGGCGGAACTGGTGACGCTCCTGAAGGCCCTGAACTCGGATCCGACCGTCCATGGGATCCTCGTCCAGGCGCCGTTGCCGCGACACATCGATTCCTCCGTCATTTACGCCACGGTGCTTCCGAGCAAGGACGTCGATGGCTTCCATCCGGTGAATGTCGGGCGCCTGATGCTCGGCGATTCCGGGGGATTCCTGCCGTGCACGCCTGCGGGCGTTCACCAGTTGCTCATCCGCTCGGGCATTTCCATGGACGGCGCCGAGGTGACGGTCTTGGGTCGCGGAAACATCGTGGGGAAGCCCATGGCGGCCATCCTGCTCCAGAAGGCGCGCCACGCGAACTGCACCGTCACGCTGTGCCACAGTGGAACGCGCGACATCGCCGCGCACACCCAGCGCGCGGACATCATCGTCGCCGCCATGGGTGTCCCGAGGTTCCTCAAGGCGGAGATGGTTCGCCCGGGAGCGGTGGTCATCGACGTCGGGGTGAACCGAATCGCAGACCCCACGGCCCCGAATGGCAGTCGATTGGTGGGAGACGTGGACTTCGATGCGGTCCGTGAAAAGGCGGGCTGGATCACGCCCAATCCTGGAGGCGTGGGTCCCATGACCATCGCCCTGCTTCTCTCCAACACGGCCACGGCGGCCGGCGCACCTTCGGCTACCTGATTTGCAATGGGTTGCACTGAATCTGAGAACCTTGCGGATTCTCGTGGCCGCTTTGTTCAAGAAATTCGTTGACGGTGGATGGACGTGCTGACACAACACAGGCACACACGGAAGTAATCAAACCACAATGAACACCAAATCGCTCCTCTTGGCTG
>JAIXUV010000170.1 GCA_027483345.1 Verrucomicrobiales bacterium | reverse complement strand
CCCCCGCTGGAGGACGCCGCGAAGGCGATGAAGAGCCGGACGTTGTCGCTTCGCGAGACGTTGGAACTGCATCGGCAGCAGCCGCTCTGCAGTTCCTGCCACGACCGCATGGATCCGCTCGGGCTGGCGTTCGAGAACTTCAATGCAATGGGGCTCTGGCGGGAGGCCGAGGGCGGACTTCCGGTGGATCCCACCGGGACCCTGCTCACCGGGGAGGCCTTCTCGCGCGTCACCGAACTCAAACGCATCCTGGCCACGGGCCACTCCGGAGACTTCTACCGCACGCTCACCGAGAAGCTCCTGACTTACGCGTTGGGCCGCGACCTGGAGTACACCGACGTCCCGGTCGTGGACGAACTGGTGGCGGCGCTGCGATCCTCCGGCGGCAGCCCGAAGGGACTTCTCCGCGGCATCGTGGGATCGTTGCCGTTCCAGCGGATGCGGTCCGACGACGAACCCTCCTCCCAAGCGCCGCACACGAAGCCGACCTCCGGGGCGCAAGCCCGACTCCAGCCATGAATCCCGAGCATTCCATCATCGGTTCAGCCCCCATGCACCGCCGGCATTTCCTCCGAGGCCTCGGCGCCACGATCGCCCTGCCGGCATTCGCGTCGCTGGCGCCGGCCGCATTGGCCAAGGCGGTGGCGAAGCCGGGTCTGGCGACCACGGCCAGCGGGGCGCCGTTGCGGACGGCGTTCATCTTCTTCCCCAACGGCGCGATTCCCTCCGCATGGTGGCCCGAGTCCGACGGCGACTCCTTCAAGCCCTCGCCGACGCTGGCGCCCTTGGACCCGGTTCGACGCCACCTGCAGGTGCTCGGGGGACTCGACCACAAGGAGGCGGTCGGTGGCGTGGATGGCGGCGGGGATCATGCGCGCGGGAACGCGGTCTTCCTGACCGGTGTCCGTCTGAAGAAGAGCGCGACCGACATTCGGGCCGGGGTCTCGATCGACCAGGTCATCGCCCGGGCGGTCGGGCATCAGACGCGCTTCCCGTCCCTGGAGCTGACCTGCGACGTCGTACGGAACTCCGGTGCATGCGACTCGGGCTACGCGTGCGCCTACCAGCACAACATCTCCTGGCGTTCCGCATCGATGCCGATGGCCGCGGAGCCGAATCCCCGCATGGTGTTCGAACGGCTGTTCGGCTCGGGCGACCGGGGGCAACGCATCGCGAACCTGCGTCGGCGTCAGGCGGAGCAGCACTCGGTGCTGGACCATGTCCTGGAGGACGCGCGGGGAATGCAGCGGCGTCTGGGACGGCGGGACCGTGACAAGCTGGACGAGTACCTCACAGGCGTCCGCGAGATCGAGACCCGCATCGAGCGGGCGGAGCGGCTGGGTTCGGCGAAGGATCCGGAGGTGGACACCCCGCCGGGCATCCCCGCGGACCACGCGCAGCATATCCAGCTGATGTACGACATGATGGTGTTGGCGTTCCAGACCGACTCGACGCGGGTCGCCTCGCTGCTGTTGGCGCACGACGGAAGCAACCGTTCGTTCCCGGAGATCGGCATTCCCGAGGGGCACCACGACCTTTCACACCACTTCAACAGCGAGGAGAAGATCCGGAAAGTGGCCGAGATCGACCGTTGGTACGTGGTCCAGCTCTCCCGGTTTCTGAAGCGGCTCGAACAGACGCGGGATGTCGATGGGCGATCGCTTCTGGACAACTCGATGATCGTCTACGGCGGCGGCAACGCGGATGCGAACCGGCACACCCACTCCAACCTGCCGCTCCTCCTGGCGGGCGGGGGAGGAGGCACGTTGAACCCGGGCCGTTTCGTCCAGCACGGATCGAAGCCGACCACGAACCTGTTCCTCAGCCTTGCGGACCGCATGGGCGTCTCCGGGCTGGAGCGGTTTGGGGACTCGACAGGCCGCTTGTCCGGGATCTGAGCGGGGAGCTCCCGAAGGGACCGTCAGCCAGATCCGGTAGGCTTCGAGGCCGGGAGGACCCAGGAACGGAAAGGCCCGATCGGCGCAGGACGCACGATCGGGCCTTGGACGGATCCGGAGGAGGGAACTCAGCCCTTCAACGACTTCATGTTCGCCGGGCCGTTGACGGTGGAATTCACGCGCAGGCGGAGGCCGTTGAGGCGGATGAATCCGGTGGCGTCGTTCTGGTTGTAGGCTTTGGTCGGGTCGGCCTCCATGGTGGCGATGTGCGGGTTGTAGAGGCTGACCTTGGACTTGCGGCCGGTGACGTAGATGCCGCCCTTGTAGAGCTTCAGACGGACCGTGCCGCTGACGTTCTTCTGGCTTTCCTCGACGTAGGCCTGGAGCGCGAGGCGCTCCGGTGCGTACCAGAAGCCGTTGTAGACGAGTTCGGCATACTTCGGGATGAAGGAGTCCCGCTGGTGCATGACCTCGCGGTCCATGGTGAGACTTTCCATCTGCCGATGGGCATAGTGCAGGATGCTCCCGCCCGGGGTTTCGTACACGCCGCGGCTCTTCATGCCGACGAAGCGGTTCTCGACCATGTCCACGCGGCCGACGCCGTGTTTGCCGCCGATCTTGTTCAGCAGCTTCATGACCTGAAGCGGATTCAGGGCCTTGCCATTCACCGCCACGCAGTCGCCGCGCTCGAAGTCGAGGGTGATGGTCTCCGCCTTGTCCGGTGCGTCCTCGGGGAACACGGAGAGCGTGGTGAAATAGTCGCGGTTCTTGAGGTCGAAGCTGTCGTACCAGGGATCCTCCAGGATGCCGGCCTCGTAGGAGATGTGGAGGAGGTTCCGGTCCATGGAGTACGGCTTCTTGGCGCTGGCCTGGACGGGAATGCCCTTGGCCGCGCAGTAGTCGATCATTTCCTGGCGACCGGGGAAGTCCTTGCGGAAACGCTCATCGCGCCAAGGGGCGATGATCTCCAGGCCGGGAGCCAACGCCGCGGCGGTGAGTTCGAAACGGACCTGGTCGTTGCCCTTGCCGGTGGCGCCGTGGGCGATGGCGTCCGCCCCTTCCTGTTGGGCGATCTCCACCATCCGCTTGGCGATGAGCGGACGGGCGATGCTGGTGCCGAGGAAGTACTGTCCCTCGTAGATGGCCCCGGCCCGGAGCATGGGATAGATGAAATCCCGGGCGAACTCCTCCTGGAGATCGTCGATGTAGATCTTGGAGGCGCCCGTCTTCTTGGCCTTCTTGTCGAGACCCTTGAGTTCCTCCTCCTGGCCGACGTTGGCGCAGAAGGCGATCATCTCGGCATTGCCGTAGTTTTCCTTGATCCAGGAGAGCAGCACCGAGGTGTCGAGGCCGCCGGAGTACGCGAGGACAATTTTCATCGT
>JAIXUV010000138.1 GCA_027483345.1 Verrucomicrobiales bacterium | reverse complement strand
TGGAATTCGGTGGCGGTCGCCGACCTGAACGGAGACGGCCGACTGGACCTGATCGCCGGAAACGAGGGCTCCAACACCCACCGTACACTCTGGGGTCTGCCGGCGGTGTTCTGGAAGGAAGCGGGCGACGATCGGCCCTTGGCATTGGTCGAGGCCGCGATGCAGGGCGGCGTGCCGGTACCGGTACGGGATCGCGACCATCTTGCGATCACGATTCCGGACATCGCGGACAGATTTCCGAACCACACGTCCTACTCCAACGCCGATGCCTTGGCGTTGCTGGGTGCCGCGGCGCCTGGCAGGATCGAGGTCACGCACATCCGGTCCGCAGTGTTCCTCCGTGGTGCCAACGGGTTCGTCCGAGCGGAACTGCCCCGTGAGGCCCAATGGACTCCGGTCTCGGGGATCGCCGTCGCCGACTTCGACCAGGACGGCCGCAAGGATCTCTTCCTGTCGCAGAACCGTTTCGCGATGCGGCCCGAGGACATGGCGTGCGACGCCGGTGTCGGATGCGTCCTTCTCGGGGATGGCCAAGGCGGATTCCGGGCGGTGCCCGCGACCCGGCTTGGAGGCCTGCGGGTCCTGGGGGAACAACGCGGCTGTGCCTCGGCTGATTTCGACGGTGACCGCCGACCGGACCTGGTTGTCAGCCAGAACGGAACCGAGACCCGGCTGTTCTTGGGTCAGCGTCCGTGAGGGGGGCGGGCTGCCGTCCGGTCCGCCAGGCAACTCCGGCGGTAGGGGCCTTCATCCAGAAAGTCCCCGATCGATCGGTGTGTTTTGCCGAGATGGACCGCCCTGGACTTCGTGGTACTGCCGTCGTTCTTGAGAAGGGCCACGCGGAGGCGCGGTGGCCGCGGGGAAAAGACCGACGGATCCCTCAACTTGACCCGGATCGGGAGTCTCACTCCGCGCTCTCCGCGCCTCCGCGTGCCGAACCTCCTTTTCGTCCAGTCCAAGTCGGACCTCAGCAGAAACCCATGAACCGGGGCCGATTCGGGTCCAGTGGTCGCCCCGAAGCCGCGACAGTGGGGAAGGGGGCGACGGGGGGCACGGTGGGCAAAGGACCGTGCTCTGGATGTCCGGTTCGACTCCGGTTCCCCTTCGGCGGCTTGGCGCATTTGCGTGAGGCCCACTTTTGCCGCCACGGAATCGATCCGTGTTACGGCGTGCCGCCGAGACGGAGACGCACGCGACGCAATCCCTCCACCGCGGTGGGGAGTCCGGGCTGGATCTGAAGGGCCATCTCGAATGGAGGGATCGCCTCGTTCAGTCGGCCCTGACCCACGAGGGCGTTGCCGAGGTTGATCCAGGCCTCGGTGTAGTCCGGCTTGAGCCGGGTGGCTTGCTCGAACTGTTGGATCGCCTCGGCCAACCGACCTTCGCGCGCGTTCACGATGCCGAGGTTGTTGTGGGCAGACGGCTGCTTCGCGTTGAGCCGGATGGCTTCGCTGAAGCTGCTTCTGGCCTGTGTCAGGTCGTTCCGTTTCAGGTGCAGATTTCCGAGGTTGTTGTACGCCTCGACGTATTTCGGGGAGATGGCGATAACCGCCTGGTAGTGCCCAATGGCGTCATTGGTCCTTCCCATGCGGGATTCGTAGAAGGCCAGGTTGAAGAGGGTCTCCTCGTCCCCGGGATCGGTGGCCGTGGCCAGCTTCAGCTTCTCCACGGCCTCGGCGAACCGACCTTCACCGGCCAACCGGTCGGCCTCCTCGGCGAGCTCGACCGCGGCGTCGTTG
This sequence comes from Verrucomicrobiales bacterium, assembly GCA_027483345.1. Lineage (GTDB taxonomy): Bacteria > Verrucomicrobiota > Verrucomicrobiia > Limisphaerales > UBA9464 > SXXZ01. Next base: position 18,061 of record JAIXUV010000138.1, on the reverse strand, counting down.
GCGCCTGCGGTTGGGAGTGCGGCCAGATCCTCTCCGGCGCTATGGGCGGATGCCGCCGGTGCCGATCCGCCAGACTGCGGCGTCTCCGCGGGCTTACATCCGAACGCGACCACGTAGGCGGCCAAGAGAAGGGACGAAAACCAGGGTGCACGTTGGGGCGGACGGTGGAGGAGCACAGGCCGGAGATTGAGGCAAAAGCCGCTTCAAGGGAATACCCTCCCCGGTTGGGGACGCCGATTTCGGGCGTTTGGCCCCAAAAGGATGGGTCGGCCCCGGGAAATCAGCATCCGGCCAGTTCCAGATTGCATTCCTGTGACGTTTTCAGTAGGGACTCTCTGTCCCCGAAACACCGCCTAGCGCGACCTCGTCTGCATATCCCGTCTCCACGGGGTACGTGGATCTGGAAGCCATGAACAGATGTCGTTGCGCTGGTGATGTTTCCGAAAAATACCTATGCGTACCCAAATCCTATCCCAAGGCCGTCGTGCCGTGGCGAAGGCAGTCCTCGCGAGCATCGCGTTGGCCTCCATCACCCAGGCTGCTGACGTCTATGTGCCCGGAGTCGTCACCCGCTACTTCTACGACATCCCCGGCGCCAACAACTCCGTCGACAACATCCTCAACCACCCGCTCTATCCGGATGCCGCACACCGGATCGACTACGTGACCGAGATGGGCAGCCCCCAGACGGCCAACCCGAACATCGAGAACTACGGCATGGTGCTGAAGGCGTTGGTGACGCCTCCGACCACCGGCCAGTACATCTTCTACGTTTCCGGCGACGACAACTGCGCGCTGTACCTCTCGACGGACGACAGCCCGGTCAACAAGCGCCTGATCGCCCGCGAACCGGAGTGGAACGGCTTCAAGTCGTGGACCACGCTCGATCGTCGTCCGGTTTCCGCCAACATTGATCCCGCCCAACGCCAGCCGAACATTTCGCTGCCGGTGTCTCTGGTTGGAAATCGCCGCTACTACATCGAAGCGATCATGAAGGAGGGTGGCGGTGGTGACAATCTGTCGGTCGGTTGGTCCCAGGGAACCACGATTCCCGCGACCGACGACGAGATCGCGATCCTGGATGCCTCGGTCATCGGGACGATCGCTCCGGACGCCCCGGTGTTCCGTCGCCAACCGCAGGATCAGACGATCCTCCAGAACCGTCGTGCGACGTTGACCGCCTGGGGTCAGGGCACGCCGGCCAACAACACGGCCCCCGATGCGACGCTGATCGCCCCGGTCACCACGCTGCAGTGGTATCAGGGCACCACGCCCATTCCCGACGCCACCAATGGCGTCCTGACCACCCCGGTGCTTTCCGCGGCCGGTACCCAGTCGTTCTACGCGGTGTTGACCGACGGCTCCCAGACGGCGACCAGCCGCGTGGCCACGGTGACCGTGTCTGCTGACGCCGTGGCGCCGCGGATCGCCAACGCCCTTTCGGCCGCCTCCTTCGACAAGGTCACGGTGACCTTCGACGAAGGCATGTCGTCGACCGGCCTCGGCACCGCGTCCAACTACAGCATCTCCGGCGGCATCACCGTCTCCAGCGTCGAGGTCATCAGCGACCGCCAGGTCCGCCTGAGCACCTCCCGTCAGCCGGGCGACCAGCAGTTCACCCTCACGGTCAACAACGTCACCGACCTCGCCGGCAACCGCCTGACTGCGAACACCCGGACCTTCCGGTCGTTTGTCTTCAAGACCGGACTCGTGGTCTATGAGCGCTGGAACGGTATCGGAGGCACCGCCCTAAACGACACCACGACGAACGTCGTGAACGAGCGTGCGGCGGATGTCACCAGTGTCGTTGCCGGATTCCAGGCTCCGACCGGGGTCGCCAACGACTTCGTCGCCCGCCTCACCACCTACTTCGTTCCGGCGACCACCGGCGACTACGTGTTCTTCATGTCGGCCGATGACGGAGCCCATCTCTACCTGAGCACCGACGAGAATCCGGCCAACGCGAAGCGCATCGCCGCGGAGCCCCAGTGGAACGATCCTCGCCAGTGGCGTCTGACCGCCCGCCGCAACGTGGATTCCCCGGAGAACCGTTCGGACACCTATCTGGAGACCGAGTGGGCCACCGGCAACACGATCTCGCTCACCGCGGGTCGCCGTTACTTCATGCAGTTGTACTACAAGGAAGGCGGCGGCGGCGACAACGCCGGTGCGACCATGAGCCTCGCCTCGGCGGTCACCGACACGAATCCGGCCAACGGCTCTGAAACCACCATGACCGGTTCCTTGATCGGCAACTTCGTGGATCCCACCACGCTGCCCCCGATCCTTGTTTCCCGTCCGTCCGGCCGGGATTTCACCCGCGGTGAATCCGTCAGCCTCGCTCCGACGGTTGAGTCCGCCGTTCCCCTCACCCGGGTCCAGTGGTTCCGCAACAAGGTGGCCATCCCCGGAGGCACCAACCTGATCTACACCATCCCCAGCGCGGGCGTGGGTGACATCGGTGACTACTACGTGGTGGTCGAGAACGCCAACGGTTCGGCCGACAGCGGTGGCGACAACAACATCCGCCTCCTTATGAAGGGTGGCTTCGTGGTCGAGGCCGAGGACTTCAACCACGGCGGTGGCCAATCGGTGGCCGGGGCCAACACCCAACCGGTTGCCGCCAGCCTCTACGCCGGCCTCGACGGTCTCCCGGGCATCGACTTCCACCTGGGCAACCAGTCCACGACCGACGCCGCGGCCAACGGCAATGCCTACCGCAACGGCTACAGCGATCCGACCCTCGGTCCCGTCGCCTTCCCGATCGCTCCCGAAGAACTCGGCAACATCGACATCGGCGTCGACAACGGCGACGAGACCCATCGCCGCCGCGGCGACTATGTTGCGACCACCAACTACAAGATCGGCTGGAACAGCGCCGGCGAGTGGTTCAACTACACCCGCAACTTCCCGGCCGGGCGTTACAGCGCCGTCCTCGGCGCCTCCCGTGACGTCAGCGACGCGAACCGCATCCAGAGCTCGCTCTCCAAGGTGACCTCCGGTGTCACCGGCACGACCCAGACCGTTGAGGTCCTCGGCACGATCGCGGCCAACGGAACCGGCGGCTGGAGCTCCCTCGACATCCTCCCCTACCGCGGGACCAACGGAAACGTCGCTGTGTTTGAACTCGGTGCGAACACGACCATCCGCATCACGAACACCAGCACCGGTGAGGACCACGACATCGACTACCTGATCCTCTACCCGGCTCCGGCCGAGGCGGGACGCATCACCGGCTTCCGCCGCGATGGTACCGATCTGGTCATCGACTTCACCGGCTCCCTGTCCTCCTCGGACAGCCTCGGTGGTACCTACGCCCCGATCACCGGTACCGGCACCGTCCGGATCCCGCTGAACTCGGGCGCCACCACGCGCTTCTTCCGCGCGCAGTGAGCCTGTAGACGGTATTGAACCGATTCAGGGGGCCGGGCGTTTGCCCGGCCCCTTTTTCTTCCCCCGGCACTCCCACTCCGAGTAGGTCTTTCCCGTGCCCCGGTCGCTTCATCCGATGCTCGCCTTCCTGTTGCTGGCTTCGTTGCTTCATGGGCAGGAGACCGCTTCCTTGGAGGAACGATTGGAAGGGCTGCATCTCGCCCGGCAGCACTGCGTCACCTGTCATCTCCTTCCCGATCCGTCCGCACTGGACCTCAAGACCTGGCATAACGAGGTCCTGCCCCGGATGAAGTACCGGCTCGGTTTCACCTCACCGGAGTTGGAGAAGAGCACCAACATCCAGATACTCCGGGAACATCGCCGGATTCCATTGAAGCCCGTGATGACCGAGGCCCAGTGGCTGACGCTTTCCCGCTACTATTTCGCCGAAGCTCCGGCCAAACCCCGACCTCAGGTCGATCATGAGCCGATCTCCGTCGGTGGAACGCCCTTCGAGGTCCAGCTCCCGGTCCTCAGGCTGACCAACCAGTCGGTCTGCGCCGTCGCCATCCGTCCGGCGGCCAAGGAGATCTGGATCGGTGAGGATTATCCCGGGACCGTGCATCGTCTCGGGGCGGACGGTGCGCTGCTTGAGTCCTTTCCGCTCTCGAGTCCTCCGGCGCGGATCCGGTTCGAAGGCGGCCATGCCTTGGTCGCCGCCATGGGCGTGCTCGCTCCCAACGACCAGAGTTCGGGCGCCCTGTTCCGGGTCGCGTCCGGGACCACCGCGACTGATCTCTTGGGCGGCTTGCGACGTCCCGTGGACTTCATCGACGCCGATTTCGATGGAGACGGAGCCCCGGATTTCGTCGTCGCCGAGTTCGGCAACAACATCGGACGGCTGACCCTGCATCATCCTGGGAAGCCCGGTTCCAAACCCGCGGAACTCTTGGGACTTCCGGGAACCGTTGCCCTGGAGGCGGCGGACCACGACGGCGACGGGCGCCTCGACTTCGCCGCCCTGGTCTCCCAGGAGACGGAGTCGTTGCTGCTTTTCCAGAACGACGGGAAGGGAGGATTCCGCCGAAGCAGCCTTTTCCAGAAGCCGCCCCAGTTCGGCCACAGCCATTTCGAGTCCGCGGATTTCGACGGCGACGGTCGGCGGGAGTTCCTCGTCTGCAACGGCGACAACGGGGAGTTCAATTCCCCGCTCAAGCCGTATCACGGCGTCCGGATCTATCGTCGCACCGAGGCCGGCATGGAAGAGAAGTGGTTCTATCCGTTGAACGGGGCCTACTCGGCGCACGCGGCGGACTTCGACGGCGACGGGGATCTCGACGTCGCCGCGATTTCCTATTTCCCCGACTACGCGGCCAATCCTCGCGAGGGCTTCGTCTACTTCGAGAACCTCGGCGGATGGCGATTCCGTCCCTCGACGATCAAGGAATGCATCGCCGGCCGCTGGATGGTGATGGCATCCGGGGATCTCGACGGCGACGGCGACGAGGACCTCGTGCTCGGATCCTACATCCGGGGACCCACGACGGTGCCGGAGTTCCTGATGCGCACCTGGGATTCCTCAAGGATTCCGTTCCTGATCCTGCGCAACAGGACCCGTTGAACCTCCGGCGGCTGCTCAGCCGCCGATGCAGCTCATCGTCCGCGCGGGTTGCTGGAAGTCAGCCTGCCCGATCCGGTGACCGGCTTCCTTGCCGGCGACCTTCTCGATCAGGAGGCGTGCGATGTCGTCGTCGGTGCCTCCACCCCGCAGCAGCGGCCGGAGGTCGTGTTCTTCCAGGCTGAAAAGACAGGTGCGGAGTTTGCCGTCGGCGGTGATTCGAAGCCGGTTGCAATGTCCGCAGAAGGGCTCGCTCACCGGTGCGATGATCCCGACCTCGCCGGGGCCTCCGTCGACCGTCCAACGTCGGGCGGTCTCCGACGGATTGGTTGAGGCGTCCACCGGAGACAGGGCGAAGCTCTGGCGGAGCCTCTCCAGGATCTCCCTTCCTGGGACCACGAGTTCCTTCTGCCATGACCGGCTCGAATCGAGCGGCATGAACTCGATGAACCGGAGGCTCAACCGCTCCTGCCGTGCGAACCGGGCCAATTCCGGAACCTCGTGGTCGTTCATCCCGCGGATCACCACCGCGTTCACCTTCACCGGATCGAAACCCAGGTCCCTCGCCAGCCGGATCCCGGACAGCACCGAGGCCAAGCCGTCGCGGCCGGTCATGCGACGGAAGTTCGCCGGATCCAACGAATCCATGCTGAAGCTGACCCGCTGGAGCCCGGCCTGTCTCAGCGCCTGGGCCTTTTCGGCGAATAGGGCTCCGTTCGTGGTCAGCGCCAGGTCCTGGATTCCCGGGATTCGGGCGATCGAGGAGACCAGTCCGTCGACACCTTGGCGCAGCAGCGGTTCCCCGCCGGTGATGCGGACCTTCTGGATCCCGAGGGCCGCCGCCACCTGCACGATCCGGGTGATCTCCTCGTAGGAAAGCAGCTCGGAGCGCGGCTTCCACTCGCGATGGATCGGCACCGGGGCCGGCGGCTTCGGATTGCGCAGGGCGTCGAAGCGCGTGCGATAGAAGTTGGCGGCCTCCTCGGTCTCCGGCAGGCAGTAGAGGCACCGGAAATTGCAGCGGTCGGTGATGCTGACCCGGAGGTCCCGCATCACACGACCGTGTGAATCACGCAGTTCGGCGCCCATGTCCGTCTAGACTAGACCGGATCGCGCCGGAGGAAAACCGCTCCGACCACCTAGTTTCCGGTGGGGGTGGTGATCTTCGAGGAACCATCGGTGCCGACTTCGACCTTCAGCGGGAAGGCGTTGGTCGCGGTGGTCTTGGGCGTCGGAGGTCGGACGCCCTCGTTGATCAGTTGGGCGCCCTTCTTTTCGAAGCCGTAGAGTCCGCGCCGGATGAAGTCGAGGCGGCGGGCGATGCTGAGCTCCTCCTTGAGCTTCCGGACCTGGTCGCGCAGGACGGCGAGGTCGTTGAACTTCTTTTCCAGCTCGTTCTTCTCGGCAATCAGGCGCTTCAGCTCCTTCTTCAGCGATTCCCGATCCCCTTCGCTGGCGGCCAGCTTGCGTTCCGTCTCCTTGATCTGCGATTCCAAGGTCCCGATCTGACCTGTGAGTTCACCCATCTTCTTGGTCAGGTCGTCCTTCTCGCCTTCAAGCCCGCTGATCTGCTTGTCGCGCTTCTCGATCTCCGCCCGGGCGGCCTCGGCTGCCGCCTTGGCCTCGGTCTCGGTCTTGGAAAGCGTGGTCGCGACGAAGGTCCACTTGTTCGAGAAGGTGTTCAGTTCCTCCACCCGTTGGACGAGGTTCGTCTCCAGGTTGGCGTTGACCCGGACCTGTTCGGTCAACTTCGCGGTGGTCTCGACCAGGTCCTTGGCGAGGCGGGCCTTCTCGGCCTCCAAGGCCAGGCGGTTCTTCTCGGCCTTGTCATGGTTCACATACCAGCCGGCTCCGACGCCGATGCAGGCCAACGCCAGCAACACCGCAACAACACTCGCTTTCATGGTCTTTTCCTCGATGAACCGTCAGGAAGGGATGCCCCTTCCGGGCGGATAGACCCTCAAATCGGGGATTCATTCAATGAAGGACCGTGCCTTGCATCGCAGGGCTCCCCCTCTAACGTCGGCCCATGCTGATACCCGACCGTGCGGGCGTCATGATCCTGGGGGAGGCCAGCCTGTTTCCACAGGCCATGCTCCCCCTCTTCATTTTCGAACCCCGCTACCGGGCCATGCTCTCGGACTCCCTCGAGTCCCACCGGATGTTCTGCCTCGCGATGCAACGGCCCGATGCCAAGAGAGAGTCGCCTTGCCATGTGGCGACGCTGGGCCTCGTGCGCGCCTGCGTCCGCAACGATAACGGAACCTCCAATCTCGTGCTCCACGGACTCCTCCGTGTCCAGTTGGGGAAGATCGTCCAGACCCGTCCCTACCGGAAGCACCTGATCACGCCTTTGGTCGAGACCAGCGGATCGGAGCAAGAGCTTGGAAGTCTCGTCACCCGCACCCTCGACCTCGTGGATGCCCGACTCCGTCAGGATCAGCCGGTTCCGCTCGAGCTGATCCGTCAGCTCGCCAGCGGTTCCTCCGCGGGCGGCGACGCCCAGGTCGAGGACTGCGTCCGCGCGCTGAAGCACATCGGCGACGTCGGCCGCTTCACCGACCTCATCGCGACCCTGCTGCTTCCCAATCCGTTGGCCCGACAGGTCATCCTGCAGACCGTCGACACCGGTGAGCGGCTCCGTCACCTTGTGGCCTTCCTGGCCGCCGAGGTCGCACGGGGCGCACGGGGCGAGGACAAACCATGAACACGACGCCACTTCCGGAAGACCGCCTTTCCGGGGCCGACATCTCGGCGATCCATGCGGCCTTGTTCGAGCAGCTGGTGTCCGGCCACGGACAGATGGCCCTGACGTTCCTCGGGAAGATTCCCGATCCGAACGGAGACATCCTGACGGAACCCGACCTGGTGGCGGCGAAGATCTTCATCGACCAGTTGGAGATGCTCCAGGTCAAGACCCGGGGCAACCTCGGCCCCAAGGAGTCCGCATTGCTGGCCGAGACCCTCCGGGTGACCCAGGAGGCCTTCGCCGAGCTCTTCGACGCGCAGAATTCCGCGATGGATTGAGCTTCGCCGTGGGCAAATACCTCCACGTCTTCGGCCTGGGCATCCAGAACACGCTCGTCTACCGGGTCAATTTCCTGTTCCGCGCCGCCTTCGGACTCATCCCGCTCGCCGGAACCCTGTTCCTCTGGAAGTCCATTTATGCGGGCAAGGAGCCAGGCACGGTCCTGGGTGGATACACGTTGGCCCAGATGATCAGCTACTACCTGCTGGTCACCCTGGTGGATGCCGTCACCGCGGTGGCGGAGGACGACTGGCAGATCGCCGCCGACATCAAGGACGGCCAGGTGAGCCAGTTCCTGCTCAAGCCGATGGACTACCTGACCTACCGGCTCTGCCTCTATGGATCGGGAAGGGCGGTCTACACGACCATGGCGCTGATCCCGGTGAGCGTGTTCATCGTCTTCCAGCGCGAGAACTTCGTGCTGCCCTCCGATGCGGCGACGCTTTCGCTGGCCTTGGCCTCCATCGTCATGGCCGGGATCCTCCAGTTCTTCATCGCCTACATGGTGGCGTTGCTCGCGTTCTGGGTGCTGGACGTGAGCACGTTCATCTTCATCCAGTTCGCCTTCGAGTACATCGCCAGCGGACATCTCTTCCCCTTGGACATCCTGCCGGCCGCATTGCAGAAGCTGGTTCTTCTGACCCCCTATCCCTATCTGCTCTACTTCCCCGTGGGCGTCTATCTGGGTCAGATCCATGGGGAGGCGCTTTGGCGCGGGATCGGGATGCAGGCGGGTTGGATCCTGATGGCGTACCTCGGGGCCCGGTGGATGTGGTCCCGGGGACTGCGCACCTACACGGCGGTGGGCGGATGAATGCGGCCTTGGCAACCGTCCGGAGGTACGCCGGCATCTACGCCGCGCTGATCCGCTACTCGCTCATCCATGAGATGCAGTTCAAGGCCAACTTCCTCCTGTGGATCCTGGTGGAGGGACTTTGGTTCGGGCTGCAGATCGCCTTCATGACCGTGCTGTACGGCCACACCGACAGCATCGCCGGTTGGTCGCGATGGGAGGTGGTGCTGTTGGTGGGCTGCAACCAGTTCATCCAGCAGCTCTTCCACATGCTGTTCGTGACCAACCTCTCCAACCTCTCGGAACTGATCCGCAAAGGGACCCTGGATCTCCTCTTCCTGCAGCCGGTGAACACCCGGTTCCTGATCTCGGTGAAGAAGTTCGAGATCGGGAACATCGCCAACGCGCTCATGGGGCTGGCGGTGGTGGGCTATGCCCTAGCCAAGCTGCATCGCGTTCCGTCGGCCGCCCAATGGATGGGCTTCGTGGTGGTGTGCGTGGCGGGCCTGGCGATCCACTACTCCCTGATGTTCCTGCTCGCCTGCATCGCCTTCTGGACGGTCCGGGCCCAGGGGATCGTCTGGGGCTACTACAACCTGTTCAACATCGCGCGTCTCCCGGCCGACGCGTTTCCCCGTGGCGCCTACCGGGCCGTCTTCACCTGGGTGCTGCCCATGCTCCTGGTCTCGAACGTCCCTGCGAAGCTGCTGGCCGACCGCCTCGGTTCCCCGTGGGAGCTGACACCGTTGATCGGCATGGCGGTCGTCTGCTTCGTGGCCAGCGAACTCTTCTGGCGCCTGTCCCTCCGCCACTACACCAGCGCCAGTTCCTGAACGGGACGAAAGGGGTGGCCGAGGCCCGTCGGCAGGCCGTTCGTGGATGCCTTCCGCCGCTGGGTCAGCCTGGGGAAGGTTGCGAACCGACTAGGCGAGGAACCGCGATTTCAGGTCCGGGTTGGGCACCATGCACGCCTCGGAGCGGCCGAACCAACGGTAGCGATGGCGCGCCACCCAGAGGTAGATCGGATCCCGCAGCCCGCGCGGGATGTACCGAAGCGGCCACAGGGCAGACCAGGGTCCGCCAAGCTCACGGGCGATCCTCAAGGCGGCGTCGCTGTGCACGTAGGCCCGGCCGTCGACCACCAGCATGATGGTCTCCAGCCGTTCCGCCGACTGTCCATGGGCTTCGTAGAGTTGCCGGCCCGGGGCGGATTGGATCGAGGCGAAGCGGAAACGACGTCCGGGATCCCTCTGGATCAGGAACCGTACGGAGGCGTTGCAGAGGTTGCAGACGCCATCGAACAGAACGAGGAAGCGTCCGGTTTCGGCCGGGGTCCCTTCGGATGTCGGATTGTTGTTGGAGCCGCTTGGCACAGGAGGATCGGTCGCAGACTTGGAAGAACATTGGACTCGGATCGGGTGGTTTCAAACTTCCGATCCAACACGCCGGACTTTTCGGTGAATCCGCCTGCGATCCGCGTTCCGGAGACGGACCCGGCCAAGTGGACCACTTCACCCCATGGAAGACCTTCTGCGGCCCGGCCGGTGAGGTGGTGAACTCGCCGATCCCGATCGGGGGACTGCCGCGTCGAATCGCTTCAAGCCGCCATCTTCGACAGCCAGCGGAACGGGCAAGGGTTCCGCGGCTTCACCCATCGGGCGATGGAGTCCGGCGTACTGGGCTGTTTCGCGTTCCTCCGGGGACGCCGGATCACCTGCTTCGGACGTCCAGGTGATCAGCGTACGGAATGGTTTCCAGAGACGAACCCGACGTCGGACTCTCCGGAGGGACAGGCCATCGGCTCGCCCTTCCCAGATCAGGCATCTCGGGTTGGGAAACTCGCATCGCCGTCCCGGCCGGTTCAGTGGCCGGGTTCCACCTGTTCGACCTGGAAGAATCCCGCCGGGCCCGAGAAGCCGTTGGTGTCTCCGTGGAACAGTCGTCCGGTCAGGTTGGTGAGCCGGGCGACGGGTTCCCAGCGCTGGAAATCGCCGGAACGCCGGAGCAGATAGACCTGCCCGGCCCGGCCGTTGATCACGAGGCCGTTGGTCTGGATCTCGATGAAAGGGAGGCTTGTGTCCTCGGACAGTTGCCGGACGAACGCCTGTCGGCCAAGGCTGGCCTTCTGGCTCAACGCCGGCCCCGGAGCCGGTGTCGTAGACGATGCCGGCGGCGGTGTGCGGACCCCGGCGAGCACGCCGATCTCGAGTTCGGAGAGCGCCCGCTGGTAGATGCGCACGTCCCGCAGGTGTCCCGCGAAGTCCCTGGCCGGCACGTTGCCCCAGCGCGGCGTCTTGCCGATGGCGGTGACGCCCTGTTCGCCGAGGTAGGGAGCCATCTCGCGCCGACACATCAGGCGGCCGTCGATCCAGATTTCCTGGTGGGTTCCGGTGTACTGGAAGGCGAGGTGCACCCATTCGCGGTCCGCCGGAAGACCCACCGGGGAAAAAAGGTCCGCTCCATAGAACCCGAAGTAGGGCTGCCGGTTGCCCCGCAGCATCAAGTGCAGGTGGGACTTCGGCCGGTTCCGGTCGAACTGCTCCAGGATCCCGACGGTCTTCTCGTCGGTCTCGTCGCGCAGCCATAGGGCGACGGAGAAGGGACGCCCATTCAGGGCCACATGGGGCGCCTCCAGCCAGTCGCGTCTTCCGCGCAGCCGGACGCCCTCGGCGTCGAGGACGGCGCCGCCGACCGGTTCGATCCGCAGTCCGCGGCCCGAATGGTCCGCGAGGTCCCGTGTGAGGGGAAGCCAGAGGGCGAGGCCGTCCTCCAACTTCAATGGGGTGGGACCCTCCGCCAGAAGGGACGCAACGGACAACCCGAGGGAGAGGATTCGAAGCAACAGCCGGTTCATGGTGCCTTGTTCTGTGTGGCGGGGATCGGGGATTCCTGCAGCGACTTCCTGAGCTCGCGAAGGGAAGCGTCCTCGGGCGAGAGCCGGATGGCCTCGTCGACCTGGCGGAGCGCTTCGTCACGGCGACCCTGCTCGAAGCGTACCCGGGCCAGCATCTGACGCGGGTACGCTTCGGAGGGGGCCAGCTCGACGGCCCGGAGGAAGTCCGACGCGGCGCCTTCGAGGTCCCGTTCGAAGTGCCGGAAGGCGCCTCGGTTCTCGAAGGCGAACGGCCACTTGGGTGCGAGCTGCACCGCGCGGTCGAAGGCGGCGCGGGCGTCGGCCGGACGTCCGAGGCGGGTCAGGGTCCGGCCTCGTTGCACCTGAGTTCCCGCGGACCCGGGCTCCAACCGTGCGGATTCGTCGAAGTCCGCCAGCGCCCCCGTGGGATTGCCCCGTTCCATCCGGACCTGGCCGCGGTGGAAGTGGATCCGCGAATCCGGCTCCGTCAGGGCCCGGGTGTAGTCGGACTCGGCTGCGGCGAACTGGCGACGGGCGAACTCGATGTCCCCTCGGGCCTCCCAGACCTCGGAGGACAGGTCTGGATCGAGGGTCAGTGCCTTCTTGAGGGACTCCATCGCCTCCTCATGGCGTTCCATCGCGCTCAGGATCTTCCCACGGTGGTAGTGATAGTTGCCCCAATCCGGCGCGAGCCGCAGCGCCCGATCGATGTCCGCCAGTGCGTCGGGGAGGCGGCCAAGCTCCAGCCGGACCTGCGCCCGTAGGCAATGGGCGTAGGCGTTCTGGGGTTCGACCCGGATCACCTGGGTCAGGTCCGTGTCGGCCTTCTCCCACTGTTTCAACTCCATTCGCGCGAGTCCGAGGTCGAGGAGGGCTCGGGTGGAGTCCGGATCGATCTCCAAGGTCTTCTCGAACTCGACGACCGCCTCCGCGTGTTTCCCTTGGCCCGAATGCGCCCGGGCGAGGCCGAGGTGGTACCGGGCCGTGCCCTGTCGGAGTGCGATGGCCCGCTTCCAAGTCTGCTCCGCGGCCGCGTACCAGTGGATCCGCAATTGGGTGTCGCCCAACAGCTCTAGGGTCTCCATCCAGTCGGATTTGAGCCGTGCGGCCTCCTCGAAGGCGGATTCCGCCTCACGGAGCCGGCGCAGCCCGAGCAGACAGCGGCCTCGGACGAGGTGGGCCGGCCAGAACTCCGGGGAAAGTCGGATGGCCTTGTCGCAGTCCCCGAGACCCTCGGCGAAGCGGTCGCGGCGGTCGCGGATCCGGGCCCGTGCGTGCCAGTTCGCCGCGGTGTCCGGCCGGAGTTCCAGCACCCGGTCGAAATCGCGTTCGGCCGATTCCAAGTCGCCAAGTCCCTCATGGGCGTTTCCTAGGACGAACCTCGCCTCGGCCGACTCGGGAAATCGGCGAAGCACTTCGAGCAGGAGATCACGGGCCTCGGCGAACTCGCGGGCTTCGACCCGTTCGCGGGCCTTGCGGATCGAGGCGTCGGGTTCGGCCGCCGACTCCGGAGGGTGACCTCGACCAATTCCGGCCGTGGTGCCGACGGCGGGGCCCCCGCTCTTGGGAGAAGCCGCTTCCGGTGTTGGCCGGGCCCTTTCCCCGGTGGCGCGGCCCTCGTCGGAGTCGGGCTTGCCGCCCGTGGAACCGTGGCGCGCCTGAAGCGTTGCAACCACGAGCAAGGCAACGGTGCCGAGTCCGACCAGGCTGGCTTTCATATACCGGGCCATGGGGGACAACGGTCCGAAGCCTTCGGTGCGAAGCCGAACGGATCCGCACCGCGAAACCGACCGGAAGTCGCCACCCCAGCCGTCGAGCAGCGCCGTCAGCGCCGCCGGGGTCAAGGCCAGTCCCAGCGACTCCAGCGCCTGCTTCAGCCGATCGAGGGCCCGGACGACTCGCATCCTCGCGGCGTCCTCCGACAAACCGCGTGGCGCACCCAGCTCCCGATGGCTCTTCCCGTCGACGAACCGTTCGAGCAGGAGCCCCCGGTCCTCTTCCGTCAGACGCTCAAGGGCCTCGTCGACCCATTCGAGCAGTTCGGGTGTCGGGGTTTCCGGGGGCAGGTTCACGATCGGCGCGTTGGATTCGCGAAGATGCCGACGGATTCCGGTGCGCCGCATCTGGAGGGCAACATGGCGTGCGGTGACGAAGAGCCATCCCCCGGCATCGGGATGGTTCCGCAGCCGCTCGGACTCGCGGGCGAACCGGAGGAACACCTCCTGCGCCGCGTCCTCGGCGAGGTGTTCGTCTCCGAGTATGCGCGAGGCGACCCGCCGGATCCGCGGTCCGTGGTGTTCGACCAGCTGACGGAGGTGTTCTTCCGCCCCGGTCTGGTCCGATTCATCTGGTACCCGATGCATGTGCGAAACGTTGCGGAAACCCTCCGCCTTCCTAGACATCGCCGTCCGGCTTCCGAACCGAACACCCAATCCGGTTCCGGGCCGCCGCCCGACTCGGCCATGGAATCCGAGGATCCCGTGCGTCCGGCCGATTCGCAATCGAAGGCTCCGGACGGTCTGCGACTTCGCCGGTCTTCGATGAAGCGTCGCGGTGTGCCCTGGCGGCCATTCTCCTCGACGCCCTTGCGCTCGAACTCCACCGAAAACCCGCTTTCCGCAACCGAAGGCTTGCGCACTCCACGCTTCGGCGTACCTGTCATCTCAACAATAGTACGTCTACGTATGAATCCCTTGATCGAAGTCGATGTGGTGGTGGTCGGCGCGGGTCCGGCCGGTTGCGCGACGGCGACGGCGTTGGCCATGGAAGGACGTCGGGTGCTGGTGTTGGAACGGGAGAAGTTCCCGCGATACCACATCGGGGAATCCCTGATTCCGTTCACCTACCAGCCGCTGGAACGCATCGGGATGATCCCGAAGCTCAAGGCTTCCCATTTCACCCGGAAGTACTCGGTCCAGTTCGTGGGCCCCTCGGGTCGGGCTTCGCAGCCGTTCTACTTCTACAACCGCTACGACCGGGAGACGGTGGCCCAGACGTGGCAGGTGCTCCGGTCGGAGTTCGACCTGATGATGGTGGAGAACGCCCGCGAGAAGGGCGTCGAGGTCCGCGAGGAGACCGAGGTGCTGGAACTGCTGCGCGAGGACGGCGCCCATGTGGGTGTCCGGGCGCGCGGCGCGGACGGCGTCGAGTTCGAGGTGCGGGCGGCGGTCACGGTGGACGCCACCGGACGCGAGGCCATCGCCGCGACCCGCAACGCCTGGCGACGGGGGGATCCGAAGCTCAACAAGGTCGCCGTCTGGACCTACTACGAGGGTTCCAAGCGGGACACGGGCATCGACGAGGGTGGCACGACCGTGGCCTTCATCCCCGACAAGGGTTGGTTCTGGTACATCCCCCAGCACGGCAATCGCGTGAGCGTGGGCGTCGTCGCCGACGGCAAATACCTCACCCGCGACGGCCTGAAGGACCCGGAGGCGATCTTCCAGCGGGAGATCCCGCAGAACAAATGGATCCAGGACCACCTCTCGACCGGGAAGGTGTGCGACGAATACTGGCTCACCGCCGAGTACACGTTCCGGTCGGAGTACTGCGCCGACCGCGGACTGGTGCTCGTCGGGGACTCGTTCGGCTTCCTCGACCCGGTGTTCTCCAGCGGGCTGATGATCGCGCTGAAGAGCGGCGTGGCCGCCGCGGATGCCATCCATGCGGCGCTCGCGGCCGGAGACGTCTCGGCGGAGCGGTTCGAGGGCTACGGCGCGATGATGCGCCAGAGCATGGAGAACATGCGGAAGCTCGTGTACGCCTTCTACGATCCGAACGTCAGCTTCAAGACCGTGACCGACGGACGTCCGGAGCTGGCCGCGGACCTCACCGACTGCCTTTCCGGCGACGTCGGCAAGGACTTCAGCCGCATGTTCGCCGCGTTCTCGGAGTACACCACGCTCCCGGCCCCGCTGCCGTACGGGGTGCCGCGTCCTTCCGAGTCGTCCCTTGTGGCGGCGTGAAGCCGTCGTAACCTCGGCGCCACGTGAACCTCGTCCAGATCACGCCCGGCGCCGGCGGCATGTATTGCGGGAACTGCTTCCGCGACAACGCGCTGGTCTCCGAGTTGCGCCGCCAGGGGCACGACACCGTGATGGTGCCGATGTACCTGCCGATGACCCTCGACGAGGCTCCGGCACTCGGCGATTCGCCGACCTTCTTCGGGGGGATCAACGTGTTCCTTTCGCAGAAGTCCGCCCTGCACCGGCGGGCCCCGGCGTGGTTCCGTCGCTGGTTCGACTCGCCGCGGTTGCTGAAGTGGGCGGCCGGGAAGACGGCGAAGACGCGGGCCGAGGACGTCGGGGAACTGACCGTGTCCATGCTGCGCGGCGAGTCGGGCAACCAGCACCGTGAACTCGAGGAGATGGTCTCGTGGATGTCGGCCCTGCCACGCCCCGACGCGGTGTTCCTCTCCAACGCGTTGCTGGCCGGCCTCGCCCGGAAAATGCGTTCGGGTCTTGGAACCAAGGTGGTCTGCTTCCTCCAGAGCGAGGAGTCGTTCCTCGACACGCTGCCGGAGCCGTTCCGTTCGGAGTCCTGGCGGCTGCTCGCGGAGAGGGCCGTGGACATCGACGGATGGATCGCGCCAACCCGCTATTTCGCCGACCGCATGGCCTCGCGCCTCCGGTTGCCTCCGGAGCGGGTCCGCGTCGCCCCCAGCGGCATCTCGTTGGATGGCTACCGCGACCTTCCGCAGGAACGGGCTTCGGGCAACCCGCCGGTCTTGGGATTCTTCGCGCGCATGTGTCCGGAGAAGGGGCTGGATACGCTCGTGGACGCCTTCATCGAGATCCGTCGCCGCGGTCGTGTGGGCGGACTCCGGCTGAAGGTCGGCGGCGGCTGCGGTCCGGGCGACCAGCCCTTCGTCGACTCCCAACGCGCCCGACTCGCGGCCGCCGGCCTGGCCGGTGAGGCGACGTTCCATCCCAACGTGTCGCGGGAAGAGAAGGTGGCCTTCCTCGGATCCTTGGACGTGCTGTCGGTTCCGGCCCGGTTCAGCGAAGCCTTCGGGCTGTACCTCGTGGAGTCCATGGCGGCAGGCACCCCGGTGGTGCAGCCGGACGTCTGCGGTTTCCGGGAGATCATCGGCAAGGCCGGCGGCGGCGTCCTTTGCGAAGCGGGTGGGCCCGGTGCCTTGGCCGACGCGATCGAGGCGCTGCTGCTCGACGGCGCCCGGGCCCGAGCGCTCGGGACGGCGGGTCGTCGTGGCGTGGAGGCGGGATTCTCGGACCGGGTGATGGCCCGTGAGGTGGTGGCGTCGGTCGAGGCGCTGCTCCACCTGCAATCCGCTTCGTGAGGCGGATTCCCGGATCCCGGGAACCGCGCCACGGATTCGGGATTGGCGTGGACTCCCCGTCGACGGAACCTGAACACCATGCCGTACGAGTTCCGGGCCACGCGGCGGGTCGAGTTCCATGAGACCGACCTCGCCGGCATCGTCCACTTCTCCAATTTCTTCCGGTACATGGAAACCGTCGAGGGGGCCTTCTACCGGTCCTTCGGGCAGTCCGTGCTGCTTCGGGGCTTTCAGGCGCCGATGGGGTTGCCGCGGGTCCACGCGGACTGCGACTACCTGAAGCCGCTCCGTTTCGAGGATGTGGTGGAGATGCATCTGCTGGTGAAGGAGAAGCGGGAGAAGGTGCTGAACCTCCAGATCCGGTTCCGGCGCATCGAGCCCGGACCCGTCGAGGAGGTGGCCGTGGGACACGTCGCGGCCGTGTGCGTGCAACGCGGGACGGACGGCTCGTTCCGTTCCGTTCCGTATCCCGAGGAGTTCGCCAGGAACATCGAGATCGCCCCGGCGGAACTGTTGTGGCCGGGCCGGGCTGCCTGAGCCATTCCATGCGAGCGAGAAGGGACCTCACGCGAAATCGCGAGGACGCCAACGGGGAGCCGGGTCCGGAGCCGAATCGGCGACACCGGCCGGTCATTCGCTCCAGACCACCGGGCTCCACGTGGCTCCCATAGGTTTCCCTTCGCGCCTTGGCGCCGTTGCGTGAGTGTCCCTTCCGCATGGTTGAGCGGGCTTGACCCGATCGACGATCCCGCGAGGGTGGTTAGAAGTGGGCGGGGCCGATGGGATGACACTGCCGATGATCACCAAGCTTCCATTGCGGGCGATGGTCCCGGGCCTGCTTGGCCTCCTGGCCCTCTGCCTGACCACCTTCGCGGTGGTCCACAGCGAGTGGAACACCACGGCCGCGATCGAGTCGCTCATGCTTCGCCGGGTCTCCGCCTTCGCCGAGATCGGGGTCATCTTCACCCGCGCCGGCATCGGCGAGGGCAGTCCGCGTGTCACCCGGAGCTACTTCGAGGGTTTGGGGAACGTCCCGCAGTTCCGCTTCGCCGCCCTTCTTGATGACGGAGGCCACGTCGTCCACGCCTCGGATTCCA
>JAIXUV010000373.1 GCA_027483345.1 Verrucomicrobiales bacterium | reverse complement strand
GGACTCCTTCGAACCATGAATCCCACGGTGCTGGTGGCCCTCGGTTCCAACCTCGGAGATTCCGTCGCCGTCCTGCAGGAGGCGATGGATCGGCTCCAGGAGTTCTCCGCCGAGCCGGTTCGGCGTTCGTCGCTCTGGACCAGTTCGCCGGTGGATTGCCCGCCGGATTCCCCGGGTTTCGTGAACGCCGCCGCGTCCCTGCGTCCCCTGCCGGGCGAAACCCCGGAATCCCTTCTCCACCGACTCCAGGACTTGGAACGCGAGGCCGGTCGGCGGCCTAAGAAGGTCCACAACGAGGCGCGTCCCCTCGACTTGGACATCATCGCCTGGGGCGACCTGACGATGCGGACCGACTTTCTCGTGCTGCCCCATCCACGTGCGCATCTGCGTCGATTCGTCCTCCAGCCGCTCGCAGAGATCGCGCCGGAGAGCGTCCTTCCGGGCACCGGCCATTCCATTGCCGAGCTTCTGAATGCAGCTCCACCGGATCCCGGGATGCGGCGGATCTGAGCCGAAATCGATCCGATATGGCACGAAAGGGACCTACCCGAAAACGCGAGGACGCCATGGGGAAACCCGATCCGGTGACGAAAGACCAATCCCCGTCTGTCGTCCGGTCCTGATGATGCAGCCACCACGTCTCTCTTCCATTGCTTCGCGGCTTCGCGGCTTGGCGTGAGGTCCCCATCATCACGTGGGGTTCCAGGTCCAAACGGCAGGGGAGTGTTGACGCCGGGGCGGGCTTCCTTCATTTGCCAACGGTGCGTCACGCCCCGATCTCCCCGGATCTCTTCGTCGGCAACCGCGAACGGCTCCTCCGGCTCCTCCCTCCCGGTTCCATCGCCATCCTCAACGCCAACGACCTGTTGCCGTCCAACGCCGACGGCACGCTGCGGCTGGTGCCCAACACCGACCTCTTCCACCTGACCGGCGTCGAGCAGGAGGAGTCGCTGCTGATCCTCTTCCCGGATGCCGACGACGAACGTTGCCGGGAGATCCTCTTCCTCCGCGAAACCAGCGAGCTCATCGCGATCTGGGAAGGGCACAAGCTCACCCGCGAGCAGGCCACCGCAGTCTCGGGCATCCGCAACATCCAGTGGGTGTCGGAGCTGCCCAAGTTCCTGCACCGCCTGATGTGCGAGGCGAAGCAGGTCTACCTGAACACCAACGAGCACAAGCGCGCCGTGGTCGAGGTGGAATCACGCGACGTCCGCTTCATCCGCGATCTCCGCGCACGCTATCCGCTGCACGACTTTCGCCGCCTGGCGCCGCTGATGCACACGATCCGCGTCGTGAAGTCCGAGGCCGAGGTCGAACTCATCCGCAAGGCCTGCGCGATCACCAAGGCCGGATTCGAACGGGTCGCCCGCTTCGTGAAGCCCGGGGTCAACGAATGCGAGGTCGAGGCCGAGTTCGCCCACGAGTTCATCCGTCGCCGCGGCGGCTTCGCCTACAACCCGATCATCGGCTCCGGCGCCAACGCCTGCGTGCTCCACTACCTGGACAACAACTGCGACTGCCGCTCCGGAGAACTCCTGTTGCTCGACGTCGCCGCCGCCTACGCCAACTACAACTCGGACCTCACCCGCACCATCCCGGTCAACGGCCGCTTCACCCGCCGCCAGAAGCAGGTCTACAACGCGGTCCTGCGCGTGCTGAAGGGCTCCATCGCCGGCCTGACCCCGGGCAAGAAGTGGCGCCAGTGGCAGGACGAGGCGGAGGAGGCCGTCGCCCGCGAATGCGTCGACCTCGGCCTGCTCAAGCCTAAGGACCTCAAGGTCAAGGTCGAGGATCCCGCCCGGAAGCCCGTGAAGAAGTGGTTCATGCACGGCAACGGCCATCCGATCGGACTCGACGTCCACGACCTCGGCCACCTCAACGAGCCCTTCGCCCCGGGTTGGGTCATGACCGTGGAGCCCGCGATCTACATCCCGCAGGAATCCATGGCCGTCCGTCTCGAGAACGACGTGCTCATCACCGAGGCCGGTCCTGTCGACCTCATGGCCGACATCCCGATCGAGGCCGACGACATCGAGGCGCTCATGGCCCGGCGCTGACCGGATCCGCATGGGAGCGCCGCCGTCATCCGAACCCCTGCTGGACGCCCGGCTGCTCCATCGTCTCGAAAGGCTGCGCATGACCGCGCCCCGCATCGCCCGGAGCGCGATGTCCGGCGAGCGGCGCAGCCGGGCCCGGGGTCAGAGCACGGAATTCGCCGACCACCGGGCCTACGTGCCCGGCGACGATCTCCGGCGCCTGGACTGGAGCCTCTATGGCCGCCTCGACCGCCTGTACCTGCGGCTGTTCGAGGAGGATCGCGAACTGCGCGTGCTGCTCTTCCTGGACGCCAGCGAGAGCATGAACTTCGGGACACCGACCAAATTCCAGGCGGCGGCCCGGCTCGCCGCCGCGATCGGACACGCCACCCTTTGCGGTTTCGATCGCGTGGGACTGCGGCTCTTTCCCGGGGCCACGCCATCCGCCGACGGATCCTCCCAGACCTCCGCCGACTGGCGCGGACGTCGGGCGACGCGGCGTCTGCAGGAGACCATCGCCCAAGTGCGCCCGGGCGGACGCGGCGGCTTCAATGAAGCGCTCCGACGCGGGGCTTTCGAATCGAAGCAGGCCGGTGCCGCCGTCGTCCTCAGCGACTTCCTCGATCCCGGCGGCTACGAAGACGGTCTTTCCGCGCTGACCGCCCGGGGATTCCGTGTGGAGGCCATCCAGGTCGTCTGTGGCGAGGAGATCGAGCCGACGGCGTTCGGTGATCTGAACCTCGTCGATTCCGAGACGGGAGCCCGGACCGAGGTGACCTTCAGCCGTCAGCGGTTGGAGACCTACCGCAAGGTCTGGGAGCGTCACACGTCGGCCTTCAAGTCCTTTTGCCGAGCCCGGGGCATCGGCTGCCACCAGGTCACGGCCGAAACGCCGGTCGAGGACGTGCTCCTCCGCCAGTTCCGCACGGAACGGTTCTGGGCCTAGTCACCTGGCAATTGGTGCTTTTTGGGAGACACGGATTTCACGGAAATCTCGGATTCCTTCGTTTCCCCGGTTGGGACGGATCGGGGGGGGCTATCCCGCCAAGACGCCCAGCCGCAAAGTGGAGGGAACTGGACTGCAGGTGTTGCCGCGGCCTTGAAGTGCACTGGCCTGTGGTGGCCAATGCGCTTCGGGCTGCTGGAGGATGCCGGACGTGTTGGTTCCATGAGGGGACCGCCGTCAGGGGCGAAACCCAAACCCTGCGGGGACAGGGGTGCGGAACTTCGGAAAGGGGATGGGGTGACCGACGGGACTCGAACCCGCAACAACCAGAACCACAATCTGGGGCTCTACCATTGAACTACGGCCACCGACCGGCGGGCAATCTAGTG
>JAIXUV010000228.1 GCA_027483345.1 Verrucomicrobiales bacterium | reverse complement strand
CCGTCGCCGCCGGACTCGCGTCATTGACGGGTGCGGCCTTCCTCTGGCTGATCGGCTCCACGCCGGTCCCGGCCCGGCTCCTGGCCTCCCTGGAACGGCCCTACGAACGCCTGGCGAACTCCCCGCTGCCCAACGCCGACGCGGTCCTGATGCTCGGAGGCGCGGTGGGCTACACCCGGAGGGAGCTGACCTGGTTCGGACTCGGCGAGGCGAGCGACCGAATGCTGGCCTCGGCCGAGATGGTCCGACGGGGCCATGCCCGCGTGCTGGTCCTGAGTGGTTCGACCTATGTCTGGGAAGGCCGGCGTCGCCCCGACGCGGAGCTGGTGGCGGGCTGGCTGCGTACGTGGAAGCTGCCCGCCGCCGAGACGATCGTCCTGCCCGCGGCGGTCAACACCCATGACGAGGCGGTGAACACGGCGGCGCTCCTGCGCACCCGCGGTTGGCGCCGGGTCGTGCTGGTCAGCTCCGCCTACCACCTCAAGCGCTCGGTCGCCGTCTTCCGCAAGGCCGGCGTGGAGGTGATACCCTTGGGCTGCGACTTCCTCGGCCTTGCCGCGCTGGATTCGCCCGATCCGGGCTGGAAGATCGTGCCTCGGCCGGACGTCTCGAGGCTTTTCCGCGTCTGGCTCCATGAACAGCTCGGCCTGCTCTGGTACTGGTGGAAGGGCTGGATCTGATCCGGCGACCGGGGATCCCATGAGCCCGTCCGAGCTGATCCTGCGCGTGGCCATCTGGCCCGCGGTCGCCTTCGGCCTCGCCGCCACCCGGGGTTGGCGGCCGGCGACGTCCTGGCGGGTCGGCGCCCTGTTCTACGCGGTCCACGTCGCGGCCGCCTTCCACCACGCCTACCGATGGAGCCATTCCGCCGCCGTCGCGGACAACGTCCGGCAGGTGCGCGAAACCCTCGGCATCGAGTTCGGCGCCGGAATCTGGGTCAACTACGCCTTCAGCCTCGGCTGGATGCTCGCCGCCCTGACCTGGCCGAAGCTCGGTCCGGTGGCCCGCCGCGTCTGGATCGCCGTCTTCCTGTTCATCGCCTTCCAGGGAACCGTCGTCTTCGCCCATGGACACGGACGCTGGATCGGCCTCGCGCTCTTCCTCGCCGCTGCGATCCATGCCTGGCGGTTTCGGGGGGCGGGAGAATGGGTTGAAGAGTTGAAGGGCTGAAGGGACAAGTGACAGGGGGAGTAGGTCAGAGGAACGGGAGAAGCGGGGGAGGCCAGCTGCAACTGGCAACGGACGACGATCAAGCAGCGCCAATCGCTGCTGCTGGCGACATTTTGTTTCGTCCCTTCGATCCGAGGTCCCATCGTGGCCGCCATGTTTTCGCCTCCTGCGGGTCCGGAAGTCATCCACGCCGCCGGAGGCGTCCTCTGGCGCAGCACACCGCGCGGCCGTGAGCTCCTGCTGATCCACCGCAAGCGCTACGGCCCCGAATGGGCGTTGCCCAAGGGCAAGCTGGATGCCGGCGAGTCCTGGACGCAGGCGGCGCTGCGCGAGGTCGAGGAGGAGACCGGATGTCGGGCCACGATCGGCGACTTCGCCGGCGGCAACGTCTACCGGGTCGACGGCGTGCCCAAGGTGGTCCTCTACTGGAACATGACGCTCATCGCGGAGGGCGAGGTCGCCGACACGCGCGAGGTGGTCTCCAAGCGCTGGGTCTCGGTCAGCGAGGCGTTGTCGCTGATGACCCACACCAGCGAACGGGCGCTGCTGCCGCGCGGTGCCGGGTTCACGGCGTGACCGCCGGGAGCACGCGGACCGCGATCGAGGTGCCCTGCTTCGCTCCCAGGTGCACCCGCTGGGTGGCCTTCCTGTAGTCCGCCGCCGTGGCGGTGGGGATGTTCACGAAGGTCTGCGGGTTCCGGTCCACCAGCGGGAACCACGTGCTCTGCACCTGTATCATGATCCGGTGTCCGGTGCGGAACGTGTGCAGCACGTCCGGCATGGTGAAGCGGATGGTCTCCGCCTTGCCCGGCGTGAACGGTTCGGGCTTCTCGAAGCTCTTGCGGAACTTGCCGCGGAAAACGTCGCCCCGCACCAGCTGCTGGTAGCCGCCCATCTCGAGGTGCGCCGGGTTCGGCTGCGGCTCCGGATGGTCCGGTCCGTACACGTCCACCAGCTTCACCACCCAGTCGGAATCCGTGCCGGTGGTGGAGACGTTCAACGTGACCTCCATCGGCCCCGCGAAGGTCACGTCCGACTCCAGCGGTCCGGTCTCGTACACGAGCACGTCCGGCCGCGCCGCGGCGAAGCGCTGGTCGTGCACCGGGTACGAGCGCGGATAGTCCGTGGTGACCTCGAGGGTGAAGGGAACCGGCTTGTCGGGATCGCTGACGTACTCGTCGAAGGCGCCCTCGTCGGCCGCGGCCGGCTCGAAGGAGAGCCCGCCGCCGCGATGGAGGTGCAGCGTCTTCTCCACCGTCGACTTCGGGGGCCACGCGTCGAAGCGCCGCCAGCGGTCCGTGCCCGTCTCGAACATCGTCGCCTCCGCGATCACCGAGTTGGTGTCGTCCTTCAGGTAACGCCGGAAGAACGGCAGCTCCATCTTCTCGCGGTATTCCGCCCCGGTCTTCACGTGGTGCCGCACGTCCCCCAGCGCGGCGCCCTCGCCGTGCGACCACTGGCCGTGCGACCAGGGACCCATCACCAGCAGGTTGGTGATGCCCGGATTCAGGCGCTCGGTCCACCGGTAGGTCTCCAGCGGCCCGAACAGGTCCTCGGCGTCGTACCATCCGCCCACCGTCATCACCGCGCAGCGCACGTTCTTCAGGTGCGGACGGATGTTCCGCGCCTGCCAGTAGGCGTCGTAGGTGGGGTGCTTCAGGAACTCGCTCCAGGAAGGCGACCGTCCCTTCAGGTGCACCGCGTCCGAGTTCGCGAGCGGCCCCATCCGACGGTAGAAGTCGTATCCGTCGGGATTGCCGAAGACGAAGCGCTTGCCCTCGTCGCGCAGCGGGTCGTCGGACTTCTGGTCGAACCAGTACATGAACCCGAAGTTCTGCGAGAGGAAGAAGGCGCCGTTGTGGTGCAGGTCGTCGCCCATGAACCAGTCGGTGATCGGCGCCTGCGGGGAGGCGGCCTTGAGGGCCGGATGGCTGTCGATCATGCCGGCCGCGGTGTAGAAGCCCGGATAGGAGATGCCGAACATGCCGACGCGCCCGTTGTTGTTCGGCACGTTCTTCACCAGCCAGTCGATCGTGTCCCAGGCGTCCGTGCTCTCGTCGATCTCCTTGGCGCCCTTCACCGGCCGGTGCGGACGCATGTGGTCGAACTCGCCCTCGGACCCGAAGCGGCCGCGGACGTCCTGGCTCACCATCACGAAGGTGTCCCGTGCGAAGGCCGCGAAGCTGCCCGAGCCGGACTGGAAGTTGTCCACGCCATACGGCTTCAGGCTGTAGGGCGTGCGCGTGAGCAGGATCGGCCAGGGCTTCGAGTCGTCCTTCGGCACGTACACCCGCGTCATCAACCGCACGCCGTCCCGCATCGGGATGCGGTGCTCGTACTTGGTGTAGTGCTCGGCGATCCAGGCGGCGTTGGTGTCGTCGGTCTTGGCGTCGGAACCGTACCCGGATCCCCCGGTGATCGCCCGGCCCGGCAGGGCGAGGAGCGCGGCCAACACGGGGACGACGAGGAGCGGGTGGAACCGTGGGTTTCGGGCCATGCCCAAGGCTCTTCGGCCGGTCCCACGCTTGGCAAGCGGCAAGGGGGCCGATGCCGTAAGGTTCCTACTCCGCCGCACCCTTGGCCGCATCCGCATCCGGACGGAACGGACGCCGGTGCGCGTCGTCGAGCCGGTCGCAGGCCCAGAGCAGGCCGCGGGTCACGAGGTCGAGGTACCGCGGATCGGAGACGGTCTCGTTGAAGTGGCCCAGCGTCGTGTTGAACACGCGGGTCTTCCCGTAGTGGTTCACCCAGGTCAGGACCAGGTCGTTGGTCCCCTGTCGTCCGCGCTGCAACGGCTGGGCGGTGGGATGGATGGTGATGTTGTTGTAGAGTTCCTCCTTGCCGGTGAGCCAGGTGTTCCAGGAAAGGCCGGCGGTGATCGGGTGGGTGGCGTCCACGGTCCGGACGTCGATGGGACTGGCCGGGCCGTGCTGGAGCGAGCGGATGCCGAGGAAGCGCGGCCACTCGAGGTCCGGTGCGACGCGGTAGCTGTGGGCGGCGCAGTGGAGGTTCACCGCGGGCACCCCGGCACGATGGGGCGCGAGGATCTTCGCGATGAAGTTGGTGTCCCCCACCATCCCGAAGCAGTCGTCGTGCAGCACCACGTCGTAACCCTTCGCCCAGTTCGGGTCCTCGTACAACGGGATGCGGCTCTCACGGGCGGTGCCGCCCTGCTGGATCGTGTCGACGACCACCCAGGCGCGGGACTCGAGGCCGTTCCGGAGGATCGTCTTCTGGCGGTCGTAGTCGTGGCAGCATCCGCCACACACCAGCAGCGCCCGCAGCAGCGGCGGCTTGCCGTCCTGGGCGCGGAGCGGAGGCACGGACATCGCCGCAAGCGCCAGCGTCAGCGCGACCCAGGCGGAAACGGTGCGGAACGGGGACATGCGACGGAGTCTTCCGCAATTGCCGTGCGTGGACAAGGGAGGGGAGGGGATTGGCCACGGAGGCACGGAGGACATTTCTGGGGTTGTTGTCCGTTGTCGGTTGTCGGTTGTCGGTTGTCGGTTGTCCGTGGTCCGTGGTCCGTGGTCCGTGGTCTGTTGAGGGTCGCTGCGGCGGTTCATCGCCGACCCATCCACCCCGTCGACCTTTCAACCTTTCAACCTTTCAACCTTTCAACCTTTCAACACCCCCATCACTGCTCCTTGGCGAGGACCGGGGAGCCGAGTTCGCGGGAGAGGTTCGCGGCGATCTCCTGGACGATGCGGGCCATGTCCTTCTCCGAAAGGAGCCAGTTCTGAAAGGTGACGGTGATGCCTTCCTGCTCGAAGCCGAAGACGATCGGACAGCCCTGCACCTCGATCCGATGCGCGCCCCAGCCGGACACCTGTCGGCACGGCATGCTGTTCGGCTTCAACACCGCCGCGTAGTGCGAGGCGTCCAGGAGCAACGGTTGACCGTCTTCGCGTGCGATCAGGAACTCCATGTCTCCAACCTTCCGGAATTCGCCACCCGCGACAACCCCGATGATCGGGTCGAACGGGTGGGGCGGTGCGCGTGGGAGCGCGTCACCAGGTCTTCCAGGGCGCCTTCCCGGTCTGCCACATCCGGTCGAGCATCTGCTGCTCGCGGTAGGTGTCCATGCACTGCCAGAATCCGTCGTGCCGGTAGGCCTTGAGCTCGCCTTCCTGCACCAGGCGTTCCATCGGCCCCTTCTCGAAGACGCAGCCGTCGTCGTCGCCGAGGTACCCCCGGATCCGGCGGTCGAGCACCATGAAGCCGCCGCTGATGTAGGCGTTCTCCTGGTCGGGCTTCTCGGTGAAGGCGGTGATGGTCTGGCCGTCCATGGCGAGTTCGCCGAAGCGGCCCGAAGGCCGGACGGCGGTCACGGTGGCGACCGCGCCGTGCGCCTCGTGGAAGCGGATGGAGGCGTTGATGTCGCTGTCGGTGAGGCCGTCGCCGTAGGTGAACAGGAACCGCTCGTCGGGTACGTAGGCGAGCGCACGTCGGAGGCGTCCGCCGGTCATGGTCTCCTGTCCGGTCTCCAGCAGCGTGACGGTCCAGTCCTCCTCCTCATGGGTGTTGTGGTAGCGGATCTTGGGATTGCGTCCGAGGGTCAGCGTGACGTCCGAGGTGTTCCAGAGGTAGTTGCGGAAGTAGTCCTTGATGACCTCGCCCTTGTATCCGAGGCAGAGCACGAAGTCCCGGTGCCCATGGCGGGCGTAGAGCTTCATGATGTGCCAGAGGATGGGGCGTCCCCCGACGGGGACCATGGGCTTGGGGCGGTATTCGGTCTCCTCGCGCAGGCGCGTGCCGAGACCACCGCAGAGAATGACGACCTTCATCGTGGGGTGCGTGTATGGACCGGCGGAGGCTAGGGGGTCGCGACGACGAGGGGAAGCGGGAGAAACGGCGAGGCTGCGTGCCGGGCGTGGTTCCTCCGGTTTCGGCTTCGACGTCGGCGTGCGGATTGTCTACCCATTCCGGCCGCGTGACGGTCTCCGCACCCAGCCTGCTGCTCCTGATCCCCGCCTACAACGAAGAGGCGAGGATCGGTCCCGTGCTGGAGGCGTATTCCGAACACTTCATCCGGCACTATGCCGGACGTTTCCGCATCGTGGTGATCCTGAACGGGTGCCGCGACAACACGCTGGGCGTGGTGCGTGCGGCCGAGCAGCGGTACCTGTGCGTCTCGCACCTCGAGTTCCCGGCGGCGATCGGGAAGGGAGGCGCGTTGATCGAGGGGTTGAAGCTCGCGCCGATGGCCGACCTGATCGGGTACGTGGACGCGGACGGCGCCACGGCGCCCGGGGCCTTCCTGGACCTGGTGCGTCGTCTGGAGGACCCGGCGGTGGACTGCGCGATCGGCTCGCGATGGATCCCGGGCGCGGTGATCCACCATTCCCAACCCGGGAAGCGCCGCTTCGCCAGCCGGTTGTTCCACCTCTTCGTGGAGGGCTTCTTCGGGATGGGCATCCGCGACACGCAATGCGGGGCGAAGGTGATGCGGCGACGGGCGATCGAGCGGATCCACGACCGCCTGACCCTGGCCGACCTGGCCTTCGACGTGAACCTGCTCTACTCGATGAGGAAGGCCGGCTTCCGGGTGCTGGAAGTGCCGACGGAATGGTCGGACCAGAGCGGATCCACGGTGGTCTTCAACAGCCGCACCTCGCTGAACATGCTGTTGTCGCTGGTCCGGCTGCGGCTGGTCTATTCGCCGTTCTACGCGTGGCTGGGCCCGCTGAGGCCCTTGGAAGTCTGGCTCTACACGCGACTGCGCGCCCCGCAACCGGTGCGAACCGCCCGGAAGCCGGCCCCCTGAGCTGGGCATTCAGGGAGGGGAACCCGCACGCGGAGGCCCGGAGCCGCGGAGGCCCGGAGCGACGCCGATTCCGGAATCGGGAGGAAGGGGAGTTTCCCAACCAAGGGTGCCAGGGGTGCCAAGGTGGACTCGGCTGGGACGCAATCCGGTCCCGTTACCGCTCCGATTCTGGCTTCTTGGCATCGATTGGGTACGGAGTCCCGGCTTCAGCCGGCGGAATCCTTCTAGGTCCTCAAACCCCGGAACTGGCCCAGGCGCCCGGTCACACAAGGTCCAAACCGGCTGAAGCCGGTACTCCGTGCCTCTGAGATCGAGTTCGGGAAGAGGCCGTCTTTTGATGTCCGAGTTGCATTCGGACTCAGGTCTTCGATGTGGGAATTCATTCCCCGCGCCTCCGCGTCCCCGCGTCTCCGCGTGGGCCACTTCCTCGCTCGGGGTGGGCGAATCCAGATCAGGCGGGGACGGCGGCTGGGCGGCGGCCGCGGGCGATGCGTTCCGCAATGCGGTCCAGGGGCAGCACTTCGTCGACGCCGCCGGCTTCGATGGCGGCGCGGGGCATGCCGAAGACGGCGCAGCTTTCCTCGTCCTGGGCGACCGTGAAGGCGCCGGCGTCACGGAGGTGCTTCATGCCCGATGCCCCGTCCACGCCCATGCCGGTGAGGATCACGGCAAGGGTGCTCGCGGCGGAGCCGGTGCGGAGCGCGGACTCGAAGAGGATGTCGACCGAAGGGCGCTGGTGGTGGACCAACGGACCTTCGTTGAGCTCGACGACGTGGTGGTCGCCACGCCAGTGGAGCGTCATGTGGAAGCCGCCCGGCGCGATCAGCGCGGTGCCGGGCTCGACGCGGTCGCCGGCCTCGGCCTCCTTGACGCGGATCTGGCAGAGCGTGTCGAGGCGTCCGGCGAGCGCGGCGGAGAAGCGGGCCGGGATGTGCTGCACGATGCAGATGCCGGGAAGGTGCGTGGGCAGCGCGGTGAGGATCTCCCGCAGGGCCTCCGTCCCGCCGGTCGAGGAACCGATGAGGATCACGTCGCGGGTCCGGGGTCCGGGCGGACGCGGCGGGGGCTTGGCGGCGGGCGGGTTCAGGGCGGCGGCCACGCGATGGACATCCGACAGCGACCGGGTGGCCTGCGGGGCGGCCGGTGCCGGTGCGGGTCTGTCGGCGACGCGGGGGGCCGATGGCGGCCGTGGGGCGGGCGCCGGCTCGACGGGGCGCCGGATCCGGGCCTGGGCGGCCGCGCGGATCTTCGTGGCCAACGCCTGTCCGTCGCTGTGCGCCGAGAAGGAGCCGCTCGGCTTGCCGATGAAGTCGATCGCGCCGGCCTCGAGGGCCTCCATGGCGACGGCCGTGGCCGAGCCCGTGTGCGAGCTCATGATGACCACGCGCGTCGGGCGGTGTTTCATGAGCAGGCGCAGGAACGTGAGCCCGTCCATGCGCGGCATGTTGATGTCGAGCGTCACCACGTCGGGCTGGAGCTCGAGGATGCGGTCGCGGGCCTCGTAGGGGTCGGCCGCGGTGCCGACGACCTCGATGTCGGGTTCGTCGGCGAGGCTCTCCTGCACGATCCGGCGGACGAGCGCGGAGTCGTCCACGACCAGGGTGCGGATCCGCTTCTGGCCACCGTCCTTCATGCCTTGATCTGGAACAGCGTCTCGATGGTCTCGAACTCGTCGCGGGTGAGGACGACCAGCTTCTCGAGCATCTTGGGATCGAGTCCGAGGATGGAGAACACGGTGTTCTGGCTCCGGAAGGCGAAGGCGTTGTGCCCGTAGCCGTGTCCGAGGGTGTAGGCGATGAAGTTGGAGAGGTAGACGATCGAGGCGAGGCGGTGGTGCGGTTCGGCGGCGGAGGGCATGTGGTGGAAGCGCACGGCCACGGCCACCGAGGTGGGGAAGTTCCAGCGTTCGAGCAGGCGGCTGCCCAGTTCGGCGTGGTGGAATCCGAGCACCCGCTTCTCGGCCTCCAGCAGCGAACAGCCTTCCTTCTCGAGCGTCCGGATGAGCTCGAGGCTGTTGTCCTCGATCACCTGGGCGATGATGACCTTGCCGAGGTCGTGGAGCAGTCCGGCGGTGAAGGCGATGTTCTCGTCGTTGCCGGTCATCCGGGCGAGCAGCCTGCCGGCGACGCCGGAGGTGACGGAGTGCTGCCACAGGTCGCCTTCGCCCATGCCGTAGGCCTTCTGCGCGGGGCGCAGGGAACGGGCGGCGCTGACGGCGACCACGAGCTGGAAGACGGTGTTGAAGCCGAGGCGGAAGATGGCCTCGCCGAGGTCGGCGACGCGTCGGCTGGCGGCGAACGCGGTGGTGTTGCTGGCCCGGAGCACGTTCGCGGCGAGGCCGGGATCGTACTGGATCAGCTGCACCACGCGGGTGGCGTCGGCGTCGTCGGACGACAGCAGCTGCATGAGCTGCGGAAGCACCCTCGGGGCCGGGGGCAGGTGCTTCACCTTGTCGATGAATGCGTCTAGCTCCTGCATAGGGGCACCTCGTCCTTGCTGCCGGAGATCCGCAGCGTGACGGATCCGTCGGAGACTCTGAGCATCATGGTTCGGTTGACCTGGCCGCCGACGGCGCTGGCGTGGATGGCGAGGCCGTTGCGTTCGAGCGTCCGCAGCAGCGCCTCGTGGTTCCGTCGGCCGATGTTGAAGAAGTTGTTGTCGTCGAGGATCTGGGCCCCGCCGGCGACGCAGACCTTGAGCCGGGAGCGTTCGGCCTTGAGCTGGTAGGCGGCCCGGAGCAGCGCCGGCACGGCGGTGTCGACGAACATGGCCGGATTGGCGATGCCCTTGGCCGGGTCGATCGTGGAGTCGGGCAACATCAGGTGGAGCAACCCGCCGACCCGGGCGACGGGATCGTGCACCGAGATCCCGAGGCAGGATCCGAGCGAGTAGGTGGTGAAGACCACGTTGGGATTGTTCGACACCGCCATGTCGGCGACGCCGACGATGACCCTCTGGTCGAACGGGATGAGGCTGGGTGAGGCGGCCATCTGGGTAACGTCCGGTCAGTTCAGATCAGACGGTAGACGCTGGGCTTGAGGCATTGGAACGGCACCTTGAGGCCGTTGAGGCTCTCGGAATGGCCGATGAGGAGATAGCCGCCGGGAACGAGGTGGCGGGCCAGGCGGTTGACCAGTTCCTCCTGGGTGGGGCGGTCGAAGTAGATCATCACGTTGCGGCAGAAGATGACCTCGAACTTGTCGGGGAACTGGTAGTCGCCGAGCAGGTTCAGGTTCCTGAAGGTGAGCCGCGACTGGAGGTTCGGCTTGAGCCGGTAGTGGTCCTCCCATTCGCCGCTGCCGCGCTGGAAATGGCGGCGGAGCCAGTCCGGCTTGATCGCGGCGAGCTTGTCGGTCGGGTAGATGGCCTGGCGGGCGGTGTCCAGGGCGCGGGTGGATATGTCCGTCGCCAGGATCTTCCAGTCCCATTGTCCCAGGGGGAAGTGTTCCGCGAGGTAGAGGGCGATGCTCCATGGCTCCTCGCCGGTGGCGCTGGCCGCGCTCCAGACGCCGAATCCGCGGCGTCCATCCTTCAGCAACCCCGGCAGGGCCGTCTCCACGAGGAAGCGGAAGTGGTCCTCCTCGCGCAGGAAGTGGGTGTAGTTGGTGGTGAGGGCGTCGAGCAGGCGGGTGAACTCGGCCGGGTCGCCGGTCCGTTCGAGGTGGCTGGTGTACTCGCCCAGCCGGGTCATGCCGAGCGCCCGCAGGCGTTTGCCGAGACGCGCCCGGATCAGCGGTTCCTTGCCGTCATGGAGACGGATCCGCGACCGGCTGTAGATCTCGCGGACCACCCAGGCGCAGGCTTCCTGTTCCGTGTGCTCTCGGCCGTGCTGGGTGGTGGGGGATTTCATGGGCCTATACCGGCAAGAGGGCATCGGCAGTTTTCCCGGTCCCCTTGAGGCCCGCCGATGGGGAAACGGCGTCGAAAACGGGAATCCCGGGGACACCCCGGGTCGGGATCCGGGAAGCCTCCGGCGGGGCGTCGGGACCGAGGCGGTGAGGGCGGGACGGAGCGGAGCAGGAAGTCCGGGTCAGCCGGGCGTCCCGGACTCCTTCGCCAGCTCGCGGGCGAGGTACTGTTCGACCATCTGGAACTTCGCCACGTTCTCCGGCTTGAGGGCCATGAGGGTCCGGTGCGCCTCGAGGCAGCAGCGGAGGACCTCGGCGCGGGTTCCCGGGGCCAGCTCCTCGGCGGGGCCGGTCTCCGGGATGCCGGCCGCCTCGGCCGTCGGAAGCTGGGTGACCAGCTCGATCACGCCGTGGTCGGCGAACGTGTCGAGGATCCGTTGCGGCGGCCGGTGGAGGGCGAAGGACAGTCCGGAATCGCGGACGAGGCCCGAGATCATCCCGGAGAACCCGCTGTCCATCAGGAGGATCTCCGAGAGGTCGAGCACGAAGCGGCGCACGCCGGTCGACTGGAGCCGATGGACGGCGGCCTCGAACGAAGGGGCTGATTCCGCCGCGGCACGGCCCACCAGGCGGATGTAGGCGGTGTCCCCATCCACGCCGAGGGAAATCTTGCAGCCGGGAAGCGGCATTTCGAAGGCACTATCGGGCGGGGGTGGGGTGGGTCAAGCTCCCGGGTTCGACCGGCTCACACCTCGTTCTCCTCGAGATACCGCCGCCCGAAGCGTTCGATGAGTCCGAGGGTCACAGCGTAGGCGGCCCTGCGCCCGGGGGTGAGATGGGAGCAGAACAGGGCGTTGGACTCCACCACGGGGAGCCCTCCGCGGCGCCGCTTGAACTCCCCGGCGCCCGAACTGTAGTTCAGCAGTTGGCGGCGTTCCGCCACGTCGGAGAGCAGCAGGGCCACGAGGTGGCGGTAGAGCCCGGTGCCCGTCGGCAGCGAGGTGTCGTAGCCGATGAAGGGCGTCGAGGTGACGTCCCCCTGCGAGAAGCATCCGTAGACCCCGTCGAGCACGCCGGTGGCGTTGCGAAGTCCGCGGAACTCCAGCCAGCCTTCCGCGAGGGCCCGCTCGACGAACCGCCGGGTGTAGCGCGGATTCAGCGACGAGTGCTTCTCCACGTAGAGCTGCCGGTAGAGCGACAGGATGCGCGGGACGTCCGAGGGACGGAACCCATCGGGTCCGACCACCTGGTAGCCGTCGAGCTTCCGCAGGGACTTCAGGTCGCGTCGCACGGTGTCCTTGGCGAGGAAGCCGGGTTCGCGTCCGTCGAAGAAGTAGACGCGTCGGCTGGCGAAGACGTGGTGGTCGGCGTCGAGGAACACTCGCGGCGGGATCGATCCCGGGAGGTCGTTGAGGCACCGCACGAGCACGGCGTGCTGGGGGAAGCGTCGGGAGATGAGGCGGGTGGCCTCCTCCACGGCCTGGGCGGCCTCGGGTGCGTGGAGGTTGGTCGAAAGCAGCCCGGCGCTCCACTGGACCGTGCGGTCGAGGCTCCAGGCGCGGAAGGCGACGTCCATCACCCGCAGGCCGATCCGCGCCAGCCGGCGTTGGCCGGGATCCTGGACCAGCGACAGCTCGGCCGCGGGGTAGGCGACGTACTGGGTGTGCAGGGAACACGGGAAGGCCGCCCCGGTTCTCCCATGGTGGACGGTCAGCGCGAAGGTGCCCGCCGAGGTCCGGACCACGCCGGAATCCAGTCGGAAGTTCTCGGCGAGCCGCCACGGCGACTCCTCCAGGAATCCCCTCCAGTAGCCGGCGTGTCCGCGGAAGTCCGCGTCCACCCAGGCGACCGCATCGGGGCCGAGCCGGATTCCCGGGCCGGGAACCGCGGCTGCGGCCGCCTCAGGTCGCCAGGTCGGCAATGTAGAAGCTTCCATAGGTGTGGACCCGGTCGCGCTCATGGCAGGAACGCGCCGTCTCCGTGTCGTACTTCAGCAGTTCCCCGACCTGGCGCATCCGTCCCTCGACCTCCACGCGGATGGGATCCACGAAGTCGACATGGAATCCGCCGCTGCGCCACAGGATGCGGGCGCCGGCGCGGGCGCGGTCGATGATCGCCTGCCATTCGGCCGCGAGCAGCTCCGGATGCGCGTGGCTCAGCCAGTCCATGTGGTCGAGCAGCACGAAGTGGGACAGCGACCCGTCATGGCCGCGGAGGAACCCGGTCAGGTCGCCGGTGTGGATCCGGATGCGGTCCACCATGCCGGACTTCAGGCGCTGGAAGTTGTCGGGCTTCAGGTAGCCCGGGCAGCATTCGCGGGAATAGCGGCCGAAGAGGTAGAGGCGCCAGAAGTAGTTGTCCGCGGTCGGCAGGCGGGTGAACACGGATTCGACGCAGTCTTCCATGAAGTCGGCGACGCTGCGGGCCGTGGTCCGCTCCAGGTGTTCGCGTTGCGCCTTCGGCACGCCGAGCAGGCTCAGTACCGCGTCGGTCCGCAGCGCCCGCTTCAGGGCGGGGCGCCACATCGCGTCGCGCACCGTGCCGAGGTAGATCCGGCGCTGTTCGTCGAGGCAGCCGGCGGAGAAGAGCGACAGGACGTCCGCATGGATCCGGGCCCACTGGCAGTACTTCACCATCAGCTTGCCGAACACGCCGGTCGTGCCGCGGTGGTAGAAGGAATCCTCCTCCTGGGGGCGCGACAGGAAATGCATCCGACTGTCCCAGTAGCCGCGGGCGGACTCGGAGAGGTCGGCGCGGAGGGTGTCCTTGTACCAGCGCGGGAACTGGGCATGGCCGCCGTCGCCGAAGAGCGCGAAGAAGTCCTCGAAATCCAGCCGCCGCACGCCCGCGATCTTGAGCTCGAGCAGCGCGTTCTG
>JAIXUV010000197.1 GCA_027483345.1 Verrucomicrobiales bacterium | reverse complement strand
CCCGCATCCAGCGCCCCTCCGGGCGTTTCCATGGATTCGCCGGTGTAGCTCAGTGGCAGAGCAACGGTTTCGTAAACCGTAGGTCGTCGGTTCAATCCCGACCACCGGCTCCAGTTCTGCGATGGAATTCCTTCTCTCGGCACCCGCCACACGCGGCGTCCCTCCGAGCCATCCGTGTCAATGCGTCCTCTCCGTATCCTCCGGGTCTCCGTGGCCAATCCCAAGGCGGTGGACAGTCCGGGTCACTTGGCGAACTCGACGCCAAGGAGCAGCATGACGAACGGAGCCGCGTTGAAGACCATGTGTGCGGCGATCGGCGCCAGCAGGCTTCCGGTGCGATCGTACACCAACGCCAACAGCATTCCGAATCCGGTCAACGGAACGAGCGCTCCCAGGTTGAAATGCACGGCGCCAAACAGGATCGCCGATCCCAGCAGCGCCACCCGCGGCCATCCGCTGTCCCGGATCGTGGCGAAGATCACCCCTCGAAACAGGATCTCCTCAGCTACCGGCGCTCCGATGCCCGCTGCGAGATAGATTCCAAAGCGGCCGGTTGGACCTGCGGCCATCAGCAGTTCCACGGCATTCTGGATCGGCACCTCGAATCCCAACATCCGGAACAGCCCGGAGACCAATGCCTGGAAACCATACGCGGCGGGCAGAAAGGCCAGTCCCGCCAGGAGTCCGGCACCGACATGACGCGGCCACAGTGGGTTCCGGCATCCAAGCACTTCCGCGAAGCCCCGCCCGTGGGCTCTCGAGAGTCGGACGAAGCCAAAGAGCACGAAAACGAGGAACACCGTCTGACCGCAGACCAGCCCAAACCATGAGGGGAATCCACTGGCCTTGAGCCAGCCGGCCACGAGGCCTTGCTGCAGGAAGCCCGCCCCGGCCCACGGCAGGAAGCCCAACGCCTCCGGCCATTCCCATCCGGCGTGGGGCCGTTTGTCAGCTGGTGTGCCGGGGAACGGATTCATCAGGTCGGGCTGGCCGACTTCCGTCCAAGGCCGTCGTCAGGAACCAGCTTGCCGTCCTCCATCCGCAGGACCCGGGACATCCGGTCGGCCAGTTCCGGGGAATGGGTGACCACGAGCAATGTGGTCGCCAGTTCGGACTGGAGTTCCAACAGCAACCGGGTCACGTCGGCCGCCGAGGCCCGGTCGAGGGCGCCGGTCGGCTCGTCGGCCAAGACCAGGGCCGGCGAGCGGATGAGCGACCGGACCACCGCGACACGCTGACGTTCGCCGCCGGAAAGCCGGGCCGGAAGGTGGTCGAGCCGAGGTCCCAGTCCGACCCGATCCAACAGACGACGTGCCCGTTCGAGGACCTCGTCCTCCACCCGGTCCGCCCCGGCCAGACAGGGCACCAAGGTGTTTTCCAGCACCGTGCAGTGCGGAAGCAGGTGATGGGATTGGAAGATGAATCCCAGGCTGCGATTGCGGAACTCCGCTTGGGCCGTCGGGCTGAGCGTGGACAGGTCCTTGCCTTCGAAGAGGATCGATCCGGAGTCCGGCCGATCCAACGTCCCTATCAGGTTCAGGATCGTGCTCTTACCCGAGCCGCTGGGCCCCATGATGGCGGTACTGGAACCGCGTTCGAGGACCAGGTGGGCGTCGCGCAGGACTTCGATCCGGGCATCCCCGGCCGGAAAGGACTTCGACACCCCGATCAGTTGCAGCAGCGGCGACGACATGGTGGCGGAAGGATAGGCGGGGTCGGCGGAATGTCAGTCCGGGAATAGTCACCGATTTGTGAGCAACTTTGCGGGCTAACGGTTTGACGCCACAACGGGTAGTGGCCTAATTCAGGTGCTGCCACAGCCGGTTGTTGGCCGACCTCCTATGCGCTGTCCGAAGTGTGCCTGTCAGGATGACAAGGTGATCGATTCCCGCTCTTCCAAGGAAGGGGCGACGATCCGTCGTCGGCGGGAGTGTCTGCAGTGCGAGAACCGGTTCACGACCTACGAGCAGATCGAACACGATCCGTTGGTGATCGTGAAGCGCGATGGGCGGCGGGAGGACTTCTCGCGGGAAAAGCTGGTGGCGAGCCTGAAGCGGGCGTGCCAGAAGCGACCGGTTTCGGAGGATGCGATCGTGGCCGCGGTGGACCGCATCGAAGAGTCGCTGGCGGCGAGTTTCGAGCGGGAAGCCGGCAGCACGGCGGTGGGTGAGCGCGTGATGCGGGAACTTCGGGCCATGGACCAGGTGGCGTATGTGCGGTTCGCGAGCATCTACCGCAATTTCGAGGAGGCGAGCGACTTCGTGAACGAGGTGGAGCGGTTGGAATCGCTGCCACCGGATGACAAACGTCAACTGGAGCTGCTGGCGGAAGCCGCGGCGGTGGAGAAGGGACGACGGAAACCATGATCGCCCTGAACAACGAGTTCCTGTTGGTGGCCAAGGAGGATGGCGGGTTCATCCCCTGCTCCGTCGAGCAATTGACCTTCGAGTTGGCGGGGGGCGCCGCCGAACAAATCGATCCGGAGTGGCTGAAGCAGGCCGCCGCCGGTGTGCTGCACTACTTCAAGAACGAGCTCGGCCAGACGCACGTCACCGTGGCGGAGTTCGCCTCCGCCTTGGCCCGGGTTTTTCAGGGACTCGGGCTCACGGCGGAGGTCACCACCGAACCTTTGGCGGCGGGAGCCAAGTCGAAGAAGTCCGCAGCAGCGGGCAAGACCACCGGCGAGTCTCCGGAGGCCCCAGCGGCACCCGGCAACCCGACGGCCAAGGTCTGGCGGGCGGACCTGAGGAAGATCGCGGTCGAAGCCGGGAAGCTGGGCGAACTGGAGTTCCAGAGACGTCTGCGGGCCCTGCTCGACGAAGCCATTTCATCCAGTCCCGAGGCGGTCGAGTTCTCGGGACTGCGCGGCTGCGTGAAGCAGATCACGGGGCGGAAAATCTGGTGTCCGGAGTGTCGCCGATGGGAAGCCTGGCTCCTGGACCAGATCCAGACCTGGTTTGGCGAACGGGCCTGTGGGCGTCGGGTTGCCCTGCTCGTCCGCTAGCATTCCGACCCCGTACCCACCACGATGTCCCTCCCGGATGAACGCCTTCTTCTCCCGACCGAATCCACGGATTCGGAGCTCCCGGCCAATGAACGCTGGAAGCAGCTCCCGCTTGGGCTCATGAACGAATATCGCGTCCAATTCGAGGTGTTCGAGGGTCCGTTGGATCTGCTGCTGCACCTGGTCAAGAAGCAAGAGGTGGACATCTACCAGGTCAACCTCACCCGGATCGCCTCCGAGTTCGTCGCGTACATCGACCAGATGCGTGAGCTGGACCTGGAAGTGGCCGGAGAGTTCCTGGTGATGGCGGCGACCCTGATCTACATCAAGAGCCGCGAGCTGCTGCCCGCCGACAAGAAGCCGGAGGTGCTTTCGGAGGAGGAAGACGAGGAGGATCCGCGCTTCGAGCTCATCCGTCGGCTGGTCGAGTATCGGAAGTTCAAGGACGCCGCAGGCCGGCTCCAGGTGCGCGAGGCCGAGATGGAGTCGATCTACGAACGTCGGCCGGCTCGCCCCGAACTCGAGGAGCCCGAGGCGCCCAGGAAGGCCCCGGTCTCGGTCTTCGATCTGATCGAGGCGGTCAGCGCCATCCTCAAGCGGTTCGGTGGCCGCGACGAGTACCGCGAGATCCAGGCGGATCCGTACACGGTATCCGAGAAGATGTCTGCGCTGCGGGAATGGATTGCTCAGCGGGGCACCATCCTGTTTTCCGAACTGTTCGCCGGGGCCAAGACCCGGTCGGAAGTCGTGGTGACCTTCCTGGCCATGTTGGAACTCACCCGTCTGAGGACCCTCGTCCTCCGACAAGGGGAGGATTTCGGCGAGATCGAGATCGGTCTCGCGCCTCCGGAACCGGTTGCCTCCGTGGAAGCAGGGGAAGTGGCCGTCGAACCCGAGCCCGAGCCGGATTCCGAAATCGCCGAAGCGGAACCCGCGGCGCCGCCGGCCGGAACGACCACGGAGTCCACCGGGGAGACGACTCCTCCTTCGGCCTGACCCGTCCTACGACGGAGCCCCCATGCCCGAGGCTTCCGGTTCCATCCCGGTTCCCCACCTCGATTCCCCGGTCTCCCTCGTGCCGGGCATCGGTCCCGCCCGCGTCCGGCTGCTGGAGCGACTGGGCATCCGGACCATCGGGGATCTCCTGCTCGATCCGCCCCGGCGCCACGAGGACCGCCGTTCCTTCAGCCTGGTGCGGGAACTTCAAGTCGGCCAGACGACGGCGGTGCTCGGACGCATCGTCGCCGCGGGCACGAAGAAGTTCCGCCAAGGAAGCCGGTCGGTGTTCGAGTTCGTGCTCGATGACGGCACGGCGCGCCTCCATTGCCGCTGGTGGAACCTGCCCCACATGGAACGTCAGTTCGCGGTCGGCGAGGAGTGGGTGGTTCACGGCAAGGTTCGGTCCCTGAAGCCCCGCACCATGGACCACCCGGAAACCGAGCGCCTCGGGACCGCCTCGGAGTCCGAGGATCGTTCGGCGGCTCCGGATCCGGAAGAACCCCGGCTGCATGTCGGCCGGATCGTGCCGATCTACCGGCTGACCGAAGGGCTGGGTCAGCGGGGACGGCGTTGGATCGCGTGGGTGGCCCTCCAGCGGTTCGGGCAACTTTTGGTCGAGCCCGAGCCCGACCTGATGTCGAAGGCGGTGCGGGACGACGGAACCCGTTGGCCGAGCCGTGCGCAGGCGGTGGCGGACATCCACTTCCCGACCAACGAGACCGCCGCCAACACGGCCCGCGAGCGGTTGGCCATGGACGAGTTCATCGCCCTCCAGCTCGAGATCCAGCGGCGAAGGAAGAATCTCGAGCTCAAGGCCAAGGCCCTGCCCTGCGGCGGCGACAACCGGTTGATGCGTCCGTTCCTGGCTTCGCTGGGGTTCCGCCCGACGGACGCCCAGGCTCGGGTGTTGCGGGAGATCCGTTCCGACATGGGAGGCACGGTTCCGATGCGGCGTCTGCTTCAGGGCGACGTGGGCGCCGGAAAGACGTTGGTGGCCGCCGGCGCGGCGCTGATGGCCTTGGAGAGCGGCTTCCATGTGGCGGTGATGGCTCCCACGGAAATCCTGGCGGTCCAGTTGGAACAGGTGTTCGCCCGATGGTTCGTTCCGCTCGGGGTCGAGGTTTCGTTGATCACAGGCTCCCACAAGCCAGCGGGACCGGGTTCACTCTTCACTGACACCCCGACGCTCACCGTCGGCACCCACGCGTTGATCGAGTCCGGATTCACCCCCGACCGACTCGGCCTGGTGGTCATCGACGAGCAACACCGGTTCGGCGTCTCCCAGCGGGAACGCCTGCTGCGAAAGGGCCGCTACCCGCATCTGTTGGTCATGACCGCAACGCCGATTCCGCGGACCTTGGGACTGACTCTCTACGGGGACCTCGATGTCAGCATCCTCGACTCGAAGCCGACGGGCCGAAGCCGCATTCGGACCCATCTCCGGACACCGGATTCCCTACCGAGGATCTGGTCCTTCGTCCGGAAGGAACTGGAGGCCGGGCACCGGGCGTATGTGGTGTACCCGCGGGTGACCGACACCGGGGACGACGACGCCAAGTCCGTGGAGGCTTCGCTGCCGGTGATCGCGAAGGCCTTGGCACCGCACGCGGTGGGACGGCTCCACGGGCGGGTTTCCGCGGAGGAAAAGCACCGGACCATGGAGGCGTTCCGCAGCGGGAAGATCGAGGTGCTGGTCGCAACCTCGCTGATCGAGGTGGGCGTTGACGTCCCCGAGGCGACGGTGATGGTGATCGAGAACGCGTCCCAGTTCGGGCTCGCGCAGCTGCACCAGCTCCGTGGCCGCATCGGCCGGGGCGGCTTCGAGTCCCATTGCATCCTGGTCTCCGGAGAGACCCGGCCCGAGGGACGTCAACGGCTGGAGGTCCTGGCGGGCACCGACAACGGTTTCGACTTGGCCGAAGCGGACTTGCGGCTGCGGGGGCCGGGAGAACTGACCGGCGAAGCCCAAAGCGGACTTCCGGACCTGCGCTTCGGGGATCTGGTGCGCGACGGACGACTGGTGCTGTCGGCCCGGAATCTGGTCCGGGGACACCTGTCCGGGTCGGCAAAGCCGGACTGGCCCTTCAGCGGAGATGGATTACGGTCCCGCGAATCCCAATGAGTTCCACCCGAGAGCAGCGCGTCATCGAGGATCCGTGGCGCGTCTTCAAGATCATGGCGGAGTTCGTCGACTCGTTCGACACGCTGTCGCGGATCCCGGCGGCGGTGACGATCTTCGGTTCCGCAAGGACCCGCCCCGAGGATCCCTACTACAAGGCCGCGGTGGCGATCGCCAACGGTCTGGCCAAGGAGAAGTTCGCCGTCGTCACCGGCGGCGGCCCGGGGATCATGGAGGCCGCCAACAAGGGGGCGGCACAGGGCAAGGGCCCGAGTGTCGGCCTCAACATCGAGCTGCCGTTCGAGCAGAAGGGCAACCGCTTCTCCAACGTCTCGGTCAACTTCCACTACTTCTTCAGCCGCAAGGTCTGCTTGGTGAAGTACAGCATGGGATTCGTCTACATGCCCGGCGGCTTCGGCACCTTGGACGAGCTGTTCGAGGTGGTGACTCTGGTCCAGACGGGTCGCATTCCGGCGTTCCCGCTGATCCTCTTCGGCCGGGAATACTGGAAGGGCCTCCTCGACTGGTGCCGGACCACGATGGAGAAGGAGAAGATGATCTCCCCGGGCGACGTCGACCTGCTCAAGGTGGTGGACACGCCCGAGGAGGCGATCAAGATCATCCTGGATTACCGCCGCACGGTGGGCGTGCCGGAGAACGTTCCCGACGCGTTCCGTTGATCTGGAACGCGGGTCGACACCGGGACGGCAGCGGGAAGGGCTTCCCCGGAGGCCCGATCCTCTGGATGCTTGCGGGAAGTCACCGGTCTGTAACGGAAACGACCCGTGGTCGAATCGCAGACATTTCCACATCACAC
The DNA here is from genome assembly GCA_027483345.1 of Verrucomicrobiales bacterium. Lineage (GTDB taxonomy): Bacteria > Verrucomicrobiota > Verrucomicrobiia > Limisphaerales > UBA9464 > SXXZ01. The sequence continues at coordinate 1,743 of JAIXUV010000197.1, read as the reverse complement.
CATGTTCTCACTTCAACGACTGGTCGGCGGCGGCGACATCTTCTTCGACCTGCTGGACCGCAGCGCCCGCGAGGCCAACGAGAGCGTCCAGATTCTGGTGAAGACCTTGTCCAGTCCGGGCCCGACGGTCTTGGACCAGTTGGCTCTGGTCCGGCGCAAGGACAAGCGCATCACCGAGGAGATCCAAGAGCGGTTGGTGACGACGTTCGTCACCCCCTTGGAGCGTGAGGACATCGACGCCTTGGCGATCGCGCTCTACAAGATCCCGAAGACCCTGGAGAAGTTCGTCGAGCGGTTCATGATTTCCCCGGAGCGGATCCAGCACACCAGCTTCACCCGGCAGGCGGAACTGCTGCAGCAGTCGATGGAGACGTTGCTGACCATGGTGGGGGATCTCCGGGGTTCCCCCGACCTCGCCAAGGTCAAGGAGAAGAACGACCAGCTCCAATATCTGGAAGGCGAGGCGGACAAGCACATGACGGGATTGCTCAAGGAACTCTATTCCACCCGACATGATGCCGTGACCGTCGTCGCGTTGAAGGACCTTTTCGACCTCCTGGAGAAGGTGATCGACCGGTGCCGTGACGCCGGCAACGTGATCGTGCAGATCGTTCTCAAGAACTCCTGAAGCCGCGCGACATGGCCCTCCTCCTAACGGTCATCCTCGTGGCCCTGGTGTTCGAGTACATCAACGGATTCCATGACACCGCGAATTCGATCGCCACGGTGGTCTCGACCAAGGTCCTGACTCCCCGTCTGGCGATCCTGTTGGCGGCCTGCACCAACCTGGTTGGTGCCCTTTACGGCACCGCGGTGGCCAAGACCATCAGTTCAGGTCTGTTGGACTCGAACCTCGTCCCGTCGGAACTGGGGACCCAGATGCTGATCTGCGCCCTGGGTGGTGCGATCGTCTGGAACCTGGTCACCTGGTGGTTCGGACTGCCCTCCAGTTCCAGCCATGCGCTCATTGGCGGACTGATCGGCGCCGGCGTCGCCGCCGCGAGCAACAACCTGGCTGTGGTCGTCCTCCGAAAGGCCAAGGAAGGGGCTCCTTGGTACAAATACGACGGCCTGATCTACAAGGTGATCATCCCCATGTTCCTTTCGCCGATCATGGGTTTCGTGGTGGGCATGCTGGTGATGACCTTGTTGTACCTCCTGCTGCGAGGATGGACGCCCATCTGGGTTACCCGCGTCTTCGGCAAGGCCCAGCTGGCCAGCGCGGCGTACATGGGTTTCAGCCACGGCTCAAACGACGCCCAGAAGACCATGGGCATCATCGCCCTGGCCCTCGTGGGCGCCGAGAAGGCGGGCACGCTGGTCCAACTCCCCAGCTGGCTGCAGTTCCTGCATCATCCGATGTCCGTGGACGCCTCGGGCACCGAAGGCATTGCGAGCTGGATCAAGGTCACCTGCGCCGTGGTGATGGCCGCTGGCACCGCCGCCGGCGGATGGAAGATCATCAAGACCATGGGCCACAAGATGGTGAAGCTGCAGCCGGTGCACGGATTCGCAGCCGAGACGACCGCGGCCACGGTCCTTTCCGTGGCAGCCCATTTCGGCATGCCGGTCTCCACGACCCATGCCATCACCACCAGCATCATGGGTGTCGGGTGTGCCAAGCGGTTCAGCGCGTTGAACATCGGCGTCGTGGAAAGGATCCTGTGGGCTTGGGTCCTCACCCTGCCGGTCACGGCGACCATCGCCTACGTCCTGATGCGGTTGGTGCGGGCTTTCTGAGCT